>CAZMWA010000233.1:0-21755 GCA_964569405.1 uncultured Vicinamibacteraceae bacterium | reverse complement strand
CATGCGGCTCGCCGCGGCCGTCGGCGAGCAGCGGCGCGCGCTCGACGCGCTCGCGCACGTCGTGCGCGCGGCCTAGGGGCGCTACGCCTCCGGCCGCGCGCACGACGTCGGCGAGCGCGTCGAGAAAGTGCGGGTGGTCGTTGACGGCCGCGGCGCGCCGCATGTCCAGGCCGACCGCCCGGCACGCCTCGCCGGCCTCTTCGTCGAGGTCGTAGAGCACCTCGACGTGATCGGCCACGAATCCCAGCGGGCAGAGCACCGCCGCGGCCAGCCCGCGCGCGCGTTCCGCCCGCAGGTAGTCGCAGACATCCGGTTCCAGCCAGGGATCCGCAGGTCTTCCGCTGCGGCTCTGATAGACGAGGGCCCAGTCGGGGCGCCCGAGCTCGCCCGCGACGAGGCGTGCCGACTCCTCCAGCTCGGCCTCGTAGCGGGACTCGTCCGCCATCGACCGCGGGATGCTGTGCGCGGTGAACACGAGCCGCGCGCGGTCCCGCCGCCCGGGAGCCAGCTCTGCCAGCGCCTGCTCGACGTGACGGGCGTTCGCGCTCACGAAGCCCGGGTGGGCGTGCCAGCCCGGCGGGTACGTGAGCTCGATGTCGCAGCCGCGGGTGGCGCGCAGCCAGCGCCTCGCGGTGGCGGCGTTCTGCTTGTACTGGCCGCAGCTCGAGTAGGTGTGGTGGGCGGCCAGCGGCACGGCGAGCGCGCGCTGCACGCCGGCCTGCGCCATCTCGGCCAGCGTGTCCTCCAGGAATGGATGCCAGTTGCGCATGCCCACGTACACGGGGACCGGCGGCCCGCCGGTTGCCAGCCGCGCGCGCAGGCCGGCGGCCTGACGCTGGGTGATGGCGGTCAGCGGCGAGACGCCGTCGAACCGCTCGTAGTGTCCGACGACGGCCTCGAAGCGGACGTCGGGTATGCGGCGGCCGCGCAGCACGTTGCGCAGGAACGGCCGAATGTCCGCGCGCCCCCCAGGCCCGCCGAAACTGATGAGCAGAACCGCGTCGAACGGATGCGCCATGACGGCAGCGCCAATGATACAGCGGCCGCCCGGGCGCCCTGGCCGGCGGCGCCCCCAAACGGGATAGACTGAGCGGGGTTTCGCCGCCGCCCATGAACCGCCCGGCAATGCGCCATGCCGCCGAGGCGCGCACGGCGCGCCTCGGCGGTAGCGGCGCGGGGCGAAGGGGTCCCCGCAAACGACGCCGGGGGCCCTGGGGCAGAAGCCCCGCCTGATTGAGCGCCGGCGCAGCCGGCGCAAGGCGCGCACGGCGCGCCTCGGCGGAAGTGGCGCGGGGCGCAGGGGTCCCCGCAAACGGACGCCGGGGGCTTGGGGCGCAGCCCCATCTTGAAGATGCCGAGGATCCTCGTAACCAACGACGATGGCGTGCGCTCGGCCGGCATCGCGGCGCTGGCGGAGTCGCTTGCCCCGCTCGGCGACGTCTACGTCGTTGCGCCGGAGGCCGAGTCCAGCGCGATCGGGCATGCGCTGACGCTCCGCCGCCCGTTGCGCCTCACGCAGGTCGCCGAGCGCTGGTTCAGCGTGGACGGCACGCCGACCGACTGCGTCGACATCGCGGCGAGCCGGATTCTGCGCGGCATTCCGGAGCTGGTGGTGTCCGGGATCAACATCGGCTGGAATCTGGGCGACGACGTGACCTACTCCGGCACAGTCGCCGGGGCGCTGGAGGGCACGCTGCTCGGCGCACCCAGCCTGGCCGTGTCCCAGAAGCGCGTGCGCGGAGAGCCGGATTTCACGCAGGCTGCCGCGACCGCGGCGCAACTGGCCGCGCGCGTCCTGGAGGCGGGGCTGCCGCCGCGCACGTTCCTGAATGTCAACATGCCGCGCGGCCCCGCCCGCGGAATCAGGAGCACCTGGCAGGCGCGTCGGAATCACAAGACAGCGGTGACCGAGGCGTTCGATCCCAGACAGCAGCCGTACTACTGGATCGACGTCGCGCATCTCGACTGGGAATCGGATCCCGGCTCCGACTATCAGGCCGTGTGTGAGGGCTGGGTTTCCGTGACGCCGCTGCAACCCGACTGGACGGCGCACGATGCCCTCGAGACGGTCGATGCGCTGATTTCCCACGCGACCGCTGAAGCCGGCTGACCGGGGCGGCCAGACTGCGCTACAATAGCAAGCTGTGTCGGGGCGTGGCTCAGCCTGGTAGAGCACTCGGTTCGGGACCGAGGGGTCGGAGGTTCAAATCCTCTCGCCCCGACCACCTTTCCTTTTCCCGTCGGCCGCCTTCCTCAGGCGCCGTTCCATGGCGTGCGCCGGCGCGTCGCCGCCACCCACCGTGTGCCCGTCACCGTCCCAACACCCACAGCGCAAGATTCCTGCGACGGCCGGTAGGGTTGCCGGCCTGATAGACCAGTTTCCAGACTGGTTGAATGAATCCACGATGAAGGCCGGCACGGTGCGCGAGATCGGCGCGTTCGAGGCGAAGACGCATCTCTCGGCACTGCTCGATGCGGTGGCCGCAGGCGAAACCGTGATCATCACGAAGCGCGGGCGGCCCGTCGCGCGCCTCGTTCCTCACGATGCGGCGGACAGGGAGGATCGGGAACGCGCCGTAGCCGCCCTGCGCGCGCTGCGCCGGCGTATCGGCTGGGCGAGCGTCGACGAGATACTCGCTTTGCGTGACGAGGGGCGCCGGTGAACTCACCCGTTCTCGACTGCTCGATCTCGGTAGCCTGGGTGCTGGAGGACGAGAGGTCGGATGCTGCAGATTCGGTCTTCGACCTCGTAATCGAGACGGGTGTCGTCGCGCCCCGGCTATGGTGGGCAGAAGTCCGGAATGCGCTCGTCGTCTCGGAGCGGCGCGGGCGAACGACCGCCGACGATACCGCCGAGGCGCTGGCGGCGCTGGACCGCCTGGTCAGGCGGCTCGACGACACGCCGAGGGGTGCGGACGTGCTGCGGCTTGCCCGTCGGCACGGAATCTCGGCCTACGACGCGATCTACCTGGAGTTGGCACTGCGGGAGCAGCGGCCATTGGCCACTCTCGACCGTCGGCTCGCCCGGGCGGCGCGCGCATCGGGAGCGGACGTTCTCCCGGCGGCGGCGTGACGAAGCCTCCGCTGCCGGGGTCTCCATACCGCTATCGCGAAGTCCGTCGTTTGCGCCGCTCCTCGTGAAGGGTGCGAGGCGAGCGCCGGGTCGGGTTGGCGTGTCGGACGGTCCATGACGTACCATGAGGCCCGGACGATGATCCTGGTGAACCGGCACACCCGGGCCGGGGAGAACCCCTTCCACGCGACGCTCCGCATCCGGCCCACGTCCCGTCTCGATCTCATCGACGTCCGCGGCAAGCTGCGTGAGGAGTTCGGGTCCGAGTTCACCCGCTATCCCAAGGCGTTCTACATTTCCGACCACACCACGGCCGGCTATCTCGACCAGCGCCTGGCCGCCGTGCTGGACCACGACAGCAACAACATCCAGGATTACCTGCAGGTCTTCAACAAGCTCTTTCCGCAGGGCGCCGACTACGTCCACGACAAGGTCCACCTGCGGAAGGAGCTCTCCGAGCAGCAGCGCGCCGTGGAGCCCCGCAACGCCGACTCGCACCTCGCGTTCATGGGCAGCGGGCTGCGCAACGCCACGTCCTACGAGCTGCGCGGCAACGAGCCGGTCTGGTTCGTGGAGCTGGACGGCGTCCACGTGGGCGGCACCCGGCAGCGGCGGACGACGGTCATCGCGTACAACCGCGAGCAGGAGGTCTTCCGGGCGCAGGTGCAGGTCGGCGCGTCCGCGCACGCAATCGACGCCCAGAACCTGCGCGATCCGCGCCTCGGCTTCATAAGCCGGCTGGAGGAGCTGGCGCGGCAGCACCAGGTGTCGTTCGGTCGCTTCGACGTGTCGCTGCCCGCGGACGAGCGCAGCGCGGGCCTGACGGTGAACGAGTACGAAACCCTGCTCATGACGCACGACCTGCGGGAGGTGCTGACGGACCCGTTCCGCTTCATGGCGCAAATCGGCAAGGAGGCGAAGGAGGCGCTGCAGTCTCCGCGAGCCATACCGGCGCGGGCGCTGGGCTACGCCCAGTACGACGCGGTGCAGCTCTTCAACAAGCTCATGGACCGCGTGGGCGTCCGCCAGTCGCTGGTGGAGCGGCTGGTGAACCGGGCGCTGGCGCTCCCCGTGTCGCACTTCCTGCGCATGAAGCGCGGCATCAGCCTGCCGGTGCTGGACCGTGGCGGCAACGGTCGCGGCGAGATCGGCTGGGGCACCTACCAGAGCCCGATCCTGGTCCAGTGGAAAGGGGCCGCCGGGGCGACCCGGGCGCTGAACGTCAGGCTCGTGCAGTTCGTCTAGGCGACCCCCGCTAGGCGACCCCCGCGGGGGTCAACCCCCCTGCGTCTCCGACGGCATCTCTCCGAACGCCTCGAGTACCTCGCGCGTCATGTCCCAGCGGTCGAAGCCCTGGCGTCCGTAGTCGAGCCCCCGCCGGACGATGACGAGGTCGTGCGACGGGACGATGACGACGTACTGGCCCCGGTTGCCCGACGTCGAGTAGGCGTTGCCCGGCACGTCGGTCCGGCCGTCGGGGACGAGCCAGAACTGTCCGCCGTAGAAGCTGCCCCGGCCCCGCGTCGCCGGCGCCGGCGTCCGCACGAAATCGATCCACTCCGGGGAGACGAGGCGCTCGCCGTTCCATACGCCGCCCTGCAGGTACAGCAGGCCGAAGCGCGCCAGGTCGCGGGCGTTCGCGTAGACCTGGCTGCTCAGCACGAAGTCGCCGAAGCGGTCCGTGCTCAGGAGCGTGTTGCGCATCCCGATGCGATCCAGCAGCCGCCGCCGCGGGAACTCGAGGTAGGCCTGCCCGCCGCCCAGCGCGCGCTTCAGGGCGTAGACGCCCAGCAGCGTGTCGTAGTTCTCGTAGTCCCAGTTGGTGCCGGGCTTGCGAATCAGGCCCCGGCTGCGCGCGCCGACGACCGAGCTCGCGCCCGCCCAGTACGACAGCCCCGACCCGATGGCGTACTCCCTGCCCGCGTTGTCGACCGGCTCGAGGCCGCTCGACATGTTCAGGACGTGGCGCAGCGTGATCGCCGCGCGGGGGTCGTGCTCGGCGGCGGCGGCCTGCGGGAAGAAGTCGTAGCCCAAGGGTTCGTCCAGCCCCAGCTTGCCCTCGTCGACGAGCATGCCGATGAGCGTCGAGGCGATGCTCTTGGCGGTCGACCAGGTGCGCGTCCGCGTTGCCATCTCGACGCCGGGCGCGTAGCGCTCGTGGACGATCGCGCCACGATGGACGATGAGCAGGCTCAGCGTGACCTGCTCCGGCGACTCGCGATCGAACGACCAGTCGGAGGCGGCCTGCAACGCGCCCGCGTCGATGTACGACGGCAGCGCCTGCCGCGCGACGAGATCGCCGTCCGGCCAGGCAATCGCCGCCGCATCGCCCGCCGGCCGGGCCAGCGTCTGCACCGGCAGGGCGTCGATGTCGTCCAGGGTCTGCCCGGGCCCGAGGATGACGCAGCCGATGCCGTCGCGGAAAGCGGCCCGCATCTGCGGGACGCCGTGTCCGGCGCCCACTGTCACGGCCTGCCGTTCGCGGTCGATGGTGTAGTCGCCGCCGGCCGGCGTCCCCACCGGCTCCGGCAGGAAGGCCAGCTCCTGGGCATAGACCTGCTCGAGCGTGCGGTGCGAGGTGAACAGGCCGTTGCACATGAAGATGGCCTGCTGGCCGTGGCGCACCATCTGCCGCTGGTGCTGCCAGTAGTCGTACGCGTCCGGTGACTGGGCGGCGCCGGTCGAGCCGAGCAGCACTGCACCCGCGAGCGCCGTGGCCAATGTCTTCCTCATGGGAACCTCAATCAGACTCCTGTAGGGATTCGTAGCCCTCAGCCGCGTTCCGCCTTGAACTCGCGGGCTTCGGCGACCGCCGGGTGGTCGGGCTGCCCGCGCCACTGGTCGATGAGCGTTTCGTAGCGCGAGCGGGCCGTCTCGGCGTCGCCGCTCGCGGCCGCCGCGCGCGCGGCGCCCAGCAGCGAGCGCGTGCGGCCCGGCATGCGCAGCAGCGACTGCTCGAACTTCTCAGCCGCCGCGGCCGGTTGTCCGAGCTCCAGCAGGATCTCGCCGTACAGCTCGTACGGCGGCTTGACCGGGTTCGCGGCGCCGTTGGGCGGCCGCATCGTCTCGACGACGGCGATGGCCGCGTCCATGTGCGCCACCGCCTCCTCGCCGCGTCCGTCGGCCAGCGCCGCCAGCGCCGCAACCTGCTTGTGCATGATCTGCGCCGGCTTGCCGCCGTCGGCCGCCCGGGCCTCGAGCGCGGCGGCCGCGCGGCCGACCGTGCCGGCGTCGCCCTGGCGGAACGCGCTGAGTCCGGTCGCCAGCAGCTCGTGCGCCGAGCTGTCGTCGGTGGGCGGCTCGGCCTTCCAATCCTCGGTCTCGACCACGTAGCGCGCCCGCAGCAGCGCCAGTGAATCGACGGCCCGCTGCGCGCCGTCGCTCTCGTCTATCACCATCTCGAGGCGCTCGATCCAGTCGCGCGCCCGGGCGTAGTCGCCGCGCTGGAGGTCGCCGTACTGGCCCCAGTCGAGCGGGTGGACGGTATCGCCCACGCTGTCGCCGGGGTTCCAGAGCGCACGGGCCGCGTCGTAGGCCGACTGGTTGTGCTGCGAGACCAGGTCCCACATGCCGTGCTGGATGAAGATGTGCGTCGGCATGTGGCGGGCGTGCGCCACGGCCGGCGCGATCTCGGCGTAGCGCCTCGCCGACGGCAGCGCGAGCGGCGCGTGGATGGGATCGTCGAAGGCGTGAATCGCGTAGTGCGGCGCCCCCGGATGGTCGGGGTTGGCCCCGAAGACGCCGAGCGCAATGGCGCCGGCGCGCATCTCGAGGCGCCCCGACTGGTCGCCCAGCGCGCGCGATCCGCTCAGCAGCGACAGCGCATAGAACGTCGCCACCTCGTCGTCGTCGGGAAACTGCCGGTAGAGCCGCTCCATGGCCTGCATGTAGGCGACGCGGCGCGCGTCGTAGTCACCCTCGGCCCAGAGCGCCTCGACGGCCTGGAGGAAGCCCTTCTCGCGCGGCGTCGGCGCCTTCGCGAGCCGCTCGGCGGGCGTGGCGCCCAGGCGCGCCAGCGCGGCCCGCGGGTTGTCGTCGTCGGCCGAGGTCGCGAAGAGGGGGTGGTTGTAGCACAGCGTCTCGCCCCAGTACGCAAGGGCGAAGTCCGGCTCGAGCGCCTGGGCCGCGCGGAACTGGTCAATGGCCTGCAGCCACCCGAAGCTGTGCAGGATGGCGACGCCGCGCAGGAAGTGCTGCTGGGCTTCGGCCGAGCGCGCGGAGGTCGGAAAGTCGAGCGACCCGACGCTGTCGAACTGCGCGGCCGGCGCGGGGCCCCGCAGCAGGAGGGCGGCAAACAGCAGGATGCCGGCACCAAGCCGAGTTGCAGAAGTCATCTGGTTCCTCCCAGTTGGCGGCGCCGGCGACTCGTCCGGCCCGCGACGAGGGTACCACAGTCGGCGGCCGGGCGCGCCGCGCTGCGTGCGTCCGTACATGCGGCTGTTGCAAGGACTTGCGCGGCCGGCGCACGAAACGAGTCGGCTATAATCGCGCACCGGTCGATGGACGTTCTGATTGCCCGGCGGTATCTCGTGCGCGGCCTGGTGCAGGGCGTGGGGTTCCGGTTCTTCACGGAGGCGGCGGCCAGCCGCGAAGGCCTCTGCGGCTACGTCCGGAACCTGGCCGACGGGCAGGTCGAGGCGCTGGTCGAGGGGTACGAGGAGGCCGTCGTCCGCTTCGAGCGCCTCATTCACCGCGGGCCGCCCCTCGCGCGGGTCGACGGCGTGACGGCGGAAGGGCTGCGGCCGACGGGCCGGTTCGTCGGCTTCGCGATCCGCCGCTGAACGGCCGCGGCCAGAAGTCTGCGCCGTAGAACGGCGCAGACTTCTGGTGAGGGTTGGTTGGGCGGCAACCGGAGCCGGAGGCGACGATTGCCGGGCCAGGGGAGTGCGATGGAAGCGTTGAGGCGGTTGATCAGGGAGGTGCCGGACTTTCCCAAGCCGGGGATTCTCTTCAAGGACATCACGACGCTGCTGCGGGACGCCGACGGCTTTCGGGCGGCGGTCGATGCCGTGACCGACCCCTATCGCGACCCGCGGCCCGACGTCGTCGTCGGCATCGAGAGCCGGGGCTTCATCCTGGGCGCCGCCTGCGCCGACCGCCTGGGCGTGGGCTTCGTGCCGGTGCGCAAGCCGGGCAAGCTGCCGTGGAGAACGACGCAGGTCACGTACGATCTCGAGTACGGCAGCGACACCCTCGAGATGCACGACGACGCGCTCGCGGCGGACCAGCAGGCGCTGATCGTCGACGACCTGCTGGCGACCGGCGGAACGGCGCAGGCCAGCGTCGCCCTCGTCAAGCGCGCCGGCGCCCGGGTGGCGGGGCTCTCGTTCCTGGTCGAGCTGACGGCGCTCGACGGCCGCGGGCGGCTCGCGGGCGAGCGGGTCGTGGCGGCGCTGCAGTACTGAAGCGGCGGAATGGCGGGAGCGTGACCGGCGCGGGACTCTTGGCGGTCGTCGTCCTCCTGGCGGCAGGCGCGGGGGTCGCGCTGCTGCTGTCCGAGCTCCGGCGCAGGCGGCGTGAGCACGCGTTGCTGCACCTGCTGGCCACGTTCGGGCCGGCGGTGGCTGCGGGACACGCCGACCCGGAGCGCTTCGTGGCCTGGTCCGAGGTGGCGCGGGCGGCGCGCGCGCTGTTCCCGGAGGCGTTCGCGCGGCTCGACGCCGCGAGCGGCGGACGGTTTCCCTTCTCGCGGCAGGCGGTGGAGGCGGCCCACGCACGCTGGACAGCCGACTGGCTGGCCTGGGAGCGCCGGCACGATCTCGAGTACAAGGAGCGCGCCGCGGCGGCCGAGTCCGCGCTCGCGAAGGCCGAGGGCGACGCGGCCGAGGCGCTGCGGGCGCGCCTGGCCGCCGTCAATCAGGAGAAGCTCCAGACGTACCAGGACCGCTACGAGCGGTACGTGCGCGTCGGCAAGGCGATCGCCGCCCTCGAGGACGGAAGCTGATCCATATGGACGCGGACCTCAGGGACGCGGTCGACTTCCACGCGGCGATCGTCGCCGAGGGGAGCAAGGCGCTCGTCGGGTACGAGCGGGAGAAGGCGCTCGCCAACATGGTGCTGATGGCCGAGATCCCGACGACGTACGACCGCGAGCAGCAACGCCAGGTCAATGCCGGCAACCTGCTGCTGCGCGGCGTTCCCGGCGTGGGGAAGACGTTCTTCGGCGTCATCCTGGCCGCCATCAGCGGGGCCAAGTTCGCCCGCCTGCAGGGACGGGCGGATCTGCAGCCGACCGAGGTCGTCGGATTCGAGATGGTGAACCCGGTCACCGGCGCCCTGATGACCGAGTTCGGCCCGCTGGCGTCGGCGGAAGTCATTCTGCTCGACGAGATCAACCGGATCCCGCTCAAGTCGCAGAGCGCGTTCCTCGAGGGCCTCCAGGATCGGGCGGTCACCGTCGGCAAGCAGACCTACCAGTTGCCGGCGTTCAGCTTCGCCATCGCCACGATGAACCCGGTCGAACTGGGGCAGGGAACGTTCCCGCTGTCGGAGGCCGCCACGGACCGCTTCGCGATCATGGTGACCATCGGCTACCTGCCGCCGGCCGAGGAGCAGAAGCTGGTCGACTTCGACTTCAAGAAGGTCAGGCTCGACAGTCTGATCCGCAAGGAACGGGTCATCGAGCTGCGATCCGCCATCACCGAGCGCGTCTTCCTGCACGAGGCGCTGGGGCGCTACATCCAGCGGCTGGTGGCCGCCTCCCGGCCGTACGACGCGGACACGGAGTGGTTCACCCGGTCGCCGTCGGAGCTGGTCGAGCGCTTCGTCGACCTGGGCGCATCGCCGCGCGCGACCATCTGCTGGGGGCGCCTGGTGAAGGTGTGGGCGCTGCTCGCCGGCGGCCGCTCGCAGGTGTATCCGGAGGACGTGCAGCAACTCGCGCGGTACATCCTCGGCCACCGCGTGTGGCTCGCGCCGCACGCGGCCAACCACGGGGTCCGGGCGGAAACCATCATCGACGACATCGTCGAGCGCGTACCGATTCCATGACGACGCCCGTCGCGGAGCGGCTGGTCAGTTGGGAGGAGATCCAGGACATCGAGCTGGTCGTGCTGCGCCGGATGCGCGAGCACGCGCCGGGCGCGCACCAGAGCGTCTTCCACGGATCGGGTTTCGATCTGGTCGGACTGCGCGACTGGCAGCCCGGCGATCGGCCCTCGGCGGTCGACTGGCCGCAGTCGAGCCTCACCAACTTCAGCCCGCTGATCACGCGCGAGTTCGAGCAGGAGAGCACCGCGCCGGTCATCATCGTCGCCGACACGTCGCGTTCGACGCAGTGCGGCGTCGACGGCACGCCGATCGCCAAGGTGATCGCCCGCACGGTGGCCACCCTGGGGCTGGCCGCGGCCTTCTGCCAGGACCTGGTCGGGCTCGTCGCCATGGACGGCCGCCGGCGGCGGCTGGCCGCGCGGCCGCGCACGGGCAGGAATCACGCCATGCACTGCGTGGACGTCTATCAGGACAGCCTGTCGGACGCGGGCGGCGACGGTTCTCCGGAGGGGCACGGAGACCTGACCGGCCTGCTTCGCAAGCGCTCGCTCATGCCGGTCGTGTCGGACTTTCTCAGCGATCCGCCGGAGACTCTCGTCGAGGAGTTCGCGGCGCTGAACGCGCTGCACGACGTGTTCTTCGTGATGGTCGACAGCGCCTTCGCCTTCGAGCTGCCCCCGGTGTCGACCGGCTGGATCGAGGTGTACGACGCGGAATCGGGGCAGCCCCGCCTGCTCTCCGCGCGCGATATCGAGCTGCTGGGCGAGCGGGTCCGCGACTGGCAGGATCGCTCGGCGGCCGCTGCGCGGCGGCGCGGTCTCGACGTCGTCCGCGTGCAGTCCGGGCGCGAGCACGGGGCGCTCGCCGAGTTCCTCGACAGCCGGCGGAGGCGCAAGCGATGAGCCCTGTCCTGCCACCGCTCCTGATGCTGGCCGCCGTGTGGACGGGCGGCCAGCTCGGCGGCCCTGCGGCAGCCGGCGCTCAATCCGAGGTTGCCCGGGAGCCGACGGATGCGCTGCGTTGCTGGCGGCGGGTCGATCCGGGCTCCGTGCGCGTCGGCGAGCACTTCACGATGACGCTGACCTGCCGCGTCGTGGAGACGGACCGCGCCCGGGCCGTGCCGGATCTGGCCGGCCTGGAGCCCGAGACGCTGGACGTGCCCCCGTTCGACGTGCTCGGCGGGCAGCGCTTCGCCGACGTCCGTACGGGTCCCGAGCGCCTGTTCCAGTACCACTACACGCTGCGTCTCACGGGGGAGGACCACTTCGGCGCCGATGTCGAGATACCGTCGCTCGAGCTCAACTACCGCATCGAACGGCAGCTCGAGGACGGGGCGCTCCTGCCCGGACGGGAGCTGACGTACATCCTGCCGGCCGAGTCCATCCGCGTCGTGTCGCTGGTGCCGGCAGACGGCGGCGATATCCGCGGCCTCGAGCCGGGCACGCTGGGCGCCGCCGAGGCGCGCGGGTTTCGCGCCCGGCTGGCGCTGCTGGTTGCGGCGGGCCTGGGCATTGCGGCGGTCGGGCTGCTCGCCCTGAGCGTCCGGCGCGCGCGGCGGGAGCGGCGGGGCCCGGCCGCACGCGCGGCGCGGCCGGCGCCGGCCGCCGCGGTCGCCTGGGCGGCGGCCGGGGAGCTGGCGGCGCTGCGGGAGCTGAGCCTCACCGCAGGCTGGACGCAGGCTGCGATACAGCGGGCGCTCACGGCCCTGCGACTGGCGGCGGCGGTCGCGCTGGGGCGGCCGGTGGCCGAGCGCGCCGGCGGCGCGGCCGGCGAGCCGCTGGCCGGTGAGCTGCGGATCCGCACCGGGCTGCTGCGGGCGAGGTCCGTCGTCGTGTCCTCCGCCGTGACGCCGGGGCTGCTGGCGAACGCGGCGACCGCCTCGGCGGCCTGCTCCGACGGCGATCTGGAGCGGCTGCGGAGCGCCCTGGCGGCGTTCAGCGCGGCGCGCTATGCCCGCGGCGGAGAGCCGGACGGCGACCTGCTGGCGGCGGAGCTCGACAGCGGACTCGCGGCGACGCGGCCGCTCCGCGTCCGCACGCTGGCGGCGGTCCGCCGCGTCGAGCAGGCGGCCGCTGCCGTCCGGGACTGGTGGCGGTCATGGACACGCTGACGGCGCTGGCGTCCCGGATCGGCGCCACCCTGGGCGAGTTGGGCCGGCTGGCGCCGGGAGAGCTCGGGTTCGTGCGGCAGCGCGAGGCGCTGCTCGCCGCGGCCGTGCTCGGGATGCTTGCGCTCGGCGCGCTGGTGGCCCGCGCGGTCAGGACCCACCGTCCCGGGCGGCGCGCCATCATGCTGCCGGCGCTCGTGCCGGGGGGCGCCCGCCCCGGCCGCGGCGCCGTGCGCCACGGCGCGTTCCTGCTGTTCGTCGCGGGGCTGCCGTTCTTCGCGGCGGCCCTCGCGGCGCCGCAGGCCACCCTGGTGCAGGAGGAGACCTCGTACCCCGGTCATCGGATCACGATCCTGATCGATGCGTCGCTGAGCATGAACTCCGCGTTCTCGACCCGCCAACTGCGGGCCGGCAACACGTTCCTGGCGAACGTGGCGGCGGCGGAGTACTTCGTGCGCCGGCGCATGGACGGCCCCTATCACGACCTCGTCGCCCTCATCGAGTTCGGCAGCCGCGCGTACATCGTCACGCCGTTCACCAACGACTACGAGAACATCCTGCTGAGCATCGGGCTGATCGGCACGCCCGAGGAGTACCGCCGCTTTCCCGACCACGGCACGCTGATCATGGAAGCCATCAACCGGGGCGTGCAACTGTTCCGCACCTTCGACTTCCTGCAGGCGACCGGCAACCTCATCGTCATCTTCAGCGACGGACAGGACACGCACGCGGTCCACGAGGACCGCTCGCTGGACGACATCCTGCGCGAGGCCGCCGACAACCGCATTCCGGTGTACTTCATCCGCACCAGCTACGACCAGCAGCTCGGCGACATTCTGCCGGACGTGGTGTGGAAGGAGGCCGTCGAGCGGACGGGCGGCCGGTTCTTCCCGGCAGCCAACGAGGAGATGATCATCGAGGCGATCCACGAGATCGATCGGCTGGCGGCCGGGCGCATCCAGGTGACCCGCTACGTCACGCGCGATCCGCGGTTCGCCCCGTTCGCGCTGATCGCGGCGGCGCTGTGGACGGTTGCGCTCGCCCTGACCCTCGGCATCAGGACATTCAGGAGATTCCCGTGAGCGCGATGATCGACCCCCGCTGCGGGCTGGCCGCGGTGGCGCTCGCCGTGCTGGCCGCCGCCTGCGCCGGCTGGGCCGTCGTGGAGCGCGGCCTGGCCGAGGCCCAGCACGCACTGGCGGCGGCGAACCTGGGCGCGGCCGAGCAGGCGTACGCCCGGGTCGGGGACTACCTGCGGCCCGCGGACCGGATACCGTGGGCGCTGGCGGGCGTGCGGGAGGAGATCGCCGCCCGGCGCGCCGCGATTCGCTACTGGCAGGGAGACTACGCCGCGCTGCTGGCGGAGGCGGCCGGCGGGCCTCCCCCCGAGCGGGGCAGCGCCGCCCTGCGGCTGGCCGTCGCCGGCGCGACCTACCGGGCGGGCCAGCGGCCGGGGGCGTCGCGCGAGGAGGCGCTCGACAGTCTCGACCGCGCGATCGCGCTGTACGTCGAGCTGCTGCAGGACGACGGCGACAATCCCGACGTGGCGTTCAACTACGAGCTCCTGGTGCGCCGCCGCAACGCGCTGGCGGCCGGCGGCCAGCCGCTCCCGGCCGGGCCCGGGAACCCCCTGGGCCGGGAAGGCGGGCAGCCGCTCGACGACGAGACCGGTCTCGACGACATCCAGATCTACGTGCCGCTGAACCAGGACGAGCGGGATCGGATCGACGACCCGACCCGGGGCGGCGACCCCCCGCTCCGGCGCCGCGGATGATCCACTTCCTCGAGCCGTTGTACCTGTGGCTGCTGGCGCTGCCGGCCGCGCTGCTGGCGGCCTGGTGCTGGCAGCTCGCGCGCCGGCGGCGGGACGCGCGGCGCTACCTGCGCGGCCGCGTGCTGCCGGTGCGCGAACGCTACGCGCCGGCGGGCGGACTCACGTTCTGGCTGTGCCTGATTCTCGCGGTCGCCTGCCTCGTGGCGGCGCTGGCGCGGCCGCAGGCCCGCGTCAGCCGCGTGCAAAGGGCCGGCATCGACTTCATCGTCCTGCAGGACGGATCGACATCGATGCGCGTGACGGACGTGCGGCCCGACCGCTGGCGGCGCTCGACGGCCTGGCTGCGCACGTTCGCCGAGACGCTGAGCTGGACGGATCAGCGGGTCGCCCTGGCGTTGTTCGCCTACCGCCCGGCGCCGCAGGTGCGCCTGACGACCGATCCGAACGCCTTCTTCTTCTTCCTCGACCACCTGGGCGACGAGCCGCCGTTCCGCCTCGAGGACGACACGAGCTGGGACACGAACATCGAGGAAGGCATCTTCTGGGGCGTCAAGATGGTCGACGTCGACGAGGAGCTGTACGGGCGCCGGCAGAACGCCCGGGCGTTCGTCGTCGTCTCCGACGGACAGGCCTGGAGCGGCGAGGTGGGCAGGGCGCTGGAGCTGGCCCGCAGCCGGGGCATCCGCGTCTACGTCGTCGGCGTCGGCACGACGGCCGGCGGCCTCATACCCGATCTGCCGCCGCGACGGTACGAGCCGCCGCCCGAGCCGATCCATTCGGCGCTGGACCGGCCATCGTTGCGGGCCATCGCCCTGGCCGGCGGCGGGCGCTACTACGAGCTGGGCATGCAGTCGGACCAGTTGACCGCGCTGCGCATTCTCGCCGACGCCCGGCAGTTCGCTCGGCGCACGGGCCGGGAAGAGACCATCGAGGAGCTGTACTGGCCCCTGCTGGCGGCCGCGGCCGGGTGGATCGGCCTCGGGGTGCTGTTCATCAGGGAGCGCACGCAACTGTGGTGGCAACTCGCCGCCGGACTCGGGCTGTTCGCGGCGCTCTGGACGCTCGCGTAGGGAGTACGCGCGGCTCGCGCTATCATTTGATCCGCATCGGGAGCCGCACTCGCCGGCCCCCGGTGCGCGGCGCCACCCGACCGGCAGGAGGAAGCATGATGCGACAGCAGCACTCGTCTCCATTTCGGCTGCGACTCGATCTTCGCCGACGCGCAGCGTACCTGGCCATTCTGACGGCCGCCGGACTGGCGATCACCGCCGGCGCCCACGAGGTGCAGCAGGGAACGCCGGCGCCGATCACCGACATGCAGGAGGTGGCCGAGAACCTGTACATGCTCGCCAACGCCGACCCCGCCGCCGGCGACGCCTGGACCGGCGGCAACATCGGCGTGTGGGTGACGGAGACGGGCGTGGTGCTCGTCGACACCAAGCTGCCCGGCTACGGGCAGGCGATCCTGGAGCAGGTTCGCAGCGTCACCGACAAGCCGGTCACCACCATCATCAACACCCACACGCATTTCGACCACAGCGGCAGCAACACCGAGTTTGCCGAGACCGTCACCATCGTGACGCACGAGGGGACGGCCGCGCAGATGGCGCGCGACGACTGCCAGCCCGTCACCAACTGCGAGGCCTTCCAGGGCGACAACGCCAGGTTCCTGCCCGACCTGACCTACAGCGAGCGCATGTCGCTCTTCAGCGGCCGCGATCAGGTCGACCTCTACCACTTCGGCCGCGGCCACACGAACGGCGACACGCTCATCGTGTTCCCGGCAGTGCGGGTCATGCACAGCGGCGACCTGTTCCCCTGGCGGCGGCTGCCGTTCGTGGACGCGGACAACAGCGGGGGCAGCGCGGTCGACTACGGCGAGACGCTCAACAAGGCGGTCGCCGGCATCCCGGACGTCGACAGAATCATCACCGGCCACATCAACAACCCGGTGGCCTGGGCCGAATTCGAGGCGTTCGCCGGTTTCTACAACCACCTGGCCGGCGTGGCCCGGGCGGGGATGGAAGCGGGGCAGAGCGTCGACGACGCGGCCGCCGGCTACGCGGTGCCGGACGAGTACAGCGAGTTCAGCGCCGAGCCGGACACGGTGCGGTCCATCATGCAGCTCATCTACGACGGCCGGTAGTTCCGGCCGGCTCGGGTACGGGACGAATGGCAGACTTCATCGACCGGCGTGCGACGCGGCTGTCGGCGGGGGGCGCGGTCCTGCTGGCCTGCCTGTTCCTCTCGGCGGCAGCCGCAGCCGCCCAGGACGAGATCCTCGTGCTGGGCGGCACCGGGCGTCATTGCGGCGAGGACCCGCACTGCATCAACCGGCTGCATCCCGCGATTCCGATGGCGGCCCGGGCCGAGCCGGGTCAGACCATCGTGTTCCGGGCCCGCAACGCGAGCGACTTCGATCTCGACCCGGCCAGCACCTACGACGACCCGCGCGCCGGCGCCGCGCAGATCGCGACGGTCCATCCGCTGACCGGACCGGTCCACATCGAGGGGGCCCGCCGGGGCGACGTGCTGGCGGTCACGCTGCTCGACATCGCGCCGGGACCCTTCGGCTACACCTCGGTCAGCCCGATCGGGTTCGTCTCCGACCACATCAGCGGGTCGTTCCGCGCGCTGTGGCGTCTGGACCGGACCGCGGCCGTGAGCGACGATCTGCCGGGCGTGCGCGTGCCCAACACCAGCTTTCCGGGCATCGTCACCGTGCTGCCGGGCCCGGACGAGCTCGCGGCCATGCTGTCGCGCGAGGCGGAATTGCGGGCGGTCGGCGGCGCCGGGTTCGCGCCGCACCCGCTGCACGCGTCCCCGGCGGCCATCTGCGGTCCCGGCGGCTCGCACGCCGCCGAGTGCCTGCGCACGCTCCCGCCCCGCGAGCACGGCGGCAACCTCGACATCCGCTATCTGCAGGTGGGGGTGACGCTGTACCTGCCGTGCTACGTCGAGGGCTGCGGCCTCGCCATCGGCGACCCGCACTTCGCGCAGGGCGACGGCGAGGTCTCCGGCACCGCCATCGAGATGGACGCCGACTTCACGCTGACCACCCGGCTCATCAAGGACGGCCCGGAGCTGCGGCGCGGACCGCACTTCGAGGGTCCGGTCCGCGTGCTCGACATTCCGTCGCGCCGCTTCTACGCGACCACCGGGTTTCCGCTCAAGGCGGCAGGCGAGGTGCCTCCCGACATGCGCTACCTGGGCGCCTCCGAGCGCATCGGCGCCCTCCGCAACCTGTCCAAGGACGTGTCCCTGGCCGCCCGCAACGCGCTGCTGGAGATGATCGACTACATGACCGAGACCTACGGCCTGACGCCGGAGCAGGCCTACGTCGTCGCCAGCGTCGCGGTGGACCTGCGGATCGGGCAGCTCGTCGACGCGCCGAACGTGGGGGTGACGGCGCTGCTGCCGCTGGACATCTTCACGTCCCCCAGACGGTGATGGGCCGGCCGTCCCGGTCCGCGTCCCGGCGGAAGATCTTCTCCTCCCACGACCGGTCCGCCCGGCGGTCGAACACGACCAGATGGCCGGTACGCGCCGCGCAGCGGTCCATGTAGGCCGCCGTCTGCTCCTTACCTTCCGCAATCGTCCGCTCGAGGCCCTTGTGCGCCACCTTGCACTCGATGACGAATCTGTCGGTCGCGGTGTCCGGCGCCGTCGCGCCGCCGCGGGGCCAGACGATGAGCAGGTCGGTGCGCCCGCGGCCGAGGCCGTACTCCCGCTCGATTCGACCCCCGCCGTTCACCAAGCGCTGCAGGAACGCCTGCAGAATGAGCTGCGGGCCGGCCTCGGCGTAGTCGAAACGGCCCAGCCAGTGCTCCGAGTGCTCGCGGAAGAACGCCTGGAAAGCGCCGAGCAGCTTGTCGACGTCGAGGCCGCCCTCGTCGTCGACGTACCAGGCAATGTCCTGAATCAGCTTCGCCTGGACGGCGTAGGTGAGCTCACGCGGCACGATCTCGGCGTAGATGGGGTTGGCGATTCGCGGCGGATCGTCGCGTGCGATCAAGCCCAGGTCGCGGACGTACTCCAGGTCACGGGTGGATGACTCGTCCTCGCTCGCGCCGCTCAGCAGCGGCTCGACCACGCGGCGCACGCGATCCTCCCTCAGCTTGTCGGCGAGCTGATCGAGGTGCACCTGCCGGCTGAGGATGAGGTGCTCCTGGGCGCCGAGGACGTCGTCAGCAGTGATGGCTCGCGAACGGTCACGGCCCGCCGGCTCGTCGAAGCAGACGCGGCGGCAGAGCGCGTTCACCAGCCACGGCTGCCCCCGGGTCTGCCGACAGACCGTCTCCAGGGCCTCCGGCGTGAATGGCTGACCCGTCTCGCGGGTGTGCTGGTCCAGCAGGGCGCGCACCTCGGCCTCGGTGAAGTCGCCGAGGCGCAGCGGTTCGGCCCTGACGTTGAACGCGCTGCCGCCGGCGACCGCCGCGTTCTCGGCGCGCGATTGAATCCGGTAGTCGCGCACGTCGCGCACGCCGCACAGCACGACGCTCTGCGGGAAGCTCTCCGGGCGCCGATCGTAGCGCGCCCGCAACTGCCGCAGCACGGCGATCAGGGTGTCGCCGATCAGGGTGTCGATCTCGTCGATCAGCAGCACGACGGGCGCCGCGGTGTTCTCGCACCAGCGGGTCAGGGCCTCTGCGAGCGCGCCGTCGCCGAAGGTCGCCAGTATGTCGGGCCAGGCGTCGTACAGGAACTCGTCGCCCGCGGACCGGGCCCGCGACGCCAACTCGCCGAGGATGACCTGCATGGCGCGCCGCACGTCTTCGCGTACGGCCTGGGCGGCCTCGACGTTCACGTACACGCAGCGGAAGTCACCCGCGCCGCCGCGGTTCAGCAGGTCACGCAGGGCGAGCAGGGCGGACGTCTTGCCGGTCTGGCGGGGCGCATGCAGCACGAAGTAGCGCTTGTCGCCGATCAACTCCAGGATCGACGGCAGGTTCAATCGCTCCAGCGGCGGGATGCAGTAGTGATCCCGCGCGACGACAGGCCCTTCCGTGTTGAACTTCCGCACGACCCGAGTATGACATCCGGGCGGGACGGCTACTGATTGGCGGCGCCGCGGTCGGCGGCGCGGTTCACCAAGTCCTGGAACTCGCGGCGCGGGTTGATGCCCCCGGGGCTCTGCGTGAACACCATGCCGATGATCTCGCGCGACGGATCGACCCAGCCCATTGTCCCGTCGGATCCGGCGTGCGAGTACGCGCCGTCACCGATGATCTGCCAACCGAGCCCGTACCGGGTGTTCGTCCCGCTGGCGATCTCGCCCCGCGTCCCGGCCGCCACCGAGTCCTCCGAGAGGATCTGCGCGTCGGCGTAGCGCCCGCGGTTCAGGTACATCTGCAGGAAGCGCGCATAGTCGGGCGCGGTCGAGATCATCCCGCCCGAGGCGCGGATCACCGGAAAGTCCGGCGGGTCGCCCGGCGTGAAACCCTGTCGGAACTCGACTCGACCGCCATCCCGGAGCCGCCCGCGGTAGACGGTGGCCATCCGGCTCAGCTTGGTCTCGTCCTCGTGATTCAGCGTGTCGGTCATGCCGAGCGGCTCGTAGATTCTGGTGCGCAGAAAGTCCTCGAGCGGCATCCCCGAGGCGACCTCGACAATGGCGCCGACGGTGTTGTAGCCGGCGTTGTTGTAGCTGTGCGAGGTGCCCGGCTCCACGGCGGGACCCTCGGCCCCGAACTTCGCGACCGCACCGATCAGGGCGGGCGTCTCATCGCCCTCGAACGGGTAGAAGATCGGACCGATCCGCAACCCGGAGGAATGGCTGAGCAACTGCCGGATGGTGATGTCGCGCGAGCGAGAATTGTCGAACGACTTCAGGTGCAGCGCCGCGCGATCATCGAGCGAGAGCCGGCCCTCCTCCTGCAGGATCAGGACCGCCGTACCGATGACCGGCTTCGTGTTCGAGGCCATCCGGAACAGCGTGTCGTTCTCCATCGGAAGCTCGTACGCTTCGTGCCGCCAGCCGACCGCCTCGTGCAAGACGATGACGCCCCGGCGCGCGACCATGAGCACGGCGCCCTTCAGCTCGTCCCGTTCGACGGCGTCCCGATAGAGCTGGACGGCCTCGTCGAGCAGCCCGGCGTCCATTCCCACCGAGGCGGCCGAACCGTAGGAGAGCGTCGTGGCCTGCTGCGCCGGCGCCGGCGACGTCCAGGCCGTCAACCACCAGATCACCATGGCGACCACAACCAGACAACGAGTCGATGGCTTCATGGCGTTCTCCTTGCGAATCGGACGGGACGTAGCGGAAGCTGCCGGCCGTTCGGTGTCCCAGGCCAGGGCGGCACACCTTCCGTCCGATTCATCGCAGATTCAACAGCGGATAGTCGGGCGATTCCGGCCGCGGACCCAGTGTCCGCCTGGCGCAACGCTCCTGCCGACCTCGACGACGCCCGACCCTTCACTGTAGCACGCGGGACCGAGCACCTCGCGGTACAAGAACGACCGTCGACACTGCGTCGCACTGTGGCTACCGGGCGCGCCGCCGCATCTCGGTCACGAGCGCCTGACGGTCGCGCAAACCGGCATCCAGCATCGTCCGCGCCGCGATTCCGGTGACGTTGGCCACGGCGAAGCTCAGCCCCTTGAGGTTCCGCTCGGGATCGACGCCCGGAATCGGACGCGGGTAGCCGCAGGTGCGGAACACCGGCGCCTCGGGCGGACCCGTCACCGTGTGGGCGCCGCGGGCGCAGGTCCAGTCGAGCTCGACGCGGATCACGCCATCGAGCCCCAGCGTGCCGGGCAGCCAGTCGAAACCGCGGTGGGAGCCGGCCGCCAGGACCAGCGTGCCGTTTCGTCGGGCGCGTCCGACGGCCTCCGCCAGCGTATCGGCGCTGGATGGATCACGCGTGCCGAGGCTGAGGTTCACCATCGGCAAACCGTTCGCGACGGCCCGGTCGATGGCCGCCACGAGCGCCTCGACCGACGTGTCGAGGGTGCGGTCGAAGACCTTGAGCGGACAGACGTGAACCGCGGGCGCTAGATCCTGGATGGCGGCAGCGACAGCCGTACCGTGGCCCAACCGGTCGACGATGTCGTCGTGGGCGCGCCCGTCACGGTCGAAGCCGGCGCCCCCGGCCGCGATCGCGCCGATGTGCGGATGGTCGGGATGGATGCCGCTGTCGATGACGCCGACGACGAATGGTCGCATCCCGCTACCGGGCCGGCGCGGCTTCCCGCGCGTGCGATGTCTGTTCCCGCTCCGCGGCCGACGCGCTCTCCCCCGCCGAACCGACCCCCGCCGCCGAGTGTTCGGGTTCCCGCTGATCCGTGGTACGCGACTGCGACGCGAACAGCCGCGCGAAAACCCCGCGCCGCTCCAGGAGTTCGTCCGGAGACCCGATCTCGGCGACGCGCGCTCCGTCGAGCGCCACCACGCGGTCCGCCCGGCGGGCGAGCCCGAGGCGGTGCGTGATGAGCAGCGTCGTCCGCTCCCGCATGAGCGCCTCGTAGCCGTCGATGACACGCCCCTCCGCGACCGGATCCAGCGACGCCGTCGCCTCGTCGAGCACCAGCACGGCGGGATCGGCGAGCAGCGCACGGGCGATGCCGACGCGCTGCCGTTCCCCCGCCGACAGCGCCGCCCCCCGCTCGCCCACGACGGTCCCGTAGCCCTCCGGGAGTCCGGCGATGAAGTCGTGGATGCCGGCCGCGCGGGCCGCCGCCTCCACCTCGCCGTCGCTCGCCTCCGGCCGCGCGTAACGGATGTTCTCGGCCATCGAGGCGTGGAAGATGAACGGCGCGTGCTCCACCAGCGCCACGTGCCGTCGCAGGAACGTGAATGGTAGCGTCCGCAC
>CAZMWA010000232.1:0-7197 GCA_964569405.1 uncultured Vicinamibacteraceae bacterium | reverse complement strand
GGGCGGCGATCAGGCCCGGTTCCCGCGTTCCAGCGCCTGTTCGATGTGGGCGAGATGGTGCCGGCCGTGCCAGGCGTAGCTGCCCACGGTGACCGCCAGCGTGGCGGCGCCTGATTCCGGGTGCACGAACTCGCGTTGCAGTTGCGCCCGGCTCAGGCTCCGCAGCAGGTCGACCCAGCGTGCGTGCAGGGCGGCGAGCAGGTCGAGCGAATGGCCGATCGGGCCGCGGCAGTCCGGCAGCGCCGCCCAGCCGTTCTCGTCGTAGGCCTTGATGAGGGGCCTGTCCTCGGTGAGCGCCCACTTGAACCGGACGAGGCTGTTCATGTGGCTGTCGGGCAGGTGATGGACGACCTGCCGCACCGTCCAGCCGCCGGGGCGATAGGGCGTGTCGAGCCGGGCGTCGTCGAGCGGCGCGACCGCGCGCCGCAGGTCGGCCGGCAGGGCCGCGAGGTCGTCGATCCAGGCTTGCACCTGCGCCGGCGCGATCGTTTCCGGGGCCACGAACGGCCCGATGGGATAGCGGAGGTCGCCTGTTCGGCCGAGGTATCCCAGAATCTCACCAGCTCCCCTCACGCTCGTGCGCGACCGCCGCGCGTACGCTGCCCGCCGGGTCCGTGGGTCGCGGCAGGTCCCAGAAGTCCGCCGGCAGCGGCTGCCGCCCACGCTTCAGCAGGCCTTGCGCTTCGAGATCCCTCAGGTGCTCGGGAACGGACTCGGGGCTCGCCAGCGGCAGCAGGCGCGCAACGGGGCGGCCATGCTCGGTGATGACGACTTCTTCGCCGGCCTGTACCTTTCGCGGCCAATGTAGTCAATACGGATCGCGCGGACAAGGTATCATCGCGCTCTGGTCAGGAGTCGACTGTGGCAGACGGAGCACCCAGGAGCGCCTACGAGCTGGCGATGGAGAAGCTCAGACGGCAGGACGAGGCGGCCGGCGTCGAGACGGTCGCGCCGACCGAGGCGCAACGCGAGGCGATTGCCGAGGTGCGGCGCGCCTACGAGGCGCAGGTCGCCGAGAGCCGGATCCTCCACGAGTCGGCGCTGGCCGCCACGCTGGAGCCCGCGGCGCGCCAGGAGCTCGACGCGAACCACCGCCGCGACCTGGGGCGCTTCGCCACGGACCGCGACCGCAAGATAGCCCGCATCCGCGAGGGCGGCGCCTGACTACTCCCCGCCCGGCGTCCAGATCCGCGACTTCGGCGCTCCCGCCAGCGCCAGCATCAGCTCGTTGAGCCGCTTGACGAAGCCGGCCGGATCCCCGAGCTGGCCGCCCTCGGCCAGCATCGCCTGATCGAACAGGATGTGGCTCCAGTCCTTGAAGCGCGCCTCGTCCGTCTCGTCCCTCAGGCGGGTGACGATCGGGTGGGTCGGGTTGAGCTCGAGCACGAGCGGCACGTCCGGCACCGCCTGGCCGGTGGCCCGCAGGACGCGCTGCAGGTTGGCGCTCATGCCGTCCTCGGCGGATACGAGGCAGGCGGGCGACTCGGTGAGCCGGTGCGTGACCCGCACGTCGGACGCCTTCGAGCCGAGCGCCTTCCGCACCCGCTCGACGACCGGCTTCAGCTCGTCCTCGGTTTCCTTCTGCTGATTGGCATCGGCCTCGCTGCCGACGAGCCGGCCGAGGTCGAGGTCGCCCTGCGCGACGGACTGCAGCGACTTGCCGTCGAACGCGTCGAGGTGCGCGACCACCCACTCGTCGACGCGATCGTGCAGGAGCAGGACCTCGATGCCCTTCTCGCGGAAGACCTCCAGATGGGGGCTGTGCTGCGCGGCCGCGAAGCTGTCGGCGGTGACGTAGTAGATCTTCTCCTGCCCGTCCTTCATGCGCGCGGCGTAGTCGGCGAGCGAGACCGTCTGGTCGCCCGTGTTGCGGTGCGTCGACGCGAAGCGGAGCAGCCCGCCGATCCGCTCCCGGTTGGCCTGGTCCTCGCCGACGCCTTCCTTGACGACGCGGCCGAACTCGCGCCAGAAGTCGGCGTACTTGTCCGGCTGCTTCTCCGCCAGGTCCTCGAGCAGCCCCAGGACGCGCTTGACCGCCGCGTTGCGAATGGCCTCCACGTCGCGCGACTCCTGGAGGATCTCGCGCGAGATGTTGAGCGGCAGGTCGTTCGAGTCGATCAGGCCCCGGACGAAGCGCAGGTAGCCCGGCATCAGCTCCTTCGCGCCGTCCATGATGAACACGCGCCGGACGTAGAGCTTGACGCCGTGGCGCCGCTCGCGGTCCCAGATGTCGAACGGCGCCCGGCGCGGCACGTAGAGCAGCACCGTGTACTCCTGGCGTCCCTCGACCCGCGCGTGCACGTGCGCGAGCGGCGGCTCGAAGTCGTGCGCGACGTGCTTGTAGAACTCGTCGTACTGCCCGCTGGTGATCTCCGACCTGGGCCGCGACCAGAGGGCGGACGCCTGGTTCACCTGCTCGGTGGTCTCGACGTCCCCGGTGTCCATCTGCTTGCCGGGCACCTCCTCCTTCTTCATCAGGATGGGGAGCGTGATGTGGTCCGAGTACTTGCGCAGGATGGCGCGGAGGCGCGTCCCCGACAGCAGCTCGTCCTCGCCGCTGCGCAGGTGCAGCGTGACCTCGGTGCCGCGCGCCGGCTTCGAAGCCGGCTCGATGGAGTACTCGCCCTCGCCCCCACTCTCCCAACGGACCGCGTCGTCGGCCGCCAGCCCGGCCCGCCGCGTGGTCAGGGTGACGCGGTCGGCCACGATGAACGACGAGTAGAAGCCCACGCCGAACTGGCCGATGAGCCGGGCGTCCTGCGCCTGGTCGCCGGTGAGCTGCGCGACGAACTCGCGCGTGCCCGACTTGGCGATGGTCCCGATGTTGGCGACCACCTCGTCGTGCGACATCCCGACGCCGTTGTCGGCGACCGTGATGGTGCGGGCCCCGGCGTCGAAGTCGATGCGGAGCGCCAGCTCCGGGTCGTCGTCGAGCAGGGCGGCGTCGGTGAGGGCCTCGAAGCGCAGCTTGTCGCAGGCGTCCGAGGCGTTCGAGATCAGCTCGCGCAGGAAGATCTCCTTGTTCGAGTACAAGGAGTGGATCATCAGATCGAGCAGTTGCCGGGCCTCGGTCTGAAACTGATGGGTGGTTCTGGTCGACATCAACCAAACAAGATAGCATGGCGCCCGGCCGGCCCGGAACGCCCCGCCGGCGCCGGGCCGTCGGCCGCTGGTTGCGAAGGAGCCTGAACGAATGGACGGACTGCGTTTTCTCGTCACCGGCGGCAGCCAGGGGATCGGCGCCGCGCTCGTCGGCCTCGCCCGCGACCGGGGGCACGAGGTCGTCTTCACCGGCCGCGACGCGCAGCGCATCGCGCAGGTGGCCGCCCGCGGCGGCGCCCACGGCCTGCGCGCCGACGTGTCGCTGCCCGCCGACAACCAGCGCACCGTCGATGCCTGCCTCGAGCGGATGGGGGGCATCGACGTGCTCGTCAACAACGCCGCGTTCGGCTATCCGGCGGAAGTCGGCGAGATCGACATGGCCAGGATGCGGGCGCTGTTCGACACCAACGTCTTCGGGCTGGTCGACCTGACGAACCGCGTCGCGCCGCTGCTCAAGGCGCAGCGGCGCGGCTACATCTTCAACATCGCGTCGACCTCCGGCATGAAGGGCGCGCGGGCGGGCACCGCCTACGCCGGCAGCAAGTGGGCCGTGCGCGGCATCAGCCAGTGCTGGCAGGCCGAGCTGCGCCCGCACGGCGTGCACGTCACCTGCGTCTGCCCGTCGGAGGTGCAGACGGACTGGATGGGCCGGACCGGTCGCAACAACCCCAACAAGCTTTATGCGGTCGACATCGCCGAGGCCGTCATGGCGGTGCTCGGCATGCACCCGCGCGCGCTGTGGCCCGAGTTCGCCGTCTTCGCCAACAACCCCTGGGAGACGACCTGACGTGCGCTACGGATTCCTGGTCGAGACGTACGAGACGGAGCGCGTCAAGGTGCTGAGCGTCTGGAGCATGTTTCGTGACGAGGACCTTCCGGTGCGTCCGCATGCCACGGACCGCCGGGGCCGCAGCGTGCACGAGCAGATGGTGCACCAGTGCGTCAGCGAGGACCTGTGGTTTCGCTCGATGCTGGGTATCGAGGTGGGTGTGCCCGCGCTTCCGGAGGTCGAGCGCAGGCTCGAATTCATCGAGCGCTATGCGGCGAGCTCCGCCGAGCGGCTGGACGCGCTGCGGGCCCGGCCCGACTCCTGGTGGGAGGGCGAGACGCGCTTCTTCGATACGACCAGGCTGCGGGCCTGGGTCGTTGTCCGGCGTATCGCGCACACGGCGCACCACCGCGGCCAGCAGATGGCGATGCTGCGCATGCTCGACCGTGACCTGCACAGCAACTACGGGCCGACCGCCGATACCGGGGGATTGGCGCAGAACCAGGCGGCGGTGGTCTACGCCTACCCGGATCCGGCGGGGCTGCTGGCCGGCGAGCTCGCAGGCGGACGCAAGGCGGCGCTCCCCGGCCCGGGCGACCGGCCGCCTACCGAACGGCCCGGGCTAGAATGATGCGCGGCACCTGCGGGAGGCAACCATGCATGGCACGAAAGTCGGACGGTTGGTGTTCCTGGCGGCGACCCTGTCGTTCTGCCTGCTCGCGACCGGCTACGCGCAGGAGGACGAGCCCATCGGCGTGCCGGTGCCGCCGCTGGGCGACGGTCCCTGGGTGCTCGACACCGCCGAGCAGCACAAGATCCGGGTCAGCGTCGTGGTCGGCGGGTTGTCGCACCCGTGGGCGATCGCGTTCATGCCGGACGGCGGCATGCTGGTCACCGAGCGCGACGGCCGCCTGCGCGTCGTCCGCGACGGCGAGCTCGACCCGCGGCCCGTCGCCGGGGTGCCGGCAGTGCGCACGGACGGCAACGGCGGCCTGATGGACGTGGCCGTCCACCCCGGGTTCGCCGACAACGGGCTGGTCTATCTCACCTACACCAGGGGGCACGACGACGGCCGCGGCTCGCCGGCGCTAGCGCGGGGGCGGCTGGACGGGCACGCCCTCCGCGACGTCGAGGATCTGGTCGTGACCACGCCGTTCCATACCAACTCGGGGCTCAACGGACGCGTCGCGTTCGGCCGCGACGGCAAGGTCTACATGTCCACCGGCGGCCGCATCCGTTCCCTCGCCGGCGACCTGCTCGACGCCCCGCAGGACCCGGCCAGCCTGCGCGGCAAGGTGCTGCGCCTCAACGACGACGGGTCGGTGCCCGACGACAACCCGTTCGTCGACACGCCGGGGCACCGGCCGGAGATCTACACCATCGGACACCGCAACACGCTCGGGCTCATGCTGCACCCCGGGACCGGGGACATCTGGCAGCACGAGAACGGCCCCAACGGCGGCGACGAGCTGAACGTTCTCCTGCCGGGGCGCAACTACGGCTGGCCGCTGATGAGCTTCGGGCGCCTCTATCCGGGCGCGCGGGTCTCGCAGCATCCGACGCGCGACGGCTACGAGTCGCCGGTCGTGGTCTGGCTGCCCGCCATCGCGGCCGCCGGGCTGGCCGTCTACACCGGCGACCGGTTCCCGGCCTGGCAGGGCAACGTCTTCGTGGGCTCCCTGCAGGAGGGCGGCATCCCGGGCACCGGTCACCTGCAGCGCATCGTGCTCAACGACCACCTGGAGGAGCTGCGGCGCGAATCGATGCTGCGGGAGCTCCGCCAGCGCATCCGCGAGGTGCGGCAGGGCCCCGACGGGTTCCTGTACCTGCTGACGGACCACCCCGACGACGGTGCGCTGCTGCGCATCGAGCCATCGGACTGACGATCGACGAGGGCCGGTTCCGCGGAACGCGCAACGGGGCAGGCGCCCGCCCGGGCCTGGCCCGCGAGGGTTGGTTGGGCGGCATGGCTCCTGACGGTTGTTCCGGGTCGGAGGCCTTCGATCCGCTCCCGCCTGCTTCGACGGTCAGAAAGGGGTCCGACCTTGCGTCATGCTTTGCCAGGTGTTGCCGTGGTGACGGTCCTGCTCGTGGTGCACGGCGCGCCGGCGCACGCACAGTTCCTCGAGGACTTCGACGAGACCGTATGGGGGATTCAGACCTCCCTTACGCCCCGCTGGCGCTCGGTCGGTCTCGTCGAGGACGTGTTCCGGCTCGACGCGCTCGACATTACGGGATCCGATTTCACGTTCGGCTTCGCAAGGGGACGCATGCGGTCCGGTCACTGGGGGGTGTCGTTCCTGCGTCAGCGGTGGCAGGAGGCGCATATCTGCGGCGAGGGCGCATGCGCCCGGTCGCGCCCGACGGCGTGGCTGCAAGGGTTGAACGTCAACTGGTTCCGTCCATTCGGCTCGCCGTTCGCCGCTGATCGGGTGCAGGCGGGCATGCACGTCGACCTTGGCGCCGCGTGGTACCAGGGCACCGTGCGCATCGACGAGGTGCTCGTCGGTGGTCGTACCTGGCGGGTGGGTCAGGAGGTGCCGGTCGACGATCTGCTGCCCGAGTACTGGAGAAACATTCCCGTACCGCTCGTTCGGGTCGAGGCCGCTGTCGCGGTGATGGCGGTGCGCGGCTTGAAGGTCATCGGGAGCGGCGGGTGGGGCTTTCCCTTCGGGCGTCGTTTCGGGATGAGCGTCGCCTGGTTTCCCGCAGCGACTTTCAACGGCGGGCCATGAGGATCACGGTCGTCACGGGTGTGCGCCTGGCTGCTGGCAGTGCCAGGGGCCGGTCTGTCGGCGTGACGGCCGGCGGCCGCGGGCGGCAGGCGATCAGGGCGCTTCCGGCACGTAGATGATCTCCCCGCTGTCGAGCTGGTAGGCGATGCCGACCCGGCGGCCGCGGCGGCCCGCGTCGTCGCTCACGTCCTCGGCCTGATAGCGGGTGATCTCGCCGCCCGCCTGCGTGATGATCTCCATCTCCGCCGTGCCGGGATTCTTGACCATCGTGAAGTCCTCCTGCGTGAGGAACTCCGTCAACTGCCAGCGGCTGACCATGGCCACCATGAGCGCCACGGCGAAGACCATGGCCACGTCGAACAGGTTCGCGATGGCGCCGAGCGGGTCGCTGTCGTCATGAAGCGCTGCGCCGAGTCTCCGCCGCCGTCTCCTGCCTGTCATCCGGCCCTCCTTGTTCGTGCGTGGACGTTCGTTCGCCGATGAGCCCGCTCAGGAACTCGAGGTCGTTGAGCGCCTCGTTGTGCCAGCGCTGCTTCGCCTGCTGCACGGCGAAGCCGACGCCGCCGACGAAGAGGCCCACGACGGTAGTGG
>CAZMWA010000231.1:0-5374 GCA_964569405.1 uncultured Vicinamibacteraceae bacterium | reverse complement strand
GGGCGATCCGATCGGCGCCACGCTCGTGCGCGGCGACCTGACCATGGCCGGCACCGGCACCGTCACGCTCGTGGATGACGGCCGCGTCTACGCCTTCGGCCACCCGTTCTACAACCTCGGGCCGATTCGCTTCCCGATGACCCGGGCGTCCGTGACCACGCTGCTGCCGAGCCTCGCCCTCTCGTCGAAGATCGCGGCCATCGGGGAGGTCGTCGGCACCCTGGATCAGGACCGCTCGACGGGCATCTTCGGCGTGCTCGGACCGGGCCCCCCCATGGTCCCCGTCCGCGTCCGGTTGCAGGAGCCGGCGCGCGGGCTGACGCGCGAGTTCACTTTCGAGGTCGTCGAGGATCGGCTGTTCACGCCGCTGCTCACCTACACCGGCGTGCTCAGCACGTTCCTGTCGTGGACCCGCGAGCGCGGGGCGTCGACGTATGCCCTCAGCAGCACGACGCGCGTCCGCGGCCACGCCGACGTTGCGTTCGAGGACATCTACAGCGGAGACACCGCCCTGTTCGGCGCGGCCGGGGCGATCGCCAACCCGTTGACGACCTTGCTGAACAACCGCGTAGCGCCGCTCGGGATCGACGGCATCGACATCGAGATCACGTCGGCGGAGAGGCCGCGCACGGCGACCATCGAGCGCGTCTGGCTGGATGCCCCCCGCGTCCGCCCGGGCGATGCGGTGCGACTGCACGTGCTCGCGCGCGGCTACGGCGGGGCCGAGCTGGTCGAGACCGTCACGGTCGACATTCCCCGCCACGCGGCCGGGCGGCTGCAGTTGCTGGTGTCGGATGCGCCGCAACTGAACGCGCGGGAGCTGCGCGAGTCGCGATCGACGCAGGCGGCCGCCACGGTCGAGCAGATCATCCGCAACCTCAACGCGACCCGGCGCAACAACCGCCTCTACGTGAAGCTGCTCAGCTCCCGGCCGGGCGCGATCGTCCGGGGCACGGCGCTGCCGGCGCTACCGCCTTCGGTGCTGGCCGTGCTCGAGGGCGACCGCAGCGGCAGCGGGCTGCGGCGGCTCTCCCAGGCCACGCTCGGCGAATGGGAGATCCGCACGGACCATGCGGTGTCCGGCTCCCGCACGCTCGCGGTGGACATCGAGGCAGGATGACGAGCCCGCCGCCGCGCTGGCGAACCCGCCTCCGCCGCGCAGCCGTCGCGGCCGCGGCCTGCCTGCCGGTCGTCGTGCTCCACGCCTCGTCCCCCGTATTCTGGCGGGTCTCGACGCAGGTGGAGTTCCTCGCCGGCGAGGCCGACAGGGTATCGATCGACGCGGACGGGCGGCTGACCCTGGCGCGCGACACAGAGCTGCTCCACGAGGCGACCGCCCCCTTCCTGTGGTCGCTCGCGCCGGCGGGCGGCGCGCTCTGGATCGGCGCCGGCGGCGACGGCCGGGTGTTGCGCCTGGCGGCGGACGGCAGCGCGTCGACGGTCTTCGAGGCCGCGGAGCAGAACGTCCACGCCGTCCACCCCGTTGGCGCGGACGAAGCACTGGTCGGCACCTCTCCCGACGGCGCGTTGTTCCGGATCGGCAGCGGCCGTTCGGAGCGCATCTTCGACCCTGACGACCGGTACATCTGGGCGCTCGCGGCCGACGCGGCGGGCAACCGCTTCGTGGCCACCGGCGACGAGGGCCGCATCTACCGCCTGCCCCCGGACGGCGCGGCGAGCCTGTTCTACGAGGCGGACGCGTCGCACGTGCTCGCCCTGGCCCACGACGCCGAGGGCAACCTGCTGGCCGGCACCGGCACGCCGGGACAGGTGCTGCGAATCGGCGGCGACGGGCGCGGCTTCGTCGTCCTCGACTCGCCGTATCCGGAGATTCGGGCGCTCCGCGTCGGGGGTGACGGCACGCTCTACGCCGTCGCCGTCGGCGAGTCGGCGCCGCGCGGCGCCCCGCCGGCGCCAGCGCCCTCGAACTCCCCCGGCGTCCCGCGCGTGACCACGTCCACCACGGTCACCGCGGTCGTCACGGCCGATGCCGGGCGGACCCCGGCGGCATCCGCCCGCCCGGCGCAGTCCGCCGGGTCGACTTCGTCCGGGCGGGGCGCCGTCTACCGGATTCGCGCCGACGGCGCGTGGGACACGGTGTGGGAGTCCGCGCGGGAGACGCCGTACGACGTCTCGATCGACGCGCGCGGCGACCTCCTGATCGGCACCGGCCCGCGCGGCCGCATCTACCACGTCGCCGAGGATCCGCCGCGCGTCCGGTTGCTCGCGCGGGCCCCCGCGCGGCAGGTCACCAGCTTCGCGGCCGCGGCCGGCGGCGCCAGCTACTACGCCACGGCCAACCCCGGCAAGGTCTATCGACTGCTGCCCGGCCAGGCCGCCGCGGGCGAGTACGTGTCGGACGTGCGCGACGCCCGGACGGTCGCCACCTGGGGGGCGCTGCGCTGGCACGCGCTGACGCCCGGCGACAGCTCGCTGCGGCTGTTCACCCGCTCGGGCAACACCGCCACGCCCAACGACGCCTGGAGCCGCTGGTCGGCAGCGTATCGCGACGCGGACGGCACCGCCATCACCAGCCCCAGGGCGCGCTACCTGCAATGGAAGGCCGAGCTGCGCGGCGGCGCCGACACCCCGACGCTGCTCTCGGTCACGGCGGCGTACCTGCCCCAGAACCGGCGGCCGGAGATCACGACGCTGACCGTGCATGACCCGGGCGTGGCCTTCCAGCGGCCGTTCGCGAGCGGCGATCCGCCCATCGCGGGTCTCGACGACCCGCCCGAGGCGGGTTCCGGCAGCGGCGGGAGCGGTGCGCAGGGCGACACCCAGCAGACGACGCTGGGACGCCGCGTTCACCGTCGGGGGCTGCGCACGTTCGTCTGGGCCGCGCGCGATCCGAACGACGACCCGCTGCGTTTCGATCTCCTGGTCCGCACTGCAGCGGACACGGCGTGGCGTCCGTTGCGGACCGGGATCGAGAGCTCGATCTACACGTGGGACACGACGTCCGCCCCCGACGGCACCTACGTCGTCCGCCTCGTTGCCTCCGACGCCGGCGCCAACGCGCCCGGCCAGGGCCTCGAGGGCCTCGTCGAGAGCAAGCCGTTCGAGGTGGACAACGCGCCGCCGCGCATCGACGTCGATGCCCCGCGCCCGCAGGCCGGCGGGTTCGCCGTCTCGTTCGTCGTCAGCGACGGGCACTCCCCGGTGCGCCGGGTCGAGTACTCGCTCGACACCGCACGCTGGGAGGTGCTGTACCCCCTCGACGGGATCGCCGACTCCCGGGTCGAGCGCTTCCGGCTGAACGTCGACCGCGGCCAGCTCGACCGGCTCGCCATCCGCGCCGCCGACGCGCTGGGCAACGCGGCCACGGTCGCGGCCAGCGCGGCCAGATAGCTTACGGCTCAACCGGCTCGAGGCGGAGCAGCGCTCCGTCCTGCTCGTCGGTCAGCACGTAGATGAGGCCGTCCGGTCCCTGCCGAACTTCCCGGATGCGCTGCCCGAGCTCGCGCAGCAGCGACTGCTGGCGCACCAGCAGGCCGCGATCGTTGAAGATCAGGCGTTGCAGCTCGGCGCCCCGCAGCGCGCCGACGAACAGGTCGCCCTGCCAGTTCGGGAAGCGGTCGCCGGTATAGAACATCAGTCCGGCCGGCGAGATCGACGGGCTCCAGAAGAAGATGGGGTCCTCGACGCCTTCCATCTGGCGGGCGGTCCGCTGCGGCCCGGAATGCGTGCCGGTCAGGTCGCCCGAATACGCCCGGCCGTACGAGACGACGGGCCAGCCGTAGTTGGCGCCGGCGCGGATGACGTTGACCTCGTCGCCCCCCTGCGGCCCGTTCTCCGTCTCCCACAGCTCGCCGGTCTCCGGGTGCCATGCCAGCCCGTTCGAGTTGCGAATGCCCAGGGCGTAGATCTCCGGCCGGTGGCCCGGCGTGTCGACGAACGGGTTGTCGTCGGGGACGCTCCCGTCGTCGTTCAGGCGCAGCATCTTGCCGGCGTGGTTGGACGGGTCCTGCGCGTAGTCGGACGAGCCCACCTCGTAGCGCGCCGGCTGGCCGACCACCATGTACAGCTTGCCGTCCGGCCCGAAGGTGATGCGCGACGTCTGCGCCGCGCCCATGTAGTCGGCGTCCGCCACGAACAGGTCGCGCACCTCCACGAGCGCCCCCCGCCCCTCGAACTTGCCGCGCGCAAGCACCGTCGTGGCGGCGAGCCGGTGCTTGGGACTCGCCTTGTGGTAGGTGAAGTAGACGAACTGGTTCTCCAGGAAACGGGGATGCAGCGCGACGTCCATCAGCCCCTTGCGGCGCGGCGTGAACACCTCCGGCAGGCCGGCGAGCGGCTCCGGGTCGAGTACGCCGTCGCGCACGATGCGGAGCCGGCCGTCGTGCTCCGTGATCAGCATGTCGCCGCTCGGCAGGAAGGCCAGCGCCCAGGGGCGCACGAGGCCCCGCATGGGCACCACCCGGAAGCTCTGCTCCTGGGTGTGAAATACTTGCGGCTCGGCAGGCAGCATGCGCGACGACTCGCAGTCCAGGCAGTCGCGCCGCTGCTCGACCTCCTGCGCCGCGGCCGGCGCGCCGAGCGCCGCCACGAAGGTGGCAACGACCGCGGCAATCGGGAACGTCCGCCCTGACACAGCTCCGTTCAACATCGGCATCTCCTGGCCATGAGACATGAAAGAGGTTCCGCTACAGCATAGCGCGGTTCCGCACCGCACCCCACGGGGGCGGCGTCCTGCTACCATGGAACAGCAGCGCGCGCGCACATGCTGAACGGTATCTTCGTCGTCGTCGCCCTGGCCTCGATTCTCGCCGCGGCGCTCAGCGGGGAGATGCGGGCCCTGACCGACGCGGTCATCTCCTCGGCGCGCGGCGCGGTCGACCTCGCCATCGGCCTCGTGGGGGTGATGGCCTTCTTCCTCGGCCTCATGCGCGTCGCCTCCGACGCCGGGCTGATGGCCCGCCTGGCACGGCTGGTGAGCCCCGTCATGCGCCTGCTCTTCCCGGGACTGCCGCCGGACAGCCCGGCCATGAGCGCCATGCTCATGAACATCGCGGCCAACATGATGGGACTGGCCAACGCGGCCACCCCCTTCGGCATCAAGGCGATCGAGGAGCTCGACAAGCACAACAGCCGGCGCGGGGTGGCCACGAACCACATGGTGCTGTTCCTGGCAATCAACACGTCGGGACTGGCCCTGCTGCCGACCGGCATGATCGGCATCCGCGCGGCGCTCGGCTCGTCCGACGCTGCCGGCATCCTCCTGCCCACGTGGTTCGCCACCGCGTCGGCGACCGCCGTCGGCGTCACCGCCGCGCTGCTGCTGGCCCGCCTGCCCGGCTATCGCGCCTCGGCGCCGCCGCCGCTGGCGCCCGACGCGGCCGCAACCGGGCAGGCTGCGCCGGCGGCCGACCCC
>CAZMWA010000230.1:0-32819 GCA_964569405.1 uncultured Vicinamibacteraceae bacterium | reverse complement strand
GGAAGACATGGACCTGGTGGTCAGTCCGGCGCGTCGCGAGGTGACGGTCGATCCCGCCAGCCCGAATGTTCCGCATTCGCGGGCCAAGCCGACCCGGGGCGCTGCGGGCGACGGCGGGCGACGCGCTATGATCCCGGCGTGAACGTTCAGCTCGCCTACGGCCGGGGCCGACTGTCGGCCGACTTTCCCGACGACCGCACCACGGTCCTCGAGCCCTCGTACATCGCCGGCCTGCCGGACGAGGCCGCCGCCATCCGCCAGGCGCTGCGGGCGCCGCTGGGCGCACCGCCGCTGGCATCGCTCGTCGGCAGCGGACAGACCGTCGCCATCTCGGTCTGCGACATCACCCGGCCGATGCCGAGCCGCACGCTGCTGCCCGTGCTGCTCGGCGAGCTGGCGCACGTGCCCGACGAGCGGATCGTCATCCTGATCGCCACGGGGACGCACCGCCCCAACGATCGCGCCGAGCTGATCGAGATGCTCGGCGAGCCGATCGTCGATCGCTACCGCGTGGTCAACCACAGCGCCTTCGACAAGGCGGGACTCGCCTACCTGGGCGAGGTCGAGCCGCGCGTGCCGGTCTGGCTCAACCGCCACCTGGTCGACGCCGACGTGCGGATCACCACCGGCTTCGTCGAGCCGCATTTCTTCGCCGGCTTCAGCGGCGGTCCCAAGCTGGTCGCCCCGGGACTGGCCGGCTTCGAGACGACCATGCGGCTCCACGACGCGGAGATGATCGCCAGCCCGCGCGCCACCTGGGGCGTGACCGAGGGCAACCCGATCCACGAGGCCATCCGCCGCATCGCCGCGCACGTGGGCGTCCACTTCAGCGTCGACGTGGCCATCAACCGCGACCGACAGATCACGAGCGTGGCGGCGGGCGAGATCTTCGCGGTCCACCGCGCGATGGCCGAGCGCGTGAAGCACAGCGCCATGCAGGCGTTCGCCGCGCCGTTCGACGTGGTGGTGACGACCAACAGCGGCTATCCGCTCGACCAGAACCTGTACCAGACCATCAAGGGGCTGTCGGCGGCGGCGCAGGTGGTCAAGCCGGGCGGCTCCATCGTCTGCGCGGCCGAGTGCGCGGACGGTCTGCCGTCGCACGGCGAGTACGGCGCCATCCTCGCGGCGCGCGATTCGCCCGGGGCGCTGCTCGAGATGATCTGCGCGCCGGGCCACAACCGGCACGACCAGTGGGAGGTCCAGATCCAGGCGCAGATCCAGCAGCGCGCGCAGGTGTTCCTCAAGGCCGACGGCCTCTCGCCCGACGCCGTGCGCGCCGCGCATCTCACCCCCATCGAGGATGTCGAGTCGACGGCGCGCGAGCAGCTCGACCGGGTCGGGTCCGGGGCGCGCCTGTGCGTCCTGCCCGAGGGACCGCAGACGATTCCGTACCTGGCGGCCGGATGACGGCATGGACTTCGCGTTCAGCCCGCGGGTGAACGAGCTCCGGCAACGGCTGCTCGCGTTCATGGACGAGGTCGTCTATCCCAACGAGCGGACGTACGCCGATCAGCACGCGGCCGGCCCGAACCGGTGGGCCTCCCCGCCGGTCATGGACGAGATGAAGCGCCAGGCCCGCGCGGCCGGCCTCTGGAACCTCTTCCTGCCGGAGAGCGACGCCGGCAGCGGCCTCACGAACCTCGAGTACGCGCCGCTGTGCGAGATCATGGGCCGCTCGCCGATCGCGCCGGAGGTGTTCAACTGCGCGCCGCCCGACACCGGCAACATGGAGGTGCTGGTGCGCTACGGCACCGACGCCCAGAAGCGCCGCTGGCTGGAGCCGCTGCTCGACGGCGCCATCCGCTCGGCCTACGCCATGACCGAGCCGGACGTGGCGTCGTCCGACGCGACCAACATCCGCGCCCGTATCGAGCGCCACGGCGACGAGTACGTCGTCAACGGCCGCAAGTGGTGGACCACCGGCGCCGGCAATGCCCGCTGCGAGATCTTCATCGTCATGGGCAAGACCGATCCGCACGCGGAGCGGCACCGGCAGCAGTCCATGATCCTCGTGCCGAAGGACACCCCCGGCATCACCATCGTGCGCCCCCTGAGCGTATTCGGCTACGACGACGCGCCGGTCGGCCACTGGGAGCTCCGCTTCGAGGACGTCCGGGTCCCCCGCGACAACATCCTGCTCGGCGAGGGGCGCGGCTTCGAGATTGCCCAGGGCCGGCTGGGCCCCGGCCGCATCCATCACTGCATGCGCGTCATCGGCCTGGCGGAACGCTCGCTCGAAGCGCTATGCGCCCGGGCGCAGTCGCGCGTGGCGTTCGGTACGCCGCTGGCGGATCAGGGCGTCGTGATGGAGGCGGTCGCGGACTCGCGGATGGAGATCGACCAGGCGCGGCTGCTGACCCTCAAGGCGGCCCACATGATGGACACCGTGGGAAACAAGACCGCCCGCGCCGAGATCGCGATGATCAAGGTGGTGGCGCCCGCGATGGCGTCGCGCGTCATCGACCGGGCCATCCAGGTGCACGGCGGCGCCGGCATGTGCGAGGACTTCGGCCTCGCCCGCGCCTGGGCCCACAGCCGGACGCTGCGCGTGCTGGACGGGCCGGACGAGGTGCACCGCCGGACGGTGGCGCGAGTCGAGCTGCGCAAGCAGCGCGAGGGCGCGACTCACTCGTAAGCCAGCGTGACGAACTCCGCGACGCAGGCCGGCTTGTCCGAGCCCTCGGCGGTGACGACGCACGCGCTGGTCAGGCGCAGCGCATCGGGCTGCACGCGCTCCGCCGCGACGAGCGTCTCGGTGCCGCGCACCCGCGTCCCGACCGCCACCGGACTGATGAAGCGCACGCGGTTCAGCCCGTAGTTGATGGTACGCTTCACGCCCCGCAGGTCCAGGATCTCGTCGCGGAACCGCACCACGAGCGACAGGGTGAAGAACCCCTGCACGATCGGCCGGCCGCCCGGCAGCTCCCGCGCGGCACGCTCCGCGTCGAGATGAATCCACTGGTGGTCGCCGGTCACGTCCGAGAACGTGTCGACCATCTCCTGCGTGATCAGCAGCCAGCCGCTCGTGCCCAGCTCGCTGCCGACCAGCCCCTCGAGCCCGCTCAGACCCTGCACCGTTCGCATAAGGCAACCCCGCCGTGGACACGGATTGAAGGCGCCTATTATAGGGCGTGGCCGCACATCCCCCGCGCGCCTCGGAGCTGATCGACACCCGTCCCGACGAGCGGCTGGACGCGGGCCGGCTCGAGCCCTGGCTGCGCGCGCACCTGCCGGCCACCCCGGGAGCCCTGACGATCGGCCAGTTCGGCGGCGGCCATGCCAACCTGACGTACCTGGTGCGGTTCGGCGACCGCGAGTACGTGTTGCGGAGGCCGCCGCTGGGACCCGTGGCGCCGACCGCGCACGACATGCGGCGCGAGCACCGCGTGCTGGCGCGACTCGGGACCTGCTACCCCCTGGCGCCGACCAGCTACGCGCTGTGCGACGACGCGGCCGTGATCGGCGCGGACTTCCACGTGATGGAGCGCCGGCACGGGTTCGTCATCCGCCGGGCGCTGCCCGCGGACGTCGCCGGCGACCCGGTCCTGGCCAGGCGCCTCGGCGAGATGCTGGTGGACGGCCTGGCCGCGCTGCACCGCGTCGACCCGCAGGCCGTCAGTCTCGACGACCTGGGCCGGCCCGACGGCTACGTGACGCGGCAGCTCGCCGGCTGGACCGCACGCTGGGCGGCGACCGGCCGCGAGCTGCCGGCGCTCGACCGCATCGCCGCCTGGCTGCGCGCCGGCCTGCCGCCGCAGCAGGCGGCCACGCTGGTGCACAACGACTACCAGATCGAGAACATCCTGGTGGACGTGGCCGATCCGGCGACCGCCGTGGCCGTGCTCGACTGGGACATGTGCACGCGCGGCGATCCGCTGATGGACCTGGGGTATCTGCTCAACTGCTGGAACGACCCGGACGACGACCCGTCCTGGCACGGCCTGAGCCCCGCGCCGGGCTGCGCGCAGGGGCTGCCCACGCGCGCCGAGCTCGTGGAGCGCTACGCGCGGTCCGCGGGCCTGGACGTCGAGCACGCGCACTGGTATCACATCTTCGGGGTGTTCAAGCTGGCCGTGGTGCTGGAGCAGATCCACGTCCGCTTCCGGCGCGGGCAGACGCGCGACGCGCGCTTCGCCGCGCTCGGCGGGCGCGTGGAGGGGCTGGCGGCCAAGGGGCTGGCGCTGCTGTAGGGGGCCCTGGAGAAAGCCGCGCCGCGCGGGACGGGGGCGGGCCGGCCCGCAGGCCGACCGTCAGAAGGGCTTCAGCACGACCACCACGACCGAAAGGAACACGGCCACGACGGCGACGGTCGCCAGAGCCTGCCCCTGTCCGGGACGCCGGAAGGCAAGGCCGGTGAGCGCCGCCAGCGCGATCCACGCCGCGATCTTGACGACCACCCACCCCGGGAAGCCGAAGCGGCCGAGCCCCAGCATCCCGAACCCGCTCACGAGCGCGACCACGGCGGCGACGCCGGACCAGATCAGGGCGGTACGGCGATTCTCCGGCCGGGGAGCCGCCAGGGCGGCGAAGGTGATCCCGGCCAGCATGATCACCGAGAACAGGTGGAGGATTTGATAGAACGAGTACGGCATCGAAGTCCCTTCGTGTTTCGCCCCGCGCCGCTCCGGCCGAGGCGCGCCGTGCGCGCCTTGCGGAGTCTGCACCGTTCTACGGCGCAGACCCCTGGCGGCTACCGCCTGCTCACCGGGATGGCCGAGTAGCTGAGCTCGGCGTCGTAGCGCAGCACCGTGCGCTCGATGGACGTCACCACGCCGGCCACTTGCGCGCTGGCCGCGTCGGCATCCTCGCCGAACGCCCTGACCAGGAGCGACGGCTGCTCCAGTTGGGCGAAGCTCGAGTAGTTCTCGACGATCAGCCACGACGCGGGGCCCGGACCGAACACCCGCTCGTAGACGCCGAAGACGAGGTTCGCGCCGGAAAACGCCGGCAGGCTGGAGGTCATGAACCGCTCCCAGTCCGCGTTGCGCCCGGGCGCGATCTCCACGGTGGTGACGCGCGCCAGCGACAGCCCGCCCACCTCGTCCGCCTCGACGCTGACGTCGGGGCGGTAGCGGATGGCGTAGCGTTTCCGCGACACGGTCATCCGCCGCAGGCGGTCGACGAGCCGCAGGCGCCGGTCGGGCTCGAGGACCCGCGCGATGGGACCGCCCGTGTCGTACTGCGCCAGGCTGGTCATCGGCGTCACGAGCTGCAGCTCGTAGCTGTTCCCGAACTCGGCCACGCGCCACACCGAGCGCCACGGCACGCCGGCCCGCTGCAGCGCGTCATTCACCTCCTCGAGCTGCAGCTCGACGTAGTCGTCCAGCCGGTTGGGCACGACGTTCACGATGTCGACCTGCATCCACTCGGTTTCCTGGGCGTGCGCCGCGGGCGCGAGACCCAGGCTCAGGACCAGAACCACGACCAAGCGGAACGACTGGCTGTTGACGGCCTTCATGAGCTCCTCCCTTGAGCGCAAGGCACGCACCGCCTGCCTCCTAACTCTATCACTGCTGGCGCTGGCTCCCCATCGCAATCGTTGCGCCCCCGTCGACCACCAGCACCTGCCCGCTGACGAACGCGCCGGCCCGCGAGGCCAGCAGCACCGCCGCGCCCGCGATGTCCGCCGGCTCGCCGATGCGCCCGAGCGGATACGCGTCGAGCGCCTCCCGCAGCGCCTCGGGATCCTCCCACAGCGGCCGCGCGAAGTCGGTGCGCACGAGACCCGGCGCAATGCAGTTGACGCGCACGTTGCTGTGTCCCCACTCGACCGCCAGATTGCGCGCCAACTGCATCTCGGCCGCCTTCGACAGGGCGTACAGCCCCAGCGTGCGATGCCCCTTGAGCCCGCCGATGCTCGAGACGATGATGACGGCGCCGTCCCGCCGCTCGGCCATCTGCGGGATGACCCGGTTGCAGAGCCCCAGCACGTGCCTGACGTTCGTGTCCATGACCTTGTCGTAGACCGCGTCCGAGGCGCCCGCCATGGGCCCCATGTAGGGGTTGGCCGCGGCGTTGCAGACGAGCACGTCCACGCGCCCCCAGTGGTCCAGGCAGCGCGCGACCAGGGCGTCGAGCTGGTCCCCGTGCGACACGTTGCACGGCACGGGCAGCGCCTCGCCGCCGGCGCGCACGATGGCGCCCGCCACGTCGCGGCAGGCATCGGCCTTGCGGCTGGAGATCACTACCCGGGCCCCGAAGCCGGCCAGCGCCTCGGCGATGGCCCGGCCGATCCCGCGCGTGGACCCGGTCACCAGCGCCACCTTCCCGGTCAGGTCGAACAGCGTCCGGTAGTCCATGCAGCTTCCTTCAGACGGGGCTGCGCCCCGGACCCCCGGCGTCCGCTTGCGGGGACCCCTTCGCCCCGCGCCGCTCCCGCCGAGGCGCGCTGTGCGCGCCTCGCCACGCCTGGCGCCTAGCCGGCGCGGGCGGCGGCGATGGCCTGCTGCTCGTCCACGCGCCACAGGCACAGGCCGCCGAGGAGGAAGAAGATCAGCAGGCTGGCGATGCCGACGCGCTGGCTGTAGATGTCGCTCAGCACGCCCAGCAGCGCCGGCCCCAGAAACGATGTCACCTTGCCCGAGAACGCGAAGAAGCCGAAGAACTCCGACTCGCGGCTGCGCGGCACGAAGCGGGCCATCAGCGAGCGGCTGGCCGACTGGTTCGGCCCGGCGAAGATGCCGACCAGGATGGCCGCCACCCAGAACCAGGCGGCCGTCGGCGCCAGCGCACCCACGATGGTGGCCGCCGCCAGCGCCGCCACGCTGAGGCCCACGGTCGCCTTGCCGCCGATGCGGTCGTCGACGAACCCGAAGGCCAGCGCTCCCAGCCCGGCGCCGACGTTGATGACGATGCCGAACATGACCAGCTCCGCGAAGCTGAACCCGAACGTGCCGACCGCGTAGATGCCGCCGAAGGCGAAGATCGTCACGAGGCCGTCGTTGTAGAACAGCCGCGCCAGCAGGAACAGCCCGACCTGCCGGTACCGCCGCAGTTGGCGCATCGTGGCCGCCAGGTCGGCGAAGGCACGCCGGACGCTGAGCCGCCCGCTCGGAACCGATTCGTCCTCGAGACGGAAGAACGCCGGCAGGGCGAACACCAGGAACCAGCCGGCCACGAGCAGGTTCGTGGCCCGCAGGTTGAAGCCCTCCGCGGTGCTGATGCCGAACAGGGGCGTCTCGGGCACGAAGACCACGAGCGCCACCACGAGCGCCGCCAGCCCGCCGCCGTAGCCGAGCCCCCAGGCGTAGCCCGAGATGCGCCCGATGCGCGCCGGCTCGGCGAGGCCTGGCAGGAACGCGTTGTAGAAGACGAGGCCGATCTCGAAGGCCACGTTGGCGACGACGAACACGGCGAGCGCGGTCACGACGGCATGCGGTTGACCGGGCGTCACGAAGGTCAGCGCCGCCGTGGCCGCAACGCAGAGCAGCGAGCAGAGCACCAGATACCTGCGCCGGCCGCCCCGGTCGGCCAGCGCGCCGGCGATGGGCGCCAGCGCGGCGATGGCCAGCGCGCTCACCGTGATGCCGCGCGACCAGAGGGCCGTGCCGTGGCCCGGGTCGTCGCCGAACGCGTTGCTGAAGTACGCGGAGTAGATGAAGCTGACGACCAGCGTGGTGAACGCGGAGTTGGCCCAGTCGTACAGGCACCAGGCGGCGATCGGCCGTGCGCTGCCGTGACGCTCCGACACGGCGCCATCATAGCCCGAAGCGGCGGCCGCGAGCCTGCAGGCGGCCACCCGGGGGCCGGGGCGCAGCCCCGTCTGATTGATGCTGCGGGATTGACCCCGGCGACCGCTCGGCGCATAGTGGGGAGTCTGCGCCGTAGAACGGTGCAGACTCCTCAAGGCGCGCGCGGCGCGCCTCGGCGGGAGCGGCGCGGGGCGCAGGGGCCCCCGCAAGCGAACGCCGGGGGTGCGGGGCAAAGCCCCGTCTGAAAAAGGAGTTCCCATGCCGATCGACGAGGTGGGTGACAGCCGCGAGGCCGGAGCCCCGACCGGCGTCTCGCGCCGCCTCTTTCTCCGCGCGGTCGCGGCCGGCTCCGCCGCCGCCGCCGGGTGGTCCGCCTCACCCGGCGCGTCGCGGGCCGCCATCGCCGCCATCGAGGCCGCCCAGAACGACGAAGAGCCCGAGGCCGATTTCTGGGCGCGGGTGCGCGGCGAGTTCTTCACCTCGGACGAGCTCGCCTACATGAACAGCGGCAGCCTCGGTCCGATGCCGAGGCCGGTGTACTACGCACTCGTCGACGGCTATCGGGGGCTCGCGACCGATCCGGGGCGGGAGAACGCGCGGCACGTTGCGGCGCAGGCCGACCTGCGGGCCAGGCTGGCGGCGTTCGTCAATGCCGATCCCGGCGAGATCGCGCTCACCCGCAACACCACCGAAGGGATGAGCTTCATCGCCAACGGCCTCGATCTGGCGGCGGGCGACGAGGTGCTGTGCTCCTTCCACGAGCATCCGGGAGGACTGGAGCCGTGGAAGCTGCAGGCCCGGCGCAGGGGCATCGTCGTCCGCGAGCTGCCGTTCCCGATTCCGCCGCCGGCGCCGGCGGATATCGTCGGCCGCTTCGAGGACGCGATCACGCCGCGCACGAGGGTGATCAGCGTCAGCCACGTGACGTTTCCCACCGGCTGCATGCTGCCGGTGAAGGCGCTGGCCGCGCTGGCCCGGCCGCGCGGGATTCTCACCGTGGTCGACGGCGCCCACGGCATCGGGATGCTGGCCCTCGACATGCGCGACCTCGGCGTCGACTGCTACGCGTCGAGCCCCTACAAGTGGATGGGCGCTCCGGTCGGAACCGGGTTCCTCTATCTGCGGCAGGAGGTGCAGGAGCAGGTCTGGCCCACCGTCGCCAACACGGGGTGGGACGAGCCGGAGCGCGGCGCCGCGCGCTACGAGCGGATCGGCCAGCGCGCCGGTCCGCTGCTGATGGCGACCTCCGCCGCGCTGGACTTCCAGAACGCCATCGGCCGGGAGCGGATCGAGGAACGCATCCGCACCCTCGCCGGCCGGCTGCGCGAGCGGCTCGCCGAGATTCCCGACGTGCGGGTGCACGTCTCGGACCACCCGCTGCTCGCCTGCGGCCTCACCGGTTTCGCCCTCGAGGGGTTCGACCGGCGCGATGTGGTGGATACGCTGTGGCGCCGTCACCACATCTGGGTGCGGCACACCGACCTCGGCCTGAACACGGTGCGCGTGTCGACTCACCACTACAACACGGAGGCGCAGGTGGACCGGCTCGCGGAGGCGCTCCGCGACATCCTGGCGAACGGCGTGCTTCCGGCAGCGTAGCGGCGTCAAGTAGAATGCCGGAGCCGCCGGCGCCGGACGTCCGTAACCGAAACACAGCGAAGACGCAGGAGATCAACCCCGATGCCCTGGTTCGCCCTGATCGCGCGCGACCGCCCCGACGGGCTCGAACACCGCAAGAAGCACCGCCCCGCACACCTCGAGCACATGGCCCGGCTGGATGCCGCCGGCCGGCTGCGGTACGGGGGGCCGCTGCTGAACGAGAAGGGAGAGATGGGGGGCAGCCTCATCATCGTGGAGGCCGACGACCTCGCGGCGGCGCGGAGCACGTACGCCGAGGATCCGTACATGGTGCACGGGCTGTTCGATACCTACGACGTCATCGAGACCAAGCCCATCTTCCCGCGGGGCAACTGACGCCATGATCTACCGCAGCCCGTTCCCGGACGTGGAGATCCCGGAGGTGCCGCTGCCGGACCACGTGTTCGAGCTCGCGGACCGGTGGCCCGACAAGCCGGCGCTGATCGACGGCCCCACCAACCGGACCCTCACGTACGGACAGCTCCGCAGCGCGACGCGCGCGGTGGCGGCGGGACTCGCGGCGCGCGGCTTCGGCAAGGGCGACGTCTTCGCCATCTACAGCCCCAACCTTCCCGAGTACGCCGTCGCCTTCTTCGGCATCGCCGCCGCCGGGGGCGTCGTCACGACGATCAATCCGCTCTACACCCCTGCGGAGCTGAAGCGGCAGCTCGTCGACTCGGGAGCCAGGTTCCTGGTGACGATTCCGCCGTTCCTGGAGAAGGCCCGCACGGGAGCGGAGGGAACGGCCGTCGAGGAGGTGTTCGTGTTCGGCGAGGCCGAAGGGGCCTCGCCGTTCGCCGCGCTGCTCTCGTCCGATGCGCCGCCGGCCGTGTCGATCGACGCCCGCGAGGACCTGGTGGCGCTGCCCTACTCCAGCGGCACGACCGGCCTGCCGAAGGGCGTCATGCTCACCCACCACAACCTGGTGGCCAACGTCGTCCAGACGGACACCGTGGAGCGGCTCACCGAGAAGGAAGTCTTCATCGGCATCCTGCCCTTCTATCACATCTACGGCATGGTCGTGATCATGAGCGGCGTGCTCCGCGTGGGGGCCACCGTGATCACGATGCCCCGCTTCGACCTCGAGCAGTTCCTCGGGCTGGTCCAGAAGCATCGGGTGACGAAGGGCTACCTCGTCCCGCCCATCGTGCTGGCGCTCGCCAAGCATCCGGCGGTCGACAACTACGACCTGTCCTCGCTGACCGACATCCTGTCGGGCGCGGCGCCACTGCCCGAGCCGGTCGCCCGGGCCTGCGCCGCGCGCAACAACATCTCCGTGCGGCAGGGATACGGCCTGACGGAGACCAGCCCGGTGACTCACTTCACGCCGCGCGATCGCGAGATCAAGATCACGTCGGTCGGCCCGGCGGCGCCCAGCACCACCTTCCGCGTCGTCGACCTGACGACCGGCGCGGACGCGCCGACGGGCGAGCTGGGCGAGATCTGGGTGCGCGGACCGCAGGTCATGAAGGGCTACCTGCACAACCCGGAGGCCACGCGCGCCATGCTCGACGACGAGGGCTGGCTGCGCACCGGCGACATCGGCCGGGCCGACGAGGACGGCTACCTGTACATCGTCGACCGGGTGAAGGAGCTGATCAAGTACAAGGGCCTGCAGGTGGCGCCGGCCGAGCTCGAGGCGGTCGTGCAGGCGCATCCGGCGGTCGCCGACGCGGCCGTCGTGCCGAGCCCCGACGAGGACGCCGGCGAGGTGCCCAAGGCCTTCGTCGTCGTGAAGCCGGACGCCGCCGTCACAGCCGACGAGATCATGGCGCACGTCGCCGAGCGGGTCGCGCCCTACAAGAAGGTGCGGCGCGTCGAGTTCATCGACGCCATCCCGAAGGTGCCGTCGGGCAAGATCCTGCGGCGCGAGCTGATCGCGCGCGAGCGCGCCGCGTCGGCGGGCAGTTGAGACGGAGCCGCACGATGCCGACCATCCGCTATTTCTCCGGCGCCTGTCTCGCCGCATTCGTCGCCACGCTGGCCGCGCTGGCCGGCCCGCGACCGGCCGAGGCGCAGACCGCGATGCTCGAGCTCGCCGGCAGCCTCGACGTGCCGGCGGCGCTCGTGGAGCTCGCCGGCGACTACGCCTACGTTGCGGGCGGCGAGACGTTCCAGGTCGTGGACGTCTCCGATCCGTCACGGCCCGAGCCGCTGGGGACGTTCTCGGCGCCCGGGCCGATCTGGGCGTTCCACGTCACCCCGCCCCACGTCTATCTGACGGCCGGGCTCGAGGGGCTGTACATCATCGACGTCTCGGACCCCCGGGCCCCGGTCCTGACGGGCACCCACCAGACCGCCGGCCAGGCGCTGGGCGTCACGACCGCCGGAACCGTGGCCCTGGTCGTGAACCTGATGACCGGGCTCGAGGTCGTGGACCTGTCGGACGCCGCGGCGCCGGCGCTGCTGCAGACGCAGGAGACGCCGGGCTACCAGTGGGGCATCGCCGGCGCGGACTCCCGCGTGCTCGTCGTCGACCAGCCCTCGGGCGTGCATTTGTTCGATCTCTCCGACCCGGCCGCGCCCGTGGAGCAGGGCGTCTACGAGACGCAGCAGCCTGCCCAGTCGGTCGTGCTCGGCGACGGCGGCCGCGCCTACATCGTCTACGCGCGCAGCGGGCGCCTGGAGGTGCTGGACGTGGCCGACCCGGCCGTGCCGCGCCTCGTCGGCTCGTATCAGCCGGCCCGCTCGAGCGGCCGCTTCCAGCGGGTGGCCGTCGAAGGCTCCACCCTCGTGGTGCCGGTCGGCGAGGACGGCATCGAGGTGGTCGACGTCTCCGACCCGGCCGCGCTCACCCTGGCCGCTGCCCACGACACCCCGGGCAACGCGCAGGGCGCGGCCATCAGCGGCGACACCGTCGCCGTCGGCGACGGCGACGCCCTCCTGATCTTCCGCATCCGCTGACCACGCGCGCGTCAGCCCGTCCCTCCGCCGCCCGGCGGCTACTGCTCGACGAGCGGCAGGAAGATGGAGATGCGGTCTTCCGTACCGATGGCGCGCGAGATGTGACCCTGGCCGGTCGTGTCCTCGGCCAGCAGGATGTGGCCGGGATGCAGGCGGATCTTCGTGCCGTCCCCGATCTCGACCTCGCTCTCGCCCGCCAGCGTGATCACGTACTGCCGCCGCGGCGCGGTATGCCAGTCGATGAAGTAGTCCGGCGAGTTGCGCCGGAACTGCACGCTCGTGACCGGCACGGGCTCCGACAGCTCGGTCGTGGCCCGCGCCTGCATCAGCGGCACCTCGAGCTCCTCGGCGTGGGTCTTGCCGTCCTCGCCGGTGTAGATCCGCGTCACCTTGATCGGCGTCCGCTCCTGCGCCGCCGCCGGCTCGGGCGCGAACCAGCGCACGCCTCCCGCGACCAGCAGCGTCGGAATCCAGCCCAGCACGAGCACGCCCTGCAGCCATCTGTTCATTTGTCTTTCTCCTTGCTTTCACGGATCAGCGGGCGGTACGGCGGATCTGCTCAGCGAACTGCGCGGGATCGGTCGTCGGCAGGTCGCAGACGCGGTTCTCGCAGACGTAGGCCGTGGCCTGCCCGTCCCGGGCGTACTTGTCCGCGAGCAACGGGACGAGGCGCGCCTGCGCCTCGAGATCGGGTCCTTCGACCGCCACCGCCAGAATGCGGTTGGGAAGGAACGTCGCCCCGAGTCGTTCCAGGAACGGATCGGCCTCGCGCCGGGCCGTGGGCGCGACGATGATCACTTCCTTCGGCGTGTCGAGCCGGTAGTCGAGGGCCGGCAACATCTCGGCCGCCGCCGTGGGCGCGCGGTTCAGCGTGGACGCGAACGCCCCCAGCGCGCGGTCCGCTCGCACGCGGAACCGGTCGTCGCCGGTGAAATCGCGCAGGCGCACCAGATTGAGAAGCTGCGCCGCGTTGCCGGACGGCTCGGCGCTGTCGTAGTGCGGCTTCTCCCGCGCCAGCAGCGGATCGGCGCCGGCGGGCGTCCTGAAGAAGCCGCCGCCGGCGCGATCCTCGAAGTCCGCCTCGAGCACCCCGTCGAGCGCGAGCGCCGCCCGCAGCCAGCGGGTGCGGCCGCTGGCCTCGAACAGGTCGAGCAGGCCGCCGACGAGGAACGCGTAGTCGTCCAGATAGCCGGGCTGCTCGCCGGTGTTCCCGACGACGCTGCGCACGAGCCGGTCGCCGTCCCGCGCCCGGGTGAGGAGGAAGTCCGCCGCGCCGGCGGCGCGCTCGGCGTAGGCAGGGACGTGCAGCACCTGGGCCGCGCGCGCGAAGGCCGAGATCATCAGCCCGTTCCAGGCCGTGAGGACCTTCTCGTCGCGCAGCGGCGCGGGGCGGCGGGCGCGGGCGGCGTAGAGGCGATCGCGCGCTGCGCCCAGGCGCCGCTGCAGCGCGGCGGGCGGCACGCCGAGCTCCCGCGCCAGCTCGACGTCGCCGCGCGGGCGGTGCAGCACCGTGCGGCCGTCGAAGTTGCCGGCCGCCGTCACGCCGAAGTACGGATTGACCAGGCGCGCGCCGTCGGCGCCGACGGCCGCCTCGATCTCGGCGGGCGTCCAGGTGAAGAACCAGCCCTCCTCGCGCTGCCCGCTCGGCGCCAGGCTGTCGGCGTCCGTCGCCGAGTAGAAGCCGCCGCCGGGAGCGGTCATCTCGCGCTCGACGTAGCGCAGGATCGAGCCGACGACCTCGGCGAAGTCCTCGCGGCCGGTGATCTGGTACGCCTCCAGGTAGGCCAGCGCCAGCAGGGCGTTGTCGTACAGCATCTTCTCGAAGTGCGGCACCAGCCATTGCGGATCGGTGGCGTAGCGGTGGAAACCGCCGCCGATCTGATCGTGCATCCCGCCGGCCGCCATCCGCTCGAGCGTGGTCGTCACCATGCCGAGCAGCTCCAGGTCGCCGGTGCGCCGGTGCTCGCGTAACAGGAACCGGAGCGGCAGGCTCGCCGGGAACTTCTGCGGTCCCCGGATGCCGCCGAACTGCGGGTCGAACTCGGCGCGATAGATGGCCGCGGCCCGGCGCAGCGGTCCGTCGTCTGCTACCGCCGCGCCAGCGGCGGGCGGCGTCAGATGGGCCCGGATCTCGTCGACCACCAGGCCGGCCACCTCGACGACGCGTTCCGGCTGCGTGTCGTACGCCGCCTTCAGCCGCTCGAGCAGCGTCAGCAGCCCGACGGCGACGCCGCGGTCGCCGTCGCGGGCCGGAAAGTAGCTGCCGCCGCTGTAGGGCTGCCGGTCCGGCGTCAGCCACAGCGTCATGGGCCAGCCGCCGCGCCCCTGCGTGAAGAGCTGGACCGCGCTCATGTAGATGGCGTCGAGGTCGGGACGCAGCTCCCGATCGACCTTGACGGCGACGTAGTTCGCGTTGAGGTAGCGCGCGATCTCCAGGTCGTCGAACGACTCCTCCTCCATCACGTGGCACCAGTGGCAGGTGGAGTAGCCGACGGAGAGCAGCACCGGCCGCCCGAGCGTGCGGGCGAGCTCGAACGCCTGGTCGCCCCAGGGATGCCAGTCGACCGGGTTGTGGGCATGCTGCCGCAGATAGGGGCTCGACTCCAGGAGCAGCCGGTTGGCGAACAGCGGCGTGCCGTCCGCGCGCAGGTGCTGCGTGCGCGGCACGTAGTCGGCGGAGCGGGCCTCCCACGCGGCGCCGAGCGCGCGGTCCAGCGCCGGGTCGAACGGCTCGGCGCCGGGCAGGGCGGCGGTAATCCCGTGCCGGCGAAGCTGCGCGGTTCCCTCGCTGACCGCGCAAGCCGTCAGCACGGCCAGCAGCAGGACGGCGGCGGCTGTGGACCTCATGGGGACTGAGTCTACGCCGTTCTACGGCGCAGACTCTAGTTCCGGGCCGCGTTGACCTTGCGGTAGACGTCGGCGGCGCGTGCGGCCATCGCCTCGGCGGTGTAGTGCTCCCGGACCCCGGCCGCGCCCTGTCGTCCCAGCTCCTCGCGGTGCGCGGGATCCGACGCGAGACGTTCGAGCGCCGCGCCGAGGGCCTCCACGTCGTCCGGCGTCACGAGCATGCCGCCCCCGGTGCGCTCGACGAACTCGGTGTACGTGCCGCGCCGCGGGACGACGGTGGGCACGCCGCAGGCCATTGCCTCGAGCAGCGGCAGGCCCTTCGGATCGTCGTAGGCGGCCGGCACGGCGAGCATGTCGAGCCGGCCCAGGAACTCGAGCTTCCCGGCCCGGTCCAGCTTGCCGTGGTACTTGATCTCGCCCTCCAGACCCCACTCGCGCGCCTGGTCCAGGATGGAGTCGAGGTACGTCTGGTGCGCCGGCGACAGGTAGCCGGCCACCTCAATGGAGCCGCGCTCGATCCGGCCCGCCTCCCGCAGGCGGCGGTAAGCCTCGCACAGCAGGTGCAGCCCCTTCTCCGGCGCCACCCGCCCGAAATGCCCGATGGTCAGGCCGTTGTTGCGCGCCGGCGCCCTCGGCTCGTAGCCGTCCAGGTTGATGCCGAGCGGCACGACGTCGATCTTCGCGCCCGGGATGCCGGCGAACCGGCTCATCCGCTCGGCGCAGTAGTCGCTGACCGCGACGAACCGGTCGACGTACTGCGCATGCTCGGCAATCAGGGCCAGCGCGCGGCCGTGATGCGGCTCGGGCAGATGGTCGAGGAAGATGTCCTCGCCCTGCAGCGTGCAGCAGACCGGCGCGCCCAGCGCCTCCCGCAGCGGCCGCGCCAGGGCGATCAGCATCGAGTTGGAGATGTCGATGACGTCCGGCGCCGGCTGCTCCACAAGCCAGTGGAGCAGCTTCTCGATCTCCTTCGACTGCCGCCCGTCGCGCCCCTCCAGCACGGAGACCGTCAGGTCTCCGAGGCTCTCGGGGCTCGTCTGCACGGCCCGGTCGGCCAGCGCGCGGATCAGCCAGGGCGCCTCCCACAGGCGGTCGACGAGCCACGGCGTGTGCCGGAAGAGCGACACGTGCTGCTCCAGGTACACGCTGATGCCCCCGTAGAACACCCGGTCGGCGCTGACGTTCTCGTCGTCGGTCAGCAGCGGGGTGTACAGGGGCAGCAGCAGCACGTCGTGCCCGGCCGCCGTCAGGGACTTGGCCAGCGCGTTGTCGCGGATGCAGCTTCCGCAGTACATCCCGCCCGCACCGGCTGTAATGTAGGTGATCCGCATCGCGAGTGACTGCCTAATGTACCCTACTTGGGTAGTGATACCATAGCCGGCATGACGAAACTGACCAGCAACGCTTTCCTGCTTTCCGTCCTCGTTGCGGCCGCCGGCGCGGCGCTGGCCGCGCAGATTCCGGCGCCGGACGACGTCGCCGCGCCGCCCGCCGACGCCGAGACCACGGCCTCCGGGCTGGCGAGCAAGGTGCTCGAGGCCGGCTCCGGGTCGGTGAACCCGACCGCGACCAGCAACGTGACGGTCCACTATACGGGATGGACCACCGACGGCCGCATGTTCGACAGCTCCGTGGCGCGCGGGCAGCCCTCCATGTTTCCGCTGAACCGCGTCATCCGGGGCTGGACGGAAGGCGTGCAACTGATGGTCGTCGGCGAGAAGCGCCGCTTCTGGATTCCGGAGGAGCTGGCCTACGGCGGCCGCCGCGACCCGCGCGGGATGCTCGTGTTCGACGTCGAGCTGATCGCCATCCAGTAACGAGGACGATCGTGGCGCCGGGTCTCCCCGTCACCCGCCGGCGGTTCGCCCGTGTCGGCGCCCTGGGCGCGGCGGGCCTGTCGCTCGGCACGGTGGCGGGGGGCGCCCCGGCGGAAGCGGCGCCGGGGCTGCGCTCGGCGCTCCTGATGGAGCTGGCGCTCGACGTGGCCGGCGCCCACGACGCCGGGCCGCGGCGGATCATCCCGGTGACGGGAGGCACGTTTCGGGGACCCCGGCTGCGCGGCCGCGTCCTGGGCGGCGGGGGCGGCTGGCGCATCGACCGCCCGGACGGCGCCGGGGAGCTGAATCTGCGCGCCACGCTCGAGACCGACGACGGCGAGCTGATCTACCTCTGGTCGCGGGGCATCGCCCGGCAGCCTGTCGGCGGGACGCCGTACGTGCGCACGACGCCGGTGTTCGAGACCGCCTCGGCGCGCTACGGCTGGCTGAACCGGCTGGTCGCCGTGGGCGTGGGCCGGGACGAAGCCGAACGAGCCTCGTACCGCGTGTACGAGATTCTGTGAGCCGCCGCGGGCCGGGTTCCGGCCGGGCGGCCTACTGCGTCGAGATCGCGCTGCGGCCGCCGCGCAGCACGTACTTCTGAATCTTTCCCGTTGCCGTCTTGGGCAGCGCCTCGACGAACTCGAACGCCCGCGGCACCTTGAAGTGCGCCATCTGCTCGCGGGCGAAAGCGGTCAGCTCCGCCGCCGTGGCCGCCGCCCCGTCCGCCAGGACGACGAACGCGTGGGGGCTCTCGCCCCACTTCTCGTCGGGCATCCCGACCACCGCGATCTCCTGCACGGCCGGGTGCCGCATCATGACCCCCTCGACCTCGATGGACGAGATGTTCTCGCCGCCGCTGATGATGACGTCCTTGAACCGGTCGCGGATCTGGATGTAGCCGTCCGGGTGCACGACGGCGGCGTCGCCGCTGTGGAACCAGCCGCCGCGCATGGCCTCGGCCGTGGCGGCCGGATCGTCGTAGTAGCCCGCCATCACCACGTTCCCGCGCACGACGATCTCGCCCAGGGTCTCGCCGTCGCGCGGCACCTCGTTGCCGTCGTCGTCGACGACCCGCAGCTCGCCGGAGGTGACCAGCTCCACGCCCTGGCGGGCCTTGAGCGCGGCCCGCTCCTCGAGCGTGCCCCCGTCGTGCTCGGGCCGCGGCTCGCAGACGGTGATGAACGGCGCCGTCTCGGTCAGCCCGTAGACGTGCATGAGCTCCCAGCCGAACTCCCCCTCCACGCGCTGAATGGTCGCTGCCGCCGGCGGCGCCCCCGCGGTCATCACCTGCACGCCGCGCGGCACCTCGCCCCGCACCGCCGCCGGCGCGTTGGCCAGCGTGATGAGCACGGTCGGCGCCGCGCACAGCATCGTGACCGCCTCGTCCCGCATCAGCGCGAACGCCCGGGCCGGATCGACCTGCCGGAGGCAGATGTGGGCGCCGCCGACCGCGGTCACGACCCAGGGGAACGTCCAGCCGTTGGCGTGGAACATCGGGAGCGTCCAGAGGTACCGGTCGCGGCAGCTCAGCGGATGGTGAATCAGCGTCCCGACCACGTTCATGTAGGCGTTCCGGTGGGTGATCATCACCCCCTTCGGCCGCGAGGTCGTGCCGCTGGTGTAGTTGATGGTGAGCAGGTCGCGCTCGTCGACGGCGGGCCGCGCGACGCCCTCCGGCGTGGCGGCGGCCAGTAGCTCCTCGTAGGCGCGCCACCCGTCGCGCGCGCCCTCCAGGGCGACGACGTGCTCCACGTCGGGGCACTCGCCGCGGATGCCGTCGACCAGCTCGAGGTAGTCGGCGTGCGCGCAGACCACCTTCGCGCCGCTGTGCTGCAGGATGTACTGCACCTCGGCGGCGTTGAGCCGGTAGTTGATGGGCACCAGCACCGCGCCGATCTGCGGAACGGCGTAGAACGACTCCAGGTTGGCGGCGGTGTTCGGCGAGAGGTACGCCACGCGGTCGCCCCGCCCGACGCCCAGCCGCTGCAGCGCCGCGGACCAGCGGTCGCAGCGCTCGAAGAACTGCGCGTAGGTGCGGCGCACCTCGCCGTCCACCAGCGCCTCGCGCTCCGGGTACAGCGCGCGGGCCCGGCGCATGAACTCCAGCGGCGTGAGCGGGGTTTCCATCGGGTTGATCGTGCGCCGGCCCGCCCGCAGAGCCGCGGGCGGGCCGGCAGATCCGGCTACTGCTGCTGGTCGGTCGTGCGCCCGCGCTGCCCCACGGTGTTGCGCAGCACGCCGACGCCCTCCAGCTCGATCTCGACGACGTCGCCCGGCAGAATGGCGCTCGTCGTGCCGGGGGTCCCGGTGAAGATCATGTCGCCCGCCTCGAGGGTGATGTAGCGGCTGATGTAGCTGACGATGGCGGCGGAATCGAAGATGAGATCCTTCGTCCGCTGCGACTGCATCACCTCGCCGTTGACGCGCGTCTGGAGCAGCAGGTCGTCGTAGTCGACGCCCGCGGCCATCACCGGGCCGACCGGTCCGAACGTATCGGCCCCCTTCGCCCGGAACCACTGCAGGTCGTTGCGCTGCCAGACCCGCTCGCTCACGTCGTTGCCCGGCGCCACCGCGAAGATGTACTCGTGGGCATCGGCCGCCGCGACGTTGCTCGCCGTCCTGCCGATGATGAGCACCATCTCCCCTTCGTAGTGCACGTCGGTGGCGTCCTCGTAATACGTGATGACGCCCTCGTGGGGGATGAGCGACGTGGGGTACTTGGAGAAGATGCCGGGATACTCGGCCTCGGGCGTGTCGCCGAGGTGGCTGCGGTAGTTGAAGCCCACCGCGATCACCTTGCTCGGGGCGGTCGGCGCGAGCAGCCGGACCTGGTCCAGCGCCAGCGTGTTGCCGGTGCGCTCGGGCGACGCGAACACGTCCCCGCGCAGCTCGTGGATGGTCTCGCCGTCGAGGACGCCGTACGACACGCTGCCCTCGTGCTCGTAGCGGACGTACTTCGTCACGCCCTGCGCGAGCGCGCCGGTCGTTCCCGCCAGCAGCAGCGCCGCCGTGATCAGGCTGGTTGCGCGCATCTCTCCCCCTTCGTTGAACCGAAGCCCCGCAATATAGCACCCGGCCGCCGCTCGCGTCGAGTGGCCGCCCCGCGCGGCCCGGTGATATGGTCGGAAGCATGAAGGCGACGCAAGAGACGAACACCGCGCTGCTCGCGCGGGATCGGGCGCACCTGGTCCATCCGCTCCACGAGCCGGCGCTGCACGCGCAGGGGCGGGTCTGGGCCAGTGGCGAGGGCGCCGTCCTGACCGACGTGGACGGCCGGGAGTGCATTGACGGACTGGCGGGGCTGTGGAACGTCACGGCGGGGCACGGCCGGCGCGAGCTGGCGGAGGCGATGCGGGCGCAGGCCGGGACGCTGGCCTACTGCTCGGCGTACAGCGGCAACTCCAACCCGCGCGCCATCGAGTTGGCCGAGCGGCTCGCGGCGCTGTGCTACCCCTCGATCAACCATTTCTTCTTCACCAGCGGCGGCGGCGAAGCCACCGAGAGCAGCATCAAGGCGGCCCGCGCCTACTGGAAGCTCAGGGGGTGCCCGGAGAAGACGAAGGTCATCTCCCGCATCGACGCCTACCACGGCGTGACGCTGGCCGCCATGAGCGCGACCGGCATCTCGCCCTACTGGCCGCTGTTCGAGCCGCGCGTGCCCGGGTTCGTGCACATACCCTCGCCGTACCCGTACCGCTACGAGGCGCCGGCGGGCGTCAGCCAGGGCCTGGCAGCGGCGAACGAGCTGGAGCGGGCCATCCTGCGGGAAGGCCCCGAGACCGTCGCGATGTTCATCGCCGAGCCCGTCCAGGGCGCCGGGGGCGTGATCGTGCCGCAGGACGACTACTTCCCGCGCATCCGCGCCATCTGCGACCAGTACGACGTGCTGTTCGTCGCCGACGAGGTGATCACCGGCTTCGGCCGCACGGGGGTCCTCTTCGCCCTCGATCACTGGGGCGTCGAGCCCGACATCATGCAGTTCGCCAAGGCCATCACCTCGGGGTACTTCCCGTTCGGGGGCATCGGCATCGGCGATGCGGTGATGGAGGTGCTGCAGGATGCCGGCGGGCCCTGGATGCACGCGTTCACGTACAGCGCCCACCCGGTCGGCTGCGCCGTTGCGCTGCGGACGCTGCAGATCGTCGAGAGCGAACGCTTCCCCGCGCAGGCGGGCGCCAAGGGCGACTATCTCCTGGCTGCCCTGCAGGCCGCCCTGGCCGGCCACCCGCACGTCGGCGACATCCGCGGCAAGGGATTGATGTGCGCCGTCGAGCTCGTCGAGGACCGGGCGACGAAGCAGCCCTTCCCCGCCGCCGCGAAGGTCGGCCCGCGCGTGCTGCGGGCCGCGCTCGAGCGCGGCCTCCTCAGCCGCGTGAAGGGCGACAGCTTCGTGCTCGCGCCGCCCATCGTCATCACGCACGAGCAGCTCGACCGCTCCGTCGCCATCCTGGCCGAGGCCATCGACGCGGTGCTCGGCTGACGCTGCCGGCCGGCGACTATAATCCCCGCGTGCCGACAGAGACCGTTTCGAGAGAAGACCTGGTCGCGCGCGAGCGCGAGCTCGCCGCGCGTTACGCCGCGCTGCAGGCGCAGGGCCTGCGGCTCGATCTCACCCGCGGCAAGCCGAGTCCCGAGCAGCTCGCCCTGGCCGACGCGCTCGACGGCGCGCTCGACGGCGACTACCTCGGGCCGGACGGCGTCGACGTCCGCAACTACGGGGGCCTCGACGGCCTGCCCGCGGCGCGGGGGCTGGGGGCCGGGCTGCTCGGCGTGCCGGAAAGCGACGTCATCGCCGGCGGCAACGCGAGCCTCACCTTCATGTACCAGTACCTCCTGAACGCCTGGCTGCGAGGTCCCCTGGGACCCGACACGGCCTGGCGGGGCGAGGGCGGGCCGCTCAGGTTCCTGTGCGTGGTGCCGGGCTACGACCGGCACTTCACCATCACGGAATCGCTCGGCTTCGAGATGATCAACGTGCGGATGCTCGCCGACGGCCCCGACATGGACGAGGTAGAGCGGCTGGCGGCGAGCGATCCGCTGATCAAGGGCATCTGGTGCGTCCCGAAGTACCAGAATCCGACCGGCCACACCTTTTCGGACGCGGCGGTGAGGCGCCTGGCCCGCCTCGGCAAGCTGGCCGGGCCGAACTTCCGCATCATGTGGGACAACGCCTATGCCGTCCACGACCTCTACGACGACCCGCCGACGCTGCTCGACATCCTGGCGTGCTGCCGGGAGGCCGGCACGGAGGACAGCGTCGTCGTCTTCGGCTCGACCTCGAAGATCACGCGGGCGGGCGGCGGCGTGGCCTTCCTGGCGGCCTCGCCCGGCAACCTCGCGCACTTCCGGCAGCATCTCGCGGTGCAGACCATCGGACCCGACAAGCTCAACCAGCTCCGGCACGTCCGCTTCCTGCCCGACCGCGCCGCTGTCGCCGCGCTGATGCGCCGCCACGCCGCCATCATGCGGCCCAAGTTCGAGGCGGTGCTGCGGCACCTCGACGACGGGCTGACGGGAATCGCCGCCTGGACGCGGCCGCGCGGGGGCTACTTCGTGTCGGTCGACGTGCCGCCCGGCACGGCCCGCGAGGTGGTCCGGCTGGCGGGCGAGGCGGGCGTCAAGCTGACCCCCGCCGGGGCGACGTTCCCGTACGGGCGCGACCCGGACGACGCCAACATCCGCCTGGCGCCCACCTATCCGGGCCTCGAGGAGATCGAGCAGGCGATGCCCGTGTTCGTCACGGCGGTCGGGCTGGCCGACGTCCGCCGGCGGCTCGCTTAGCTTCAGACGGGGCTGCGCCCCGAACCCCCGGCGTCCGCTTGCGGGGACCCCACAGCCCCGCGCCGCTACCGCCGAGGCGCGCCGTGCGCGCCTTGGGGCCCGGCGTGCTGCGTCACGTAGGCGGCGACGCCGGCGAAGTCGGCCTCGATCGGGATACCGGCCGGCAGCGCTGGTATCTCGGCGGGCGACCGCAGGTACGCCACGCACGGCCGCCCGTAGCGCAGCGCGAGCCTCGCCTCGCTCGCCGTGCCCGGGCCGCCGGGCAGCAGGACGACGACCGTCGACGTCAGGACGTTGACGTGGTTGCGCGAGGTCGGCTCGTCGCCGGCCGGGCCGCCGCTGTCGAGGTGCGCGCGGATGGGAATCTCGACCCAGGGATTGGGATAGCCGGGCAGGGGCGTGCCGGGACGGCCCGGGACCGACGGCACGACGCCGAGCGCCAGCCCCCGCCGATCGGGCACCGCGACGAACGCCTCGGTCACCGCCTCCATCACGCCGCCGCCGGCGCCGGTCAGCAGGTGATAGCCCTGCCGCGCGACCCACTCGCCGAGCCGCCGGGCGCGCTCGGCGTGCGCGTCCGCGTGCGAGCCCATCACGCCCACGATGGGGCGGGGGCCGGGGCGTATAATGGCGGGAGTCATGGCTTGGCGGATGCCGCTGGTCGCGCTCCTCCTGGCACTACCCGCCTGCGGCCCGGAGGGCATCGGGGGAGCGGGCGCCGAGACGGTGGAGTTGACCGTCGCGCACCGCTCCGAGTGGCGCCAGCTCTGGCTCGAAGGCGAGACGAACCTGCCGAACGGGGCGTACGTCAACTACCGCGTGACGCACGAGGCGGCCCACACCACCGAGGTCGCGGACTGGCCGGCGACGAACCTCATCGAGTCGGGACGGAGCGCGGTGCAGGACGGCACCTACTGGGCCCGCATCAGCACGTTCAACTGGCCGCCCGGCGCGGTGCGCGTGGTGGTCCAGTTCCCGCTGCCGCCCCAACCCCCGGAGGTCGTCGCGCGCTACGGCGAGTTCGGCGAGCGCCTGGCCGGCGAGCACGTCGCGGAGCTGCGCGGCATGAAGACGGTCCAGGTCGAGCACGGGTTCGAGCACCGCCGCTGACGGCGGCAGCGCTTCGTCCTCCCCTACCTCAGACCGGCGTGTACGCCAGCCAGCGCCGCGAGTTGTCGACCAGGATCTTGTGAATCGTCTCGTCCGGCACGCCGAAGTAGCGCAGCTTCGGCACGAACTGGATGAGCACCGTGGAGAAGCCGTTGCCCCAGTTGGCCTTGATCTGCGTCGTGTTGGCGAAGTCGGCCGACAGCAGGACGTGGTCCTCGTAGCCGGACTCGATCATGTTCAGGATCATGTCCACCTTCTGCCGCTCGGGAATGAACGAGGAGGACATCCGGTGCCCCACCGTGTCGAAGCCGACGAACGCGCCGCGGCTGGCGATCTCCTTGTGGGTCTCCCACGTCGGATCGTCGGAGCGCTTGATGGTCGACTGGTGGCCGATGCACAGGTGGGCCATGTCGACCCCCTGCGCCTCGTAGAGGTCGAGCTGATCGATCGCGCACGTCGGGCAGCTCTCGTGCGGGACGTGCGTGAAGATGGGCAGCCCGGTCTGCACGTGCACCTGGGCGGTCGCGGCAATCACCTTGCGCTCGTCGTCGTGCATCACCGGAAACGAGCTGCCGACCTCGCCCAGCGCACCCCAGCGCTCGCGCGCGGCCTGCGCGACCATGCTCGCCGTGATCTCCTCCTGCGGCATCGCGACGATGTCTTCCGGGTAGCGCGCCTGCAGGAAGTAGCTGCCGCCGAGGACGACGTGCACGTCGGAACGGGTGGCCATCGTCCGCAGGTTCTCGAGCTGCTGCGGCGTGCGCGGCCCGATCGACGAGTCGACGATGCAGCTCACGCCGTCGAACTTCGCCATCTGCAGTTCCTCGACCAGCAGGTCCACCATCTCGTCGTTGGTGGGCGGCGGCGGCTCGGGCGTGTCGGGCGCCCGCGGCTCCGCCGGCGGACTGGCGTAGTCGAAGGCGAGGTGCTCGTGGAACAGGGTCGCGCCGTCCGCCAGCGCGTCCGGCGACAGGTCCTCCAGCAGGGTGCGCACGATGGTGCCCGCCGGGAACATCACCTGCGACGCGCCGGCCGGCGGCGGCAGCGCCCGTGCGGCGCCGGCGGCGGCGCGGCCGCCTCCGGCCAGTCCCAATCCGGCGCCGGCGGCGCCGACGCCCAGCATGCGCAACGCGTCCCGGCGGCTCGGGCGCGCTATCCGATCATCGTGAATCGCCACGGTCTGCCTCCTCTCGGTAACGGCCAGCATCATACACGCAACGTTTCGGGCGCCAAAGCGGGCCGCGACGGCCGACCGCGGGGGCTGCCGCGCCGCGCGGCGGGCGACGCGATCGTGTAAAATCCGTATTCTGATTTTCGGTCCCGCGGCGCGAACCGAGCCCAACTGTTTGGATTTCAACCAATCCTTTGAACCAATGCGGCGTGCGGAGCAGAACGCAAGCCGCGCATACGGAACGACTTGACCGAGTGCGGGACTTGGTTCGAAACTTGCATGCGTTCATGCTTGACCTGAGGAACCTGAACGATCCCAGGGAGGGAGAATCCACGATGAAGAAAGCGGTAGTCCTGGCCATCCTGCTGCTCGTGCCCGGCATCGCAGCCGCGCAGCAGATTGGCGGTACGGTCACCGACACCACGGGCGGCGTGCTGCCGGGTGTCACGGTCGAGGCGCGCAGTCCCGCCCTGATCGAGCAGGTGCGGACGGCGATCACCGACGGCGGCGGGCAGTACCTGATCGTTGCCCTCGAGGTTGGCACCTACGACGTCACGTTCTCCCTGCCCGGGTTCGGCTCGGTGCTGCGCCAGGGCGTCGAGCTGAGCAGCGGCTTCACCGCCAACATCGACATCCAGCTCGGCGTCGGCGACATCGAGGAGACCATCACCGTGTCCGGGGCCACGCCCGTTGTCGACATCCAGAACGTCGAGCAGCGGCAGGTCATGGACCGCGAGGTCATCGACAGCATCCCGACCGGCAAGTCGTTCCAGTCCTACGCGCTGCTCGTGCCGGGCATGGGCGGCTTCGACAGCTACCTGACGAGCCTGTCGCAGGACCAGGGCGGCATCTCCGGGCAGACGCTGCAGCGGCTGGCCATCCACGGCGGCAACCAGGAGGACCAGCAGCTCGAGATCAACGGCATGGACGTCGGCGACTCGCTGACGCAGGGCGCCAACTACTCGGTCTTCCCGGACTCGAACTTCGAGGAGCTGGCCTACAACTACTCGGCCAGCCCGGCCGAGATCGAGTCGGGCGGCGTGCGGATCAACATGATCCCGCGCGAGGGCCGCAACGACTGGAGCGGCCACTTCTTCACCACCTTCGCCTTCCAGGACCTCAACGCCGACAACATCAAGAACGACGCGGACCTGCTGGCTCGGAACCCCAGCCTCACGCCGACCCTGATCGACGAGGTGTGGACCATCAACCCCGTGGTCGGCGGTCCGATCGTCCGCGACCGGGTCTGGTTCTTCGCGACGCACACGTCGCAAAAGGCCGACACGTTCGCGGGCGGCGTCTTCTACCAGACGCCGGAGGCCGTCCTGGACCCGAACAACTGGGGGAGAGTCGAAGACTTCGGCAACCCGGCGATCGACGCCACGACCCTTCGCGAGCAGTCGATCAACTTCACCATCCAGGCGACGCAGCGCGACAAGTTCAAGCTGTACTGGACCAACAGCAGCACCGACCAGCCGCATCTGCTGCAGGGCCGCACGCTGTCGTCGATCGCCATCTCGCCGGAAGCCTCGTTGGGGGGCGACATCCGCACCAACGTGTACCAGGCCACCTGGACCCGGCCGCACACGAACCGGCTGCTGTTCGAGGCGGGCGTATCGATGCTGCCCGTGCGCTACTACCTGCACGACGTGCCGGAAGCGAACCTCAACGTGCCGGGCGGACTCCTGATTCCCGGTCCCTGGGCCACGCGCAACATGTCGGGCTGGTTCTCGGGCGCGCAGGAACGCAACAGCCCCAAGCACACCAACATGATCCGCGGGTCCGTGTCGTACGTCACCGGCAGCCACAACCTGAAGTTCGGCATGACCGGTCTGTGGCTGGGCGAGAACGCCATCAACGCCAACCACCACCACTGGTACCGCGTGCTCTCGATCGGGAACCTCGGCGCCTTCTCCAGCGCCACCTTCTATACGCCGGCCTGGCAGATCAACCGGGCTCGCAACATGGGCTTCTACGCCCAGGAGCAGTGGACGCTCGACCGGCTGACGATCAACGCCGGCGTCCGCTACGACTACGAGGAATCGAGCTACCCCGACCAGATTACCTGGGCCACGCAGGACCCGTCCGCCGGGGCAGGCGTCCAGGGCTCGGGCCCGATCAACACCTGGCTGCGGAACGACCTGTTCATCCGGGGTGAGAAGGCGAACGGCTGGCACGACCTGCAGCCGCGTGTCGGACTGGCGTGGGACGTGCGCGGCGACGGCCGCACGGCCGTCAAGGTCGGCGCCCACCGCTACGGCAAGCGCAACTCCACCGACATCGCCAACCTGCTGAATCCCGGGCTGAACAACCGGGCGATGACCCGCCGCTGGAACGATTCGGGTTGCATTCCCAGCAACGGACCCGGCCCGAACAACGGCGGCCTGATGGGCTGGGACGGCTCCACCTGCATCGCCGGCGACGGCCTGGTACAGGGCAATCCGCTGATCAACGAGCCGAACGGCGAGTTGATGACGGCCAATCCGGTTCTCGCCTTCGGGCAACCGCTGGTCACCACGTTCTTCGACGAGGCGTGGCGCTACGGCTGGGGCAACCGGCAGTCGAACTGGGAGATCACGGCCAGCATCCAGCAGGAGCTGACGGCCGGTCTGTCCCTCGACGTCGGCTACTTCCGCCGCTCGTGGATCAACTTCTTCGTGGAAGACGACCGGATGCTGGACATCGGCAATTTCGATGTCTGGACGGCGGAGGTGCCGCAGGGTCTGCGCGACATGAATCCGGACATCCCGGCCACCATCGACCTCTACAACCTGAAGCAGACGCAGTTGCCGGACACCATCTTCACGTCCGCCGACAACTTCGGGGGGCAGTCGCAGGGCTGGCAGGGGTTCGACATCACGGTGGACGGCCGGCTCGAGAACCTGCTGATCCAGGGCGGCGTGAGCACCGGCGCCACCAGCACGGACAACTGCGACCTGCTCGCCGCCGTGCCGGAGTCGCAGTTCAACGAGCGGCTCTCCACCGCGCGCCTCACGCCGCAGACCTACTGCGACGCCAGCCACGCGTGGTTGACGCAGGTGAAGTTCCTCGGGTCCTATACGCTGCCCTATGACGTGCAGGTCGCGGCGACACTCCAGAACCAGCCGGGGCCGGAACGCCGCGCCGAGGTCACCTTTACGCAGGACATCCACGGGAACCGGTTCCTGCAGGATCCGACGATCATCGCCTACGCGGTCCCGCCCGGCACGTGGTACGGCGATCGGTTCAGCCAGCTCGACCTGCGGCTGACGAAGATCTTCCGCATGGGCGGCGGCACGCAGTTGCGCGCCATGTTCGATCTGTTCAACCTGTTCAACGCGAACGCTGTCACGCGCGAGGCGCCAGCCTGGGGCAGTGGTTTTCTCTCCCCGCAGGTGACCATGGCCGGCCGGCTGGCCAAGTTCGCGTTCCAGCTCGACTTCTAGCCCGGTGCACGCTCCGGGACCGGTCGGTCCCGGAGCCGCGGCGCATGTTCAGGGGATGACCCGCGCGGGTCATCCCCTTTTTTCTTGGCGGCACGCGTATCCCGGGAAAATCCGTGCGGGTAGCCGCAGAGGCTGGCGTGGCCGCGGGGCAGCGCGGCGGACCCCGATGACCGTCAGTTTCCGAGCGCGGCGGCGGCGATGGCGGCGATGGCGCCCGTCATCGCGAGCACGGTCGTGATCTGGATGCCGACCACCCAGAAGAACTGCCGCGACATCTGCTGATCGAGCCTGTCGAGCCGCTGCTCGAAGCGTTGCTCCATGCGATCGAACCGGCCTTCCATGGCCTCGAACCGCCGCTCCATGACCTCGAAGCGCTGGTCCATCGCCTCGAAGCGGCGCTCCATCGCTTCGAAGCGGCGATCGATTGCCTCGAAACGGCGGTGGATCGCCTCGAAGCCCTGCTCCATGCGGCGACCGAGTTCCGCAACCGCTCCACGCAGCCCCTCGATGGCGCGCGCGTTTTCTTCCACCTGCTGCTCCGCTACAGTCAATCGTTCTTCAACCGTCTTCACAGCCACCGTGACCTCCGCAGTATAGGCCCGCGCGCCAACCTCGACAACGCCGTTTCCGGAAGGCTGTAGCAGCATGAAACATGCCAGGCCCGGCGGGCCTCCTTGCCGCGGTCCGGGAGACGGCGACTGCTAAGATCCACGGCAACCCATGTCCCGACGACGGCAGCGAGCGGCGCGGAAGTCCCGTCAGGCGGGTTCGCCGGCCGCCGCGCCAAGGGCCGCGGGCGGGCAGCTCACGGACATGCCGCCGGCGTGGGCGCTCACGTGGCCGCTGGGGTTCACGCTGGCGCTGGCGGCATTCGCGGCCGTCGACGCGGTCGACGAGCGGCCGGCGCTGCTGGGGGCGGTGCTGGGCGCCGCCGGCTCGCTACTGGCCTGGAACGGCGTGCTGCTCGCGACCGCGGCGCGGTCGGGCCGCCGCCTGGCCGTGGACGTCGTGCTGCGCAAGCAGCACTACGTGCAGGCCTGCGCGCAGCTCTCCGTCTACCTCTACTGGGGCTGGTACTGGCGCGAGGTGTACGACTCCGCGCACCTGATCGCCGCGCAACTCGTTTTTGCCTACGCGTTCGACATGCTGCTGACGTGGTCGCGGCGCGACCGCTACGCGCTCGGGTTCGGGCCGTTTCCGATCATCTTCAGCATCAACCTCTTCATGTGGTTCAAGCCGGACTGGTTCGCCCTGCAGTTCGTGATGGTGGCGGTCGGCTTCGCCGTGAAGGAGCTGGTCCGCTGGACCCGGGACGGGCGCCGCGTCCACATCTTCAACCCGTCGTCGTTCCCGCTCGGCCTCGTCGCCCTGCTGCTGATCGCGACCGGCGCGACCGACCTGACCTGGGGCCCCGAGATCGCCGTGACGCAGATCTTTCCGCCCTACATCTACCTGCTGATCTTCGCGGCGAGCCTCCCGGCGCAGCTTCTCTTCGGCGTCGTGTCGATGACGCTGTCCGCCGTGGCGACGACGTACGCCTTCATCCTCGTCCACTTCGCCCTCACCGGCAGCCATTTCTTCAGCCCCGCCTCGCTCGGCGGCGGGGCCGTCCCGATTGCGGCGTTCCTGGGCATGCACCTGCTGTTCAACGACCCCTCCACCTCGCCGCGCACCGAGCTGGGACGCATCGTCTTCGGCATCCTGTACGGTGCCAGCATCATCGTGCTGTTCGGCCTGCTGGAGCGCGCCGGCATCCCGACCCACTACGACAAGCTGCTCGCGGTGCCGGTGCTCAACCTGCTGATCAGGGCGATCGACGGCGCCGCACGGTCCGACGTCTGCCGGCGCCTCGACCCGGCGGCGCTCGGGCGTGCGTTGACGCCCGTGCGCCGCAACCTCGCGTACGTCGCCGTGTGGGCCGTCGTCTTCGTCGCGATGCAGCTCCGGACGGGAACCGAGGTCGCGCTGGCACGCGGCGTCTCGCTGCTCTCGCAGGGCCGCGTCGCGGAGACGATTGCCCACTACCGCGACGTCGTGCGGGCGCAACCGGAGCGGGCGGTGCTGCAGAACGAGCTCGGCTACGTGCTGCTGCGGGCAGGACGCACGGCCGAAGCGCTGGGGCCGCTCGAGGCGGCCGCGGCGCTCGCTCCGGACGTGGCCCAGACGCACAACAGCCTGGGCGTGGCGCATGTCCGGGGCCGGCGCTGGGACGCCGCGGTCGCCGCGTTCCGGCGGGCGCTCGAGCTGCAGCCGGACTACCCGGAGGCGAGCTTCAACCTCGCGCAGCTCCACGACGGCGGCCGCGGCGTGGCCGCGGACGCGGGCGAGGCGGCGCGGCTCTATCGTCAGGCGGCGGCGCGCGGCCACACCGGCGCCCAGGTGAACCTCGGGCGCCTGTACCGCGACGGGCGCGGCGTGCGGCAGGACGACGCGGAGGCGGTCCGCTGGTACCAGCGCGCCGCCGACCAGGACCATCCGTTCGCGCAGTTCAACCTAGCGCTGATGTACCGCTCGGGCGACGGGGTCGCGCAGGACGACGTCGTCGCCCACATGTGGCTCAGCCTGGCGGCCGCCCGGCTTGCCGGCGACGAGCGGGAAGCCGCCGCGGCTGCCCGTGTGCGGGCCGTCGACTCGCGCGCGGCGCTCGAGCGGCGCATGAGCCCCGGCCAGGTCGCCGCCGCCGAGCGGCTGGCGCGCGAGTGGCGGCCGCTCGCCGGAGCGCGCCAGGGGTCTGCGCCGTTCTACGGCTCAGACCCCTGGTAGTCGGTCGCGTCCAGCGATACCCGGATGATCTCCTCGTCGTTCCGCAGCACGACATGGCGGTTGGCGAACGCGGGATGGGCCCAGACGACCAGGCGATCGCTCTGCCCGTGACGCCTTCGTGACCGGCTGCCGGGGCGCGACGGGCCGTAGCCGGTCCGCGAGGTGGGGTTCAGCAGATGGGTCCGGTCGAGCTCGACGTAGCCCTCCGGGGTGAAGCGGGCGATGATGAGCTCGCCATTCTCGTTGTAGACGAAATAGCGGTCCTCGTGCCGCACGAAGTGGGCCGAGCCCCAGCGGTTGCGAGTGGTCAGCCCCTCCGCCTCCCAGACCCGCTCCCCGGTGTCCGCCCGCAACCCGCGCACGTGCCCGTGGCTGCCGATGCCGTAGATGTAGTCGCCCACGATCAGCGGCGTCGTGATGTTCGAGTGCAGTCCGTCCGCCTCGGCGACCTCGACGCCGTCCTCCAGGATGCGGTCGGTGCCGGCGTCCTTCCAGAGCAGCGTGGCGGCCGGTCGGTCCGGGGAGAGCCGCATCATCATCGAGCCGGTGTAGAACCCCGACACCAGCAGGTAGGAACCGCTGCGGACGGGGTCCGCGATCGGAGCCTGCCCACCGGGGAACGGTTCCTCCCAATACAGGGCGCCGGTGGCCGGATCGAGCGACGAGAGTCCCCACGGGTGCCAGACGATCAACTGCGGGACGCCGCCCGCCTCGATGATGATCGTCTGGCTGTAGCCCATCTCGGTCCGCGGCTGCAGCGCCCGCCAGAGCTCCGCGCCCGTGTGCTTGTCGAAGGCCATGACCAGCGCGTCCGGCTCGCCGCCGACGACGAAGATGACGCGGTCGCCGTCGACCAGCGGCGCGACCGAGGAACCCCAAACCGGGATGTACGCGTCGTACTCGGCCACGGTGTCCTTCTCCCAGATCACCGCGCCGGTCGCGGCGTCCAGGCAGAAGATGCGTCCCGCCGCGCCGGTCAGGTAGACGCGGCCGCCGTCGACGGTCGGCGTGGCGCGCGGCCCCGACGCGTAGCTGAACATGAGCATCCGGTAGGTCGTGGCCCACTCGCGGGTCCACAGCACCTCGCCGCTGCCCTCGTCCAGAGCCAGGATGCGCTCGGTGCCGTCCATCGTGCGCGGGTCGGTCTCGGCATAGTCGAGGACGAACACGCGGCCGCCCGCCACGGCGGGGCCCGCGAAGCCGCCGCCCACCGGCGCGCGCCACTTCACGATGAGCCCCTCGTCCGGAAACTCGCGCAGGATGCCGGTCTCGGTCCAGATCCGGAGCCGCTCGGCGCCGCGCCACTGCGGCCAGTCCTCCGCCGACAGGGTTGCTCCCGCGACCACGACGGCCAGCACGGCGCCAGCGGCGATGGGGCTGAGTCGCCCGGCGCCTGCGGATGCCGGGCGGGAGCGACCGGGCATGTCGCTATTCGACCGCATATCCGTCCTCACCGAACACGGCGATCGGTTGTCGACGCATCCACGCGCACGGTCGCCATGTCAATCGCTATGCACCCCGCTAGGGCAGGGCTAGCGAATGCGGTCCCGTAAGTGGTTCATGGCAATAGACTTAAGACAGCAGTGCCGGTCGGGATCCCCCCGTTGCTTACCCCATTGCAGACGAGAATCTACTGGACCACCGACGGCGTCTCAAGACCGCACCG
>CAZMWA010000229.1:0-3048 GCA_964569405.1 uncultured Vicinamibacteraceae bacterium | reverse complement strand
GTCTGGTCGCGCGAGGGCGCCCGCTCGTGGACGGTGCTGGGCCACACGGTGGCCGGCTACCTGATCGTCGGCATCGACCTGGCGTTTCTCGTCACGTTCTACTGGCTCACCATCGGCTACCCGGGATGGTGGTCGCCGTCCGACGCGCTGGTCAACCCCGATTCGCTGGCGACGGTGCTGCCGTGGCTGAGCCCGCTGGCGATCTCGTTGCAGGCCGGCTTCTGGGAGGAGTGCCTGTTCCGGGCGGTCCCGCTGGCCGGCGCGGCCCTCATCGGGGATCGCTTCGGCAACCGCCGGGCCTGGATCGCGGGGGCGTTCGTCCTGCAGATCGTCATCTTCGGAGCCGGCCACGCCGCCTATCCGACGCAGCCGTCCTACGCGCGGGTCATCGAGCTGATCGTGCCGTCGACCATCTTCGGGCTGCTGTACCTGCGCTTCGGTCTGCTGCCGGCCATCGTGATGCACTTCGCGTTCGACGCGGTGCTCTTCGGCATCCCGCTGTTCGTGTCGTCGGCGCCGGGCGCGTGGGTGGATCAGGGGATCTTCGGGCTCATCTTCCTGACGCCGCTCTGGGTAGTCGCCAGCGCCCGGTATCGCGGCGGCGGATGGATCGAGGCGCCGGCGGGGTTGAGAAACGAGGCGTGGAGCCCGCCCGCGGAAGACGCGCCCGCGGAGCCCGAGCCCGCGCCGGCACGGGCTCCGGCGGGTCTGCCGGCCCTGCCGGTGGTCGCCGCCGTCGGCATCGCGGGGTTCGGGCTCTGGGCCTACACGGCCGCCGCGCCGAGCGAGTCGCCGCCCCTCGAGGTGGGCCGGGCCGAGGCGGAGGCGGCGGCCCGCGAGGTGCTGGCGGCACAGGGCGTCGACGCGAGCGAGTGGACCGAGTCGAGCCTGGTGACGAGCGGCCTCGGGCTGCAGCACCGTTTCGTCTGGAGCGAGGCGGGCGAAGAGCGGCACCGCGCGCTGCTCGGCGAGTACCTGGGGAGGCCGCGCTGGCGCGTGCGCTACGCCCGCTTCGAAGGGGATGTGGCGGCGCGGGCCGAGGAGCACATCGTCTGGGTCGGCCCCGACGGCGTGCCGGGCCGGCGGGAGCACCGGCTCGCGGAGGACGCCGCGGGCACCGCGCTCGCGGAGGAGGAAGCGCGCGCGTTGGCCCGGGCGGCGCTGGCCGTCACGGGCGCTGTCGCGGACCTGCCCGAGGTATCGGCGGAGGAATCGCGCCGGCCCGCCCGCACCGACTGGACGTTCACCTTCCGCGACGAGACCGCCGGCGACCTCGCCGGCGGCGAGGCGCGGGTGGCGGTGGAGATCGCCGGCGACGAGGTGATCGACACCCGCCGCACCGTCTTCCTGCCCGAGGAGTGGCGCCGCGCCGACGAGCAACGGCGGACGACGCTGTCGATCGCCGGTATCGCCTCCACTATCGTGCTCGGCCTGCTGCTGGTGGCGGGCGCAGTCCTGGCCGTGGTCCGCTGGACCCGTGGGTCGTTCGACATACGAGTCGGTCTGGCGGTCGCGGGGATTGGGCTGACCGCGACCGTCGCCACCATGGCCAACAATTGGCCGCTGCTGATGAACGACCTGTCTACCGCGCAGCCGTTGCCCCTTCAGGTGGGGATCGTTCTCGTGGGCGGCCTCATCGGCGGCGGCCTGGGTGCTGCCCTGTTCGGATTGCTGGCCGGGCATACCGCCGTGCCGGCAGCGGCGGCGACCGACCGCAAGCCAGCGGTCTTGATCGGTCTGGCCCTCGGGCTGGGGGTTCTCGGTGTAGTCGACCTGGCCGGAAGCATGCTCGGACGCGGCCTGCCGCCGTGGTCCTCGTACGGTCCCGCATCCGCGGCAGTCCCCTGGCTGGGCGCCGCGCTCGCGCCGCTGCAAGGGTATTTGGCGCTTGCCCTGCTGACGCTGTTGATCGTCACCGCCGCGAACACGCTGACCGCGCACTGGACGCGCCGGCAGACGGCCGCCGGAGTCGCACTGGTGCTGGTCGGGGCCCTGCTGGCGCCCGGCACGTCGCCGGACGACGTGCTGTCCTGGGCGGTCCTGGGATTGACTAGCGGCGCGCTGCTGCTGGGTGCCTACATTTGGGTCCTGCGGGACCGACCGGCCCTCGTGGTGCTCGCGGCGGCGGCCATGACGGTGCCCGGCGTCCTGGAGCGCGGATTGGACCAAGCCTACGGCGGCGCCCTGTTCGGGTCGCTGCTGGGTGCCGCCGTGGTCTCATACATCGCCTGGCGCTGGTTCGCGCACCTGACGCCGACCCAAGCCGATCGGTAGCGGCGGCGGTGTCTGGGATACGATGGCGCTGGAGTCAGAGAGGGGGCGCTGATGCATCGACGACTATTCGGCAGGCGCGGCGGAGGCTGGGTGTGGGGGATGCTGACCGCGGCGGCGCTGCTGGCGGTACCGGCGGTTGCGTCGGCGCAGCTCGCCTCGGCGTCGTACACCGCCGCGGAGGCCGAGGCGGGGCGTGCGCTCTACGATGGCGAGTGCGCGGCGTGCCACATGCCGAACCTGAGCGGGTCGTTCGAGGCGCCCGAGCTGGCCGGCCCGACGTTCCGCGGGGGGTGGGGCGAGCAGCCGGTCGAGGACCTGCTGGAGCTCATCGCGGTGACGATGCCGCCGGGAGCGGGGGGCACGCTGGCGCCGGAAGCGTACGCCAGCATCGTCGCCTACATCCTGCAGCAGAACGACTACGAAGCGGGCGCCGTCGCGCTGGGCGGGGTCGTGACCTTGCCTCCGGCGGGGCAGGCTTCCAGCGGACAGCCGCTGGCGCGGGCGGCGGCGGCCGGTCTGCCGGGCGGGACGTACACGTTGCATCCCATCGCCGAGCGCGCCCCGGTGACCGACGCGATGCTGCTGGATCCCGATCCGGAAGACTGGCTGATCTACCGGCGCACCTACAACGGCTGGGGGCACAGCCCGCTCGACCAGATCGATCGCGACAACGTCGGCGACCTGCAGTTGGCCTGGGTCTGGTCGATGGGCGACGGGCGCAACCAGCCGACGCCGCTGGTCTACGACGGCGTGATGTACCTCGCCAATCCGGGC
>CAZMWA010000228.1:0-39614 GCA_964569405.1 uncultured Vicinamibacteraceae bacterium | reverse complement strand
CGTCATTGCCGGTTGCGCATTGCGACTGGCAATGACGACGGCCATCAGCGCCATGAACCCGAACGTGGCGCCGGTCAGCACCGGGAGCGGCGCGCTGATGGACGATTCCGCCGGATACAGCCGGGCCGCGCGGGCCAGCACGTAGTCCTCCGCCACCTCGGTCAGCAGGAACAGGACGGGCGCGAACGGGAGCCACGCGACAGGTCCCGCGGTGGCGCCTCCACGCCGGAGCAGCCAGGCGATCAGGAGCATCACCGCGCCCCCGAGCAGCAGCGGCGTCAGGATGTCCAGGCGCTGGAACATGACGTAGGCGGCACGTCCCTCGGGCCCGATGGCGCCGAGGAACGCGTGCAGCTCGTCCGCACCGTAGCCGATCTGCTCCTCGGGCAGCACCCCTGCGGGGGCCAGCGACCGCACCGCCGGAAACGGGCCCGTCCCGAAGAGCAGGCCGGCGCCTCCGAGCGCGGTCGCGGCTGCGCCGAGCGCGCGCCGGCCGGTCGCGACCTGCAGGATCCACGACATTGCAAGGCAGAGGGTAACCCAAACGCGGGGACCGCGGAAGTCTACGATGCAGGGCGGACGGAGATGGCGATCTTGCCGCGCGCGTGCCCGGCCTCGAGCTGGCGCACGGCGTCCGGGACCTCGCTCAGCGGACAGGTCCGGCCGACGACCGGCACGACCTTGCCGGCCTCGAGCAGCTCCCGCAGGCGCTCGAGATCCGCCGCCGCCACCGTCGAGAACAGCGAGCCGAGCGACTGGCGCACGAACGGCGACAGCAGCGACGCCCGGAGCTGGCGATCGATGCCGCCGAGCAGCGGTCCGCCGCCTTCCCCGCCGATGATGACCAGCGTGCCGGCCGGCCCGAGCGCGCGCCGGAGGTGCGAGAGCGGACGATTGCCCGCCGTATCGAGGATCACGTCGTAGCGCCGCCGGCCGTCGGCGAACTCCTCCAGCGAGTAGTCGATGGTCCGCCGGGCGCCGAGCGCGCGCACCAGATCCGTCTTCCCCGCGCTGCACACGCCCGTGACCTCCGCGCCGAGCGCCCGGGCAATCTGCACGGCGAACGTCCCGACCCCCCCGCCGGCGCCAATCACCAGCACGCTCTGCCCCGCCTCGACGTGCGCCGTGTCGCGCAGGGCCTGCAGGGCGGTGGCGCCGGACGTGGGAACGACCGCCGCCTGCTCGAACGTGAGGTTGGCCGGCTTCGGCGCGAGCGTGTCCTCGCGCCCGCGGGCGTACTCCGCGAAGGCGCCGGTGCAGGTGCCGAACACCTCGTCGCCGGGACGCAGCCGGGCGACGCCCGACCCGACCGCCGCGACCCGCCCGGCGACGTCCTGCCCCGCCACGCGGTCCTTCGGCCGCCGCAGCCCGAAGCCCATCAGCCGCACGAGGTACGGCCGCCCGGTCATGAGGTGCCAGACGCCGGGATCGAGGCCCGCCGCGTGCACCTCCACCAGCACGTCGCGCTCGCCGACCGGCGGCCGCTCGACGTCCTCGAGCCGCAGCACGTCGGCCGCGCCGTATGTGTCCTGGACGATTGCCTGCATCATGGTCGGCTGCCCAGAACGCCGCTCGGAACCGCCGGCGTCAAGACGTGTCCCCGTAAAGGCCCGCGCGCGGCATGTCGCCCCCGGGGCCCCGCCTACACGGTCCTGACGGTGATGAGCCGGCCCAGGCTCTTGAAGTCCAGGGGGTTGCGAGTGTACAGCGGGAGTGCGTGCGCCAGGGCGGTGGCGCCGATGAGCAGATCGGCGAAGCGGCGGCGGCCGCTGCGGCCGTGCCCTCTCAGAGTCGCGTAGATGCGTCCGTACGCCCGCGCGACCTCCGCATCGAGCGGCAGCGGGTCCCACTTCGACGCGGCCCAGTGGAGGCGGTCCTGCCGGCGGCCGCGTTCCTCCTCGTCGCCCGTCGCGTGCGGTCCGGCGGCAAGCTCTGCGAGGGTCACGGCCGAGATCGCGGTTTCGTCCGGCAGCAGCGCGTGTTCGATTGCATCGATGTCGATGACGACGGACGTGTCCAGCAGGCCGCGGGACCCGTCGCTCGTCGGCGCCGGACGAGCGGCTGGCTCAGACATCGACGCCCTGATCGACGAGCGCGTCGAGGTCGCGACGGAACCGCGCCGCGTCGATGGGCGGTGCGGTGGCCGCCGCCTGCGCGATCGTACCGCGCGGCACGAACCGGCGCGGCGACACCGGCTTCAGCTCGGCCACCGGCGTGCCGTTGCGGGTCACAATCACGCTCTGCCCGGCCTGGACCTCGCGCAGGATGGCGGCCGATTCGTTGCGCAACTCCCGCTGCGTGATCGTGCGCACGCCCATGAGAGTAGCAGCCGTAGCACGTCGTAGCAACCTGCCGCAAACCCTCACACCCGGCCGAAGACGATCTTCTCTTGCTGCAGCATCCGGGCGATGGACGCGAGGAAGACCAGGGTGAGCAACAACGTGCCGGCGACGGACGCCGCCAGGGCCGGCAGGCCCACCGGCTCCCCGCCCATGATGTCGACCAGCAGGAGCTGCTGCGACAGCGCGGGGACCAGCGTCATCCAGCCGGCGGCCTGCAGCGGGTAGACGGACGTCACCAGGCCGGGGAGCATCGGCGCGATGAGCAGCAGGCTGACGTAGGTCTGTGCCTCCTTGAAGCTGCGGGCGAACGCCGCCACGAACATCTGCAGCGCCGACGCGAGCAGGGCCATCGGGGCCACGGCGAGCGCCATGAGCAGCACCTGGCGTCCGCCGAGGCTGAGCTGCACGCCGAGTTCTTCGAGCGGCACGAAACGCAGCATGAGCACGCACAGCACCAGCGTCAGCAGCGAGGCGACGAGGCCGAACACGCACGTGGCGAGCCACTTGCCGGTGGTCAGGGCCGCCCGCGACACCGGATTGACCAGCAGCGGCTCCAGCGACCGCCGCTCCCGCTCGCCGGCCGTCGTGTCGATCGCCACGTTGAGCCCGCCGACGAACGCGGCCACGATCAGGAACATCGGCAGCACGCCGAACAAACGCGCCGCCGACTGCGCCGGGGTCGCCACGTCCAGATCGTCGACCCGGACCGCCTGGATGACGCCGGGGTGGACGCCGCGCGCGATCAGCCGCAACGCGGCGACCTGGCTGCCATACTCGAGGAGCAGCCCGCGGGTGCGCCGAATGCCGGACTGCGACGCGGTCCTCGAGCTGTCGTGGATGATGCGCACGACGGCCGGTCGGACCGACCGGAACTGCTCGCCGTACTCCTCGTCGATGACCAGCACGAAGTCCACGCCGCCGTCGCGCACGGCCGCCTCGGGGTCGGCCGGCGGCTCGACGATGACGACGCCGCGCTCCTCCAGCCAGGCGACCAGATTGGGGGCGTGCTCGCGGCCGGCGACCGGCGCCTCGAGCGGCCGATCGGAACCCTCCAGCCGCGCCAGCGCGCCGAACACCGTCGCGAGCAGGGCCGGCATCAGGACCGGATAGAGCAGGGCCGACATGAGCGAACGCCGGTCGCGCGCCGCGTCCCTGAGCTCCTTGCGCCCGACGGCGCGCACCTCGCGGCGGAAGCCGGGCGCGCGGCTGCTCACTGGAGCCCCTCGTCGCTGCCGATGATCCGGACGAACGCCTCCTCGAGGTCAGTCTCGCCGGCGCGCCGGCAGAGCTCCTCCGGCGTGCCGCAGGCGATGACCCTGCCGCGCGCGACGATCACGATCTCGTCGCAGAGCGCCGAGACCTCCTGCATGACGTGGCTCGAGAACAGCACGCACTTGCCGCCGGCCCTGAGCTGCCGAATCAGGCCGCGCATCGCCCGCGTGCTCATGACGTCGAGGCCGCTGGTGGGCTCGTCGAGCAGCAGGTTGGGCGGATCGTGCACCAGCGCGCGGCCGAGGGCGACCTTCATACGCTCGCCGGTCGAGAAACCCTCGACGCGGCGGTCGATGATCCCGCCCATGTCGAGCAGCTCGACCAGCCGCTCGATGGACGCGGCAATCGCGGCGGCGTCGAGCGCGTGCAGCTCGGCCACGTAGCGCAGGTGCTCCCGGGCGGTGAGGCGGACGTAGAGGCCGTGCGCGTCCGGCAGCACCCCGATGAGGCGCTGCACCGCGCGCGGATCGGCCACGGCGTCGACGCCGTCGACCACCGCCGCGCCGGCGTCCGGACGCAGCAGGCCGTACAGCGCGCGCAGGGTCGTGGTCTTGCCGGCGCCGTTGGGACCGAGCAGGCCGGTGATCCGGCCGTCGCCCGCCGTGAAGCTGACGCCGTCGACGGCCACGACGTCGCCGAAGCGTCGCGCCAGGTCGCGCACCTCGATCATGGCTCGGTCCCGGCCGGGGAGAGCATGAACGGCGGCCGGCGGATCTGCTCGATGCAGCTCACGTCGAGGTCGGCGTGACTGCCGGCGTCGATGAACCTGGCGATCACGTCGGCCGTGCAGCCGCGGACGAGGACGCCGTGGCCGGCCCCCGGCGCCACGACGTGCCGCGCATTGCCGAGCCCGCGCAGCACCTCCTCGCCCCAGCGCGGCGGCGTCACCGGATCCAGAGCGCCGGAGAGCAGCAGCGTCGGCGCGTCCGAGCGCACCGGCTCGAAGTAGCCCGCCGGCAGGTCGGCGGCCGGCCAGACGGTGCAGGCAGCGACCCAGGCGACCATCGATTCCCGTCCCAGGACGCCGCCGCCGGCCAGGCGCGCCGCCTCGGCGGCGTTCAGCCGCGACACGTCCTCCGGGCAGATGACCGAGAGAAAGACCGCCGCGTTGAGCATCCCGCCGAACTCGTTCAGCGGGACGCTCTGCGCCAGATACGGCGCGAAGTCGCCGGCGGCGGCCCGGGCGATGGTCCAGGGCAGCAGGCTCGCCAGGGTCGGGTAGTACAGAACGGCCCGCACATCGGCCGCGAATCGAGATGCGGTCAACGTCGATTCGAACGGCTCGCCGGTCCGGGGATGCGTCGCAGCGAGCGCGCGCGGACTCGCCTCCAGTTCGGCGATGACGCCGGCGAAGGTCCGCGACAGGTCGGGGAACGCGTCGCGGCAACCGGCGTCCGCCTCGCAGTCGGCGAACAGCCGGTCGAGCGCGTCGTGCGCGTCGACGCTCATGTTCGACGGCAGGCGCATGGCAACCGGGGCGAGCCCGTCGAGCACGGCGGTCCGCACCCGATCGGGATGACGCCGCATGTAGACGAGACCCGCGCGCGTGCCGTACGAGCCGCCGAGCAGGTTGATCGTCTCGTAGCCCAGCGCGGCGCGCACCTCGTCGAGGTCGTCCATCGCGACCGGCGTCGTGTAGCGGCGCGGGTCGGCGTCGGTCGCGATCTCGTCCAGGCACTCGCGCACGCGCTCCAGCGGCAGGTCGCCGACCTGGAACGACTCGCTCGACCCGTCCCCGTCGGAGGCGCCCTCGAAGAAGGCGCAGCGCATCTCGTCCGCGCCGCCCGTGCCCCGCTGATCGACGAAAACGAGGTCGCGCGTCCGGCGCACCCTGGCCAGCAGCCGCGCCAGCGGCCCCGCGAGCTCGGTGGCAGCCTGACCCGGACCGCCCGCCAGGAAGAACAGCGGATCGGGGTCGGGACTGTCCGACACCGCCGGAATGACCACGATCTCCAGGCCGATGGTCCGGCCGGCGCCCGCGGCGCGGTCCTCGAAGACGGCAAGGGTCCCGCAACGTGCGGGGACGGACACCCTGTCCAGACGGCAGTCCTGCAGCTCGAGCACCGGCTGCGCGCCGGTTAGCGCCGGGGTGGTACCGCCCAGCGCCACCACCAGCAGGAGCGTCCGCCGCAGACCGTTCAGATGCTTCCCACCCGGCACGTTCTTCAAGTATAGGCCGCACTGGCACGTCGACGCCGCCAGACACACACCCACGATGCCATGTGCGTGCGCCATGCGCCGCTCGCTACGGCGTCCAGCGCGGTGCAAACTACACCTGAAAAAGGCTCCTGAACCAGTTGACGAATAGCCGAGATTCCGGCCTGGATGGGTCCAGAGCCTTCTGGTCCACGGCTTCGTGCAGTCGAGCGCCCGGCGGGTCCTGCCACGCATGCCACGTGTGAAGCTCTGCCTTTCTGGTGTGGACATCCCTGAACGCAGCACCGCGGCTTTGCGACTCCGCGACGCAGCCCTGGGCCAGTTCGTATAGATCGCGGGACTCTTCCGGAATCAGTTGAACCAGGAAGTCCTCCAACATCCCGGTGAATTGGTTGTCCGGCATGATCCAGATGCCGAAGCGCGGACCGCCGGCGTGGACCACACTCAGTCCCTCGACGGGAATCCGGTCGGGCAACCCGCTAAACTCACTCCGGCACCCGGTCCTGAGCTGATCCCAGCGAGCCGCGGCATTGCCATCCGCATCGACGATGACGCCCAACGCCTCCAATCCCGACGCTCTCAGTTCAGCCCCGATGACGTCGGGCTTCAGGATTTCATCAACGCTACCGTGCGCATGAATGTATACCGGGTGGTCCGGAGGATCCGGCCATGCGACACCGTTGGCTTCCATAAGGTACGGGATCACGCTCTTGTCCGTCTCGCCCTCGACGAGCAGTTTCCTGGGGTGAACCGGCAACTCATCTGACCTCTATGTTCCGCTCTGCGGCAGCAACGACGGCTTGCGTGCTGAATCTAACCGACTCTCCTCGACTTCGGTCGATTCTCTGAATCGTGACGTCGCATACCTCCGACTTCGCGATCGCGGCCAGACTCTCGTAACAGTCGCGGCTGTGAGTTGTGGCGAACACCTGGACCGACAGAGCAGCAGCGCGCTCGCTGACCATGCGCCACATGTTCTCCATCACCGAGTAGTGAAGACCAGTATCGATTTCGTCGACAAGCAGCACGCCGCCCGCGGCGTTCGAAATCGAGAGCGCCAGCCCGAGCATCCGCCATGTGCCGTCGCCCATGCTCCCTATCGGGACCTGGCCCGCGATGCCACGAAGTTTGAGCACTACTCCACCCGGCGCGTCGCGATAGAGAAACCTCCGTTCATCCGCAACCGGAGCAATGGCCTCGATGTCCGGCTCCACGATGCGCAGCGCCTGCTTGACTGCTTCGTCCTTGTCGGTGAAGACGACCTTGCTGTACGTTCGAACAACATTCGCTGCGCGCATACCATCCGTCCTGACGAACTGTACAGCCTGACTGGCGCCGTTTCGCATGCGTGCCGGCCTGCGCTCCCCGAACAGAAACCCGTCGTCGGTTACGGACGCGCGGTAGTTGTGTTCCGTATTCGACCACTTGACGTGCAGGACAAGTCGCCCGCTGTCTTCATCCCCCACCGGCTCGGTGTCTCGTTCCACATCTTCGGAATCGAACGGATCCTCAACGTACACCGCTACCTTGTCGTTCCAACCAGCGGCAGCGACACCGGCAATTCGATCCGCCCCGATGTGTATAGCGCCCCGCAGATCGTGGTTCGCGAAAAGGTGCGACACATCCACTGGCTCCGAGCGAGAACCAAGGGACGTGTCTCCGCCGCTCGCGTAGCCCAGCTCTCCCCGGCGGCCCGCGATGGACGACAGCACCTGCGGGTTGCCCTCGGAGCGGAGCAACTCGATGCACTCCAGGATCGATGTCTTGCCGCAGTTGTTCGTCCCGACCAGCAAGTTCACGCGGCCGAGACCCTGCATCCGGAATGAATCAATCCCGCGGTAGCCGTAAATCCGTATCGATGAATACAACGTGCTCTCCGCAAACCGGCGGGCACATCAGCGCAACGCGCCCCGTCGGCGGACCCTCGCACCACTGCCCGCGGCTATGATGACGGCCATGGAAACACGCTCACTGCCCCACTCACTGTACCACGGGATGCCTCTAGATCTGGGGCCGTGCGCCGTGCGCTCGTTCCGCGAGACGGACGCCGCCGAACTGGCCCGGCACGCCGACAACCGCAAGGTGTGGCTGCAACTGCGCGACCGGTTCCCGCATCCGTATGCGGTCGACAATGCGCGCGAGTTCATCGCGTTCGCCCGCGGCGGAGAGCCCGAGACGGCGTTCGCCATCACGGTCGACGATCGGCCGATCGGGTCGATTGGGGTAGTGCTCCGCGACGACGTGGAGCGCTGCTCGGCGGAGGTCGGCTACTGGCTCGGCGAGTCGTACTGGGGTCGCGGCATCGCGACGCGCGCGCTCGTCGGATTCACGCGCTTCGCCTTCGCCGCGTACGACGTGGAACGGCTCTACGCGCTGCCTCTGGCCGCGAACGCGCCCTCCTGCCGCGTCCTCGAGAAGGCGGGGTACGAGCTCGAGGGCCGCCTGCGCCGGAGCGCCGTCAAGGACGGCAAGGTGCAGGATCAGATGCTGTACGCCATTCTGCGCGCCGACTGACTACCAGGCGCTGCCGCGCGCCTCCGCTTCGGCGACGATGCGCTCGACGTCCTCCGCGAGCAGCAGCCCGTCGTGGTGCAGGTTGCGCGCGGAGCGCTCGACGGCCGCGACGTAGGCGGCGGCGGTGGCGTAGCGCTCCTCGATCGACGGGCGCGGGTCGCCCTGCGCCAGCCGCTCGGCCCTGGTCCGCGGCAGGGCCAGACGCTGCCCCGCGGCGTCGCACAGGTCGTTGCCGGCGTACTCCGCGGCGCGGACGGCCCAGCCGGTGTGCGTCGCGAGCGGGGCCTGGACGGCCGGCACGCGGACGCCGGCCACGTCGTGCCCGTCCGCGTCCGTGCGGGGCACGAGCGCGGGGTAGGGCGACGTGACGGCGGGCGGCAGCACGCCGAGGATGCCCCGGCCGGCGCGCGGGCCGAAGTCGAGCAGGTCGCCGGTGCTCATCAGCCCGTCGAAGTGCACGCCCGGAATCTTCGGGAACCCCAGCTCCTCCCGCGGCAGGGCGGCCACCAGCGTCCCGTCCCGGCGGCGCGGCACGCGGCTCGCGGGCGGCGTCTTCCCGGCCGAGACCCAGCCGTCGAGGGCGACCAGCAGGGCACGCAGCACCGGCTCGGCCGCCGCCGTGTTGCGCGGCTGCTGGCAGATGCCCCGCCCCTGCTGGCGGCTGCCGCCGCTGTGCGGGAAGCTGGAGAACAGGTAGAGGCGCACGTTCCGCGCGTCGGGCAGGTCGTTGCCCAGCGTGTCGGTGTGCAGCAGCGACGAGGCCTTGACCCAGTACTCGTTCGACGAGTTCGCCTCCAGAATCCGGGGGCAGGTCCCGCTGTCCAGGCAGCGGCGCAGGCGGCCGTCGGTCCGGCCCGTCACCGGATCGTGCAGCACGTTGTAGGCGAACGGGAACTGCCGCTCCGGAAACCAGCGCGCGATGTGCTGCCGCTGCGTGCGGTGCGGCTGGGCGAAGCGGTAGTTGAAGAAGCCGCCGCTCGCCCCGCCGATCCAGTTCAGCACGCCGTCGAAGACCCGCCGGCCCGCCTCGTCCCGGTTGAAGCCGAGGTGGATGAAGTCGCGCATGAAGCGCGCCGGCTGCGAGATGGCGAAGGAGTAGGCGTAGCGAATCTGCCCGGCCAGGGGATTGGCCGTCCCGTCCGCGTCGACCGCGGCGCCGCGCAGGAACGCGGCAACATCCCGAATGGCCGCGAACCCGAGTCCCGCCACCCGCGGCTCGGTGGCCTGATAGACCAGGTGGTAGAGACTGCCCTGCCGGAACGCGGCGCCGGCGGGCAGCAGCCGGATGGTGCGGGCGTCGACGTACTCCCAGGCGTCCGCGCCCAGCGGCTCGGACGCGTCGCCGTAGCGGGTGCGCACGGTCAGCTCGGCCTGCGCCGTGTCGAGCGTGGCCGCAGGGTACGACAGGCGGCCGGCCGTGGTCGTGGCGTTGTCGATGACCAGCTCCTCGAGCGCGGGGCCCACGATGCGCGAGCCGTCCGGGTTGACCGCCACGGGCAGCGTGATGTTCAGGCGCCCGTCGGCGGGAGACGCCGTCGCGTCCCAGCCGGCCGACACGAACGTGTAGCCCTGGCGCATCAGGAAGCCGTTGCCGGCATCGGCGGCGGCGGTGGGATCGTTCGCGACGGCCGCCGCCTCGTTGAGCCGGTTCAGCGAGAGCAGCCGCCCGCGGTTGTTCACCTCGAAGAACAGCCTGCCGTTGGCGCGCGACCGGTCCACCGGCCTGAGGATGAGCAGGTCGGCGGAGTACTCGACCATGCCGCGCGCGTTGCGCGGCGCCCGATCAATGTCGGCGATGACCGCGTTGTCCGGGGACGCCGGGTCCACCTCGCCGTGCACGCGGCCGACGAGCTTCTCGTACGGTCCCACGTCGCCGAACGAGCGGCCCTCGAAGGTGGGCGACTCGACGCGTTCGATCTCGACGCGCGTCACGCGCGCTTGCGTTGCAGCCGGAACGGCCAGCAGGGCGGCGACGACGATCAGGAGAACAGGCATCGGCCGGACTATCTCACGGGATGCGGTGGGACGCAAGGCGTGCGGGGACACCGCGCCGTGCCGGTACCTGGCGGCGGGCGCCAGGGTGCGGCGGCAGGGTGCTGAACGAAACCGGCGTACAGACGACGGCCGGCGCGCCCGGAAGGACGCGCCGGCCTGGAAGTGCCCGCCGCTGACACCGGCGGGCGAGCCACCCGCGTCAGCGGCTCACGTTGATCGTGACGTCGTCGTAGTCGATGAGCCCGCCGTCGTGGGCCAGCGCGCGCAGCACGTAGGTGCCGGGCTCGCTGAAGGTGGCCTCCACGGTCCAGCGGTTGTCGTCGGGCACACGGGGCGTCTCCCAGCCGGTCGACCACGGCGAGTTGCCGCCGTCGCGGTGGTCCTGCCACACCTTGGTCTGGGGCGGATCGAACACGACCTCGCCCGGCCCCCGGTAGCGGAACCACGACAGGCGCAGCCCGGTCGCCGAGTTGGGAACGAAGTGGCTCGTGCCGATCAGCGCCACCGGAATCGAGCGCGGCGCCGGCTTCCCGTCGTCGGCGGCAACCGCGCTCAGGGTGACCGGCTCGCCGGCGCTCACGGTCATCGTCGGCGGCGTCTCGAGCGTCAGCTCCGGCGCCATGTTGCCGATCATGTCCGGATGGAACCCGGTCTGCCCGCCGGCGCCGAAGTTGGCCATCATGACCGTCTCGTCGACCATGTACTCCGGCCGCAGCGTGGCGTACGCCTTCTCGTTCACGCCGTTGCTCGTCAGCGACCAGACGATCTCGTCGTCGCCGAAGTCGGCCGGCACCGTGACCTTGAAGACGAACTGGCTGCGCCGCGGGAAGAAGTGGGTCGGCTGGCCGAGGTCGGGACCGCCCGGATCCATGTGGTTGTCCGGGCCGACCGGCACGTCGATCTCTTCCTCCCAGTTGCGGTTGTAGTAGCCGAACCAGAGGTCGATGGCGCCGTCGTCGTGCCGCCAGAAGCCCTCGTACACCGGGGCGATGTTCTGGCCCCGGGCCGGCGCCTGCGCACCGGTCGTGGGCGGCGCCGCCAGGATGACGGCGACGCCCAGCGCGAGCGCGGCGACGGAGACCCTGAGCAGCCGTGAGCGGGGCGTCGTCTGCATCGTCAACTCACCCTTCCTCGACTACTGGTTCTGTCCCAGCCAGGCCAGACCCGGCTCCGGGTTGTCGAAGCCGCACAGCGGACAGCCGATGGCCGCCTCGCCCTCGGCCAGGCCGAGCCGCTCGCGGCGCGTGGCCATCTCCTCCGCGAACTGCTCGTCGGTCAGCACGATGGGGCTCGCGATGAGGATTGCCATGTTGTCGATCGAACGGTGGCCGAGGCCGCCCCAGTTGCGCGGGTCGACGACGTTCTGGTTGCTCGGCGTGTTGTCGAAGTGGGCGGTGATGTGGATCAGCGTGCCCTTCGGCAGCAGCGGCGCCGAGTCGTCCGTGTAGCGGTACACCTTCACCCAGTTGTGGTCGTACCCGGCACAGTTGAGCACCTCGGTGCGGCCGCCCCAGATGGCCTCCATGCACATCCTGACGCCGGACGCGTGCATGTGCGGCTCGAAGGTGGTGAGCTTGATGTGTTCGTTCAGCGTCGTGTACATGTGCACCTGCTGGCCGGCCGTCATGCCGCGCAGGTCGATCTCGCCGTTGCCGAAGGTGAGGTCGCCGAGCCGTCGCTGCGGCTCGTAGCCCCGCGGATGGAACTTGTAGCCGACGCGCAGGTGCGCGGTCGTGTCCTCGCCGTTCGCGTGCATGTGGACGGAGGGGAACACGAGCTGCGAGCCCGCCTTCAGCAGGCGGCCGGCCAAGGCGTCGAAGACCTCGGCGTTGCGCCCGACCTCGTGGGGACCGCCGATGGTCTGCGACGGCCGCCCGTCGCCGTCGAGCATCGCGTGCACGGCGTGGTGGAAGATGAACTTCCCGCCGATGCCGCCCTGCACGTCGCTGACCTCCTTGAACTGCACGGCCGCGACGTAGCGATCCTCATCGAGGCCGGTCGGCGTCGGCGCGAGCGCGCCCCACCAGTCCGGGGCTTCGGCCGCCATCGTGATCGACGGCGAGTCGACCACCAGATCGGGCTCGCCGATGTCCCATTCGTCCGCGGCGGCGAAGACGCGCGCCGGCGGCAGGTCGGCGGGGTTCCCGCGGGGAGCGCCGCTGTCGACCCACGCGGCGATCGTCTCGATCTCCGCCTCGCTGAGCGAGATGTCGTCCTTGAACGCCTGGATGCCGACGTCCTTCTCGATGAACCAGGGCGGCATGACGCCCATGCGGTTCCTGAGTCCGGTGCGCTGCTTGATGCTGCGCGCCCAGGGGCGCACCTCCTCGTAGGTCACGAGCGACATCGGCGCGACCGAGCTCGGCCGGTGGCAGCTCTGGCAGCTCCGCTGCAGGATCGGCGCGATGTCCCTGCTGAAGGTCACCTCGCCGGCGGCCTGCTCCGCCGCCGCCGTCGGCACCGCGAGCACCGCGGCCGCCAGCACCAGCGCCGACGCGACCGCGCCGACCGTTCTCGAAACCGTGTTGCAGTCTGTTGTCATCGGGACGACCCCTCCACGAATCCAGGCTGCCGCGGCGCGTCAGGCGCAGCGGACGCAAGCCGACTCGTCATTGTATACGAGCGTACGGCCCGCCGGGTTCCCTCTCCATCCCGCCGCCGGCGTCAGGCGGGAACCCCCGCCCCGCCGGCGGCGTCCAATTCGAGTGTAAGCTATGGGATCCACCATGGAGGAAACGAGGTAATGACGATGAGGAATGCCACGCCGCTCGCCGTCTGCGCCGCGGTTGCCGTGCTCGTGTCGGCGGCCACCGCGGGCGTTGCCGGCCAGCAGAACGCCGAGCCGTACGCACCGCCCACGACCGCGTGGGGCGACCCCGACCTGCAGGGCGTCTGGAACAACAACACCGTCGTGCCGCTGCAGCGTCCCGACCAGGTGGGCGACCGGGAGACGCTGAGCGACGAGGAGGTGGCGCAGCGCCGCCAGGCCAGCTCGGACCTGCTCTTCTCCGAGCGCGAGGGCGACACCGGCTTCTACAACGAGTTCTGGTTCGAGTACGGCCTCGACAGCAACCGCACGTCGCTCATCACCCGGCCCGCGGACGGCAAGCTCCCGGCGCTCACGCCCAGCGCCCGGCAGCGGGCCGACGAGCTGATGGCGGTGCGCATGCGCTCGACGGTCGCCCCCGACCACTACCTCGAGCTGAGCGCCTACGATCGCTGCATCTCGCGCGGCCTGCCGGGCGCCATGATGCCGGGCTTCTACAACCACAACTACCACATCCTGCAGACGCCCGACTACGTCGCGCTGGTGGTCGAGATGATCCACGACGCGCGCATCATTCCGCTCGACGGGCGCGGACACGCCCCGGCCGGCATCCAGCAGTGGCTGGGCGACTCGCGCGGCCGCTGGGAGGGCAACACGCTCGTGGTCGAGACCACCAACTTCACGGACAAGGTGGACGAGCGCGGCCTCTTCATCCCGACCGTCTTCGCCACGGGCGAGAACCTGCGGCTGGTCGAGCGCTTCACGCGCGTCAGCGAGGACGTGATCGACTACCGCTTCACGGTGGAGGATCCCACGGTGTTCACCGGCGAGTGGACCGCCGCGATCCCGTTCAACCGGTTCGACGGCACGCTGTTCGAGTACGCCTGCCACGAGGGCAACTACGCGCTGCCGAACATGCTCGCCGGCGCCCGCGTCGCCGAGGCCGAGGCCAACCCCGACTAGTCAATCCCGCGTTTCGGTCCGGCATCCGCCCGGGTGCCGGACCGAACGCTTCTTCAGCGGCCCAGGGCCGCCTGCAGCCGCGTGAGGAAGGCCCGGATGCGGTTGGCGTTCGCCCCCAGATCGCCGACTCCCACGCGAGAGATCGAGCGGACGTCCACCAGCGCGCCGCCGCCCTCCCCCGGTCGGATCCGGACGGCGACGTCGTCCTTGAAGCCGAACCAGAAGGTGGTGGCCGTCGCCTCGAGCAGGCCCTGCGCCGGATCCGCCGCCACGACCTCCCAGCCAAGCTCCATCGCCACCGAGTGCGCCGCGTCGAGGACCGCGCCCGGCGACGCGTCGACGGTCAGCGGCAGCAGGTCCGGATAGGCCGCCCGCTGCGTGGCGGCGAGTTGCGGCCCGCCGTACTCGAGCGGGTTCGGCGCGCCTGCGCGCAACGGCACCACCGCCTCGAACCGCGGCGGATCGTCGGGGTCCGTCGTGATGTCGTGGATCGGCGGGGCGCCAAGCGCGGGCAGGATATTGGCCAGCGGCACGCCGAGCGCGCCCGCCGACAGCAGGCCGGCCACCAGCGCCCGGCGGTCGCCGAGCCCCGTCCCGCGGCGGCGCAACGCCGCGATCACCCGCACCACCAGCCACGCGAGCGCTGCGAGGATGCCCGCCAGCAGGAGCAGAATGGCGGCGCCCAGGGGCAACAGGCCGGCCCGATGGCCGAGCGGCCCGGCCGCGATGGCCACGAACGCGGCGACCGGGATCGCTACTCGTCTCATCAGCAGTCTCCCCACGGCAAGCTGAACGGGCCGGCCGTCACGCTTCGATGGCGACGTGCCGCGCCGCATCGGGGTGCGCCAGCGCCCGGCCGCTCGCCGCGGCCTTCACCCGCTCGAGCTCGCGGCCGAGATAGGCGGCCACGGCGTGCATGCCGCGCAGCCCCACCGCGGCATCCGCTTCCGCCTGGCTGTTGTAGTTGGTGTTGGTGTTGACGTCGTAGGTGTAGGCCACGCCGTTGCGGTCCGTGATGAACTCGACGCCCGCGACATGGATACCGTTGGCGGCCAGGAAGCGCTCGTAGGCGCCGACCAGCTCGTGCCGGAAGCCGTCCACGATGGTGAACAGCGAGGGCGGCGACTCGCCGGCCGGACAGAAGGCGTCGTCGACGCGGCAGGCGTCGGCGGGACACAGCTCGAAGCCCTGGCTGGTGTCGACCCGCACGGCATAGAGGAGCTCGCCGCCCACGAACTCCACGCGCGTGATGTACGGCTCGCTGGCCTCGATGTATTCCTGGATGAGCGTGATGCCGTCGACGGACTGCTCGAACTCGTCGCTCCCGACGTAGCGCTCCAGCGCGGCGGCGTCGTGGAACAGGCGCACGCCGAGCCCCTTGCCGGCGCGATTGTGCTTGGTGATGAACGGCGGGTCGAACGCGCGCCCCGCCTCCACGATGGCGTCGCGTCCGACGGCGGCCACCGTGCGCGGCGTCCGGATGCCGTGCGCCTGCAGCGCGGCGTACTGCGCGACCTTGCTGACCTCGAGCTGCAGCGCGCGGGAGCCGTTGGCGACCCGCCGCCCGTGCCGCTCCAGCCACGCCAGCACCGCCGCGGTGTGCTCCGGCGCGTAGCGGTGGCCGCGCGTATGCGACGACGCGCTCATGCGGTTGTAGAAGACGCCCTCCGGCGGCGGCTGCGTCAGGTCGAGGCGCCCGGCGCCGAGAAACCACTCCTCGAACGGCAGGCGCAACTCCTCGAACGCGGCGCGCAGGGGCTCGACCCAGGCGTCGTTCTCGTGGATGACGTAGATGCGGGACATGCCGCCCGCATTATAGGGCAGCGCGCCTGCGGGACGGGCCGTCCGGCGGGCGGACGACCGTCGCGGCTACTCCGCGGGCGCGACCGTGACGGTGATGTCGGCGGGTGTCAGGTAGCTGCTGTCGTCGGCGGCGGCGCGGATGATGTAATCCCCCGGCTCGGAGAAGCGCGCGGCGGCCGTCACCTGGCCGCCCTCGCGGGGCAGTTGCGTCATCCGCGGCTCGAATGCGACGTCGGCCGGGCCGCGATGCACGACCCAGGTGACCGCCAGGCCGGTGTCGTACGCGTCGAGCGGGCTCACCCGGTTCTGATCGACCGCGCCGCCGCCCCCGCCGCCGCGCGGCCCACCGATGATCGGCAGGTCGTTCGGCAGCGGGTCGACCGGCGGGCGCGGGCGCCGCGGGATCTCCCGCGGCCCCGGCTGGCCGTCGTCGGTCACGTCCACCGTGACGGACACCGGATCCCCCACCGTCGCCGTCAGGGAGGTGCTGCCGACGATACTGGCCGCCGGCGGCCGGTTCGTCAGCTCCTCGCCGGCGTACCGCCCGCGCAGGTCGGATCCGCGATTGGCCCGCCAGACCCCTTCGTCGACGACCCAGGTGGCCCACAGCGAGCCGATGGCGGTGCGGGTCTGCCCGTGGGCGGTCACCGTCCAGATCAGGTCGCGGTCCTCGCCCCAGTCGGCCGGCACCTCGACGCCGAACACGAAGAACTGGCGCCGCGGATAGAAGAAGGTCGGCTGGCCGCGGTCCTCCGGGCCGGAGTCGAGGTAGTTGGCGGGGCCGACCGGGATGTGCGGCTCCTCCTCGTAGTTGCGGTTCATGTAGCCGAACCACATGGTGTAGGTGCCGTCCGGATTCGGGCTCCAGCCCTCGTAGACGGGCTGCACCGACTGGCCGCTGCGGTGGAGGGTCTGCGCCGCGCCGAGGGCGCCCGCCCCGAGAGCGATCCCGAGCAGCGCCGCCGCCGCGGCCGCCGCACGCCACACCGTTCGACTGCGGGCACCCATGGTCCCCCTCCCTGCCGCGGCCTGCTAGTTGTCGTTGTTCGTGGTCCGGGCCGCGAGGCGCTTCTCGAGCTCCGCCTCGTACTCCTCGTCGGTCAGCTCGTACCAGTTCATGTGGGCCAGCGCCATGTCGTCGGTCGAGCGGTTGCCCCACCCCACCCAGTTGCGCGGGTCGGAGGCCCACTTGTTGGCCTGCGAGTTGTCGTGCCAGCTCGTCACGTGGAGCATCGTGCCCTTCGGCAGCAGCGGCGCGGCATGGTCGGCGTAGTTGTAGGCGATGTGCCAGCCGAAGTCCCAGTCGGCGCAGCTCAGCGGCTGCACCCGGCCGTCCTGGTAGACCGCCTCGAGGCACTGCCGCTTGCCCAGGTTGTGCAGGTGCGGCTGGTAGACCGTCAGCTTGATGTTCGACTTCAGGAAGTAGTAGCCGTCGTGCCGAATGTTGTTCTCCCCGGGCGGGAAGTCCAGGTCGTGCAGGCCGGCCACGGACGTCCACGTCACCTGCTGCTCGGGCTCGTAGCCCCGCGGGTAGAACCAGAACGCGATGGCGGTCCGGTCGTAGGCGTCCTCGCCGTTCGGGTGGGCCGAGTAGTGCATGCTCCAGCGCAACTGCGAGCCGGCCTCGAACAGCCGGGCGGTCCCGTCCGGATGGATGTCGCCCGTCTTGCCGAGGGCATACTCGCTGAGGAGCTCCGGCGATTCGTCCACCTCGCCCGGCTGGAACAGGTAGGTCACGGCGTGGTGCACGACCGGGTAGCCCTCCACCGAGGGCTTGGTCTCGTACGCCTTGATCCAGCGGTCCTCGTCCACCCCGGGGTCGGTCACCATCTCGACCCACCAGTTCGGGCTGTCGGCCGGCATGAAGAAGGGCTCGGGGATCGGGACGACCAGATCGGGCTCGCGGCCCATCTCGTCCTCCATCGTCCAGCGCGAGAGCGTGGCGGGCAGCGTCAGCGGCGGCGGCATGTCGGCCGGGTTGCCGCGCCGCGCCCCGCCGTCGACCCACGCGGCGATCGTGGCGATCTCGGCGTCCGTCAGCGAGCGGTCGTCCTTGAACTCCTGCACGCCCACCGTCTTGTCGATGAACCAGGGCGGCATCTTGCGCGTGACCACCCGGTCGCGGATGGACCGCGCCCACGGCCGCGAGTCCTCGTAGGTGATGAGCGACATGGGCGCGATGGCCCCCGGGCGGTGGCACGTCTGGCACGCGCGCTGGAATATCGGCGCGACGTCCCGCGTGAAGGTCACGTCGTCAGCGGCCGTCTGCGCCGCCGCCATCGCGGGCGCGGCCAGCATGGCCGCGAGGACGGCCAGCCCGAGCGCGCGGGGGGACATCGATCCGAGCCGCCGAACGCCGTCCGCCGACGTAGCCGGGGTGGCCATCTGCATGGCACTCTCCTTCATTAGCCTCGAATGCAACGACGCGATAGCGGCAGGATACAACATCCGGACCTTGAATCCGCATCAGAAGTCGAGCTGAAACGCGAACTTCGCGAGCCGGCCCGGCATGAACGAGCGCGGCGACAGCCAGCCCGCGCCGACGCCGGTCGACGCGCCGAAGCCGACGTTCTCGATCGTGATCGTGTTGGCGTTGAACAGGTTGTAGAGGTCGAACATCGCGCGGAACTGGCCGAAGTTGGCCAGCGTGAAAATCTTCGTCACGCGGATGTCGAGCTGGTTGTACCGGTCGCCGTACCACGATCCCGGCTCGACCACGTTCAGCTCCACCCGGCTCGGCGTCAGCACGAGCTGCCCCCCCGAGACCGCGCTCTGGGCGAACTGGACGTTCGCCTGGCGCTCCGGCCCGGGCTGGTTCTGAAGCGTCGCCGCGAACTGCACGTCGCCCGGGAAGGTGTACGACCCGAGAAACTTGACGTACGACAGCCAGTTCTCGGTCCGGCTGCAGAACTCGAGCGGCACGGTGTCCCCCTCCGGGGCCCGCTGCGGGATCGCCGCCACCGAACCGCGGCTCCGCGCTGCGGCCGACTCGGGCAGACGGCCCAGGATGTCGCAGAAGTCGTACGCGTGGCGCCCGGTGCTCAGGCCGCCCTGCAGCAGCACGTCGCCGGCGCGGGCGTCGATCGTGAAGTCGAACCCCTGCCACGACTCCCGCTCGCCGCCGTACGCCTCGGAGCTGAGCCGCAGCTCGTTCTGCGGCTTGGCCGCCGACTCCGGCTTCAGATCGTAGAAGGTGAGCACCTGGCCGCCGTTCGGCAGCCCGACCCCTTCGGGGACCGTCACGCTCAGCGTGTTGAAGTCCTCCGGCGCGAGGTTGGTGTCGTCGAGCACGCTGTGGTGGACCCAGTTGCGCCGGAAATAGCCGACGTCGAGCGACACGCCGGACACCAGCTCCTGCTGCACGCTCGCCGCGTACTCCCAGTTCGAGAACCGGTTGCCCCAACCCGAGTCCCAGCTCTCGTCGTAGAAGATCGACCGCACCGGCTGGCCGAAGAGCGGGTTGCGGTTGGGACTGCTCAACTCGCCGTTCGGCGCGAAGTTGGTCGGGTCGCCCTGCACGATGCCGTCGCCCGCGATGCACATGCCGGCCGGCGTGCCGTCCCAGTTCCTGAACGGCGCGGCGGTGGCGATGCAGCCCGAGTCGCTCCACGACCGGTCCATGCGGCGGTTGCTGAGCGCCGGATTGATCCGCTGCGCCCAGTCGGTCGAGTCGCGCCGGCCGTAGCGGCTGACGGAGAACTTGAGCGCGGTGCGCCCGTCGCCGCGCAGGTCGTACGCGGCCCCGAGCCGCGGCTGGATGTCGGACCACCTCACGGCCGTCAGGCCCGAGATTGCGAACGGTTGCGGCACCCACTGGTTGGCGGGACGGGTCTGGTCCGGGTAGCTGGCGGTGATGTGGTCGTAGCGGAGGCCCGCGTTGACGGTCAGCCGGTCGATGGTCCACTGCTCCTGGGCGTAGATCCCGACGCTGTTCGCCTCGTCGGTCGAGCTCGACGTCCCCCAGAACGTCGCCCGGAACGGGCGCCCCCGGAGCGTCGTGATGTGGCTCCAGTGGAAGATGCCTTCGGCGTCGTTGACCTGTTGCGTGTGCGTCCACTGCGGGTTGACGCTGAAGCCCACCTTGAGGTTGTGGCTGCCGGTGACGTACGACACCGACCCCCGGTAGTAGTCGACCCGCTTCGGCGTGTAACGGAAGTGCGGCCCGCTCAGCCAGCCCGCCATGTTCCGGAATGCGGTCACCGGGGCCACCTCGAGCACGCCCGGGACGTCGGTGCGGGCGCCGGGCGCCCGGTCGAGCCGGAACTTGATCGGCTCGTGCGACATGCCGAACTCGAACAGCAGCCGGTTGGTGTGGGGACGCGTCCAGTTGACCTGGTAGCCGTTCGACCTGACGTAGCGCTTCAGGGCGGCTTCGGGCGTCAGGAAGATCGACCCCAGCGTCTGGCCCTGCAGCGAATGGGGCGCGTCGACATTGCTGTTCGTCCAGTAGGCCTTGACCTTGTCCTTCGGCGTCGCCTGCCACGTGACGTTGAGCGACTGCTCGCGGGCGGTCGTCGCATCGACCCCGGGCCGGCTTTCGTCGGGCATGAACGTGAAGACCCCGGCCAGCTCCCTCGTCGGGAGATCCTGGAACGCCTGCGTCGGGTGGAAGACGCCGGCCGTCTGCAGGAAGGCGATGTTGGAGCTGTGGGTCACGAAGAACCAGAGCCTGTCCTCGATAATCGGCCCGCCGAACGAGGGAGCAATCGTGTAGTTCTTGTCGACGAGCGTGGGCGAGGTGAGCCCTCCCGCGATCAGGTCCGCGTCGAGGTTATCGGCGTGCAGGGCGGGGCCGCTGAACGTGGTGAAGATCGACCCGCCGAACTCGTTCGCGCCCTCCCGCGGGATCATGTCGATGTTGACGCCCCCCGTCTCGATATCGGCCGAGTTCGCCGAGTAGTTGAAGGCGATCTCCTCGAAGTTCGTATCCGGGAAGTACGACAGGTTGGCCCCCTGCGTGAACGGGTTCGCCACGTCCATCCCGTTGATGGTGATGACCTGGTCCTCCCGCTCGCCGCCATGGATCGACATCCGCTGCGAGGTCTGCGACGTCAGCCCGCCCGAGTCCTGCGCGAGGGCCGTGCCGTACGACTCGGCGCCCACCATCCCCGGGATGAGCAGGCCGTAGTTGATCAGACCCTTCCCGGTCGGGATGCTGTCGATGATCTCCCGGTCCATCACCTGCCGCTGCTCGACGTTCTGGATGTCGACCACGGGGCTCGCACCCGACACGGTGACCGTCTCCTCGATGTCGCCGACCGACAACTGCACGTCGATGCTGGCGGTGAAGCCGGTGCTCAGCTCGATGCCCTCGCGGATCAGGGTGCCGAAGCCCGGCAGGCTGTAGGTGACGGCGTACGTGCCGGGCTCGAGGGCCACGATGAGGTACTGCCCGCTCCCGTCCGTGACCGCGGTTCGCACGCCCTCGATGATCGACGGGCTGCGCGCCTCCACCGTCACGCCGGGGAGCACGCCGCCGGTGGCGTCGGTCACCGTCCCGCCGATCTGCTGGGCGTGGGCCGCGGCGGGAGCGAGCAGGAAGGAAGCCGCAGCCACGAAGGCCACGAGCGGATGCCGGCAGAACGCGTGCATGGGCGCCTCCTTGTCATTCTGGAGCGACCGGGAGGCGGGACACCGCACGCGACCGCGGAATGCCAGCCTCCGACGACTGCAATCCGGCGCGGCGACGACGACGACGACGACGACAGAACGCTTATAGCACAGGAGCCGGGGGCGTCAAAACACGCCGGAACGTCGCAGCGGCCGTCACTCGTAGTCCGCGGCGGCCAGCGACGCCCGCAGCAGCTCCGTGTCGCTGCGCGCGTGGATGTGCCGGTTGGCGTACGCGGGATGCGACCAGTTCACATGGCGCAGCTCGCGGCGGTTGCCCGGCCGCGTCGTGGGCTCGATGAGCTGCGTCCGGCTCACCTCGTCGTAGCCCTCCGGCGTGAGGTGGGCGATGATCAGCTCGCCGCGATCGTTGTTGATGAAGAAGCGGTCGCCGTGCTGCACGATGAAGCCCGAGGCCCAGCGGGCGCGCTCGCGGGTCACCGCCTGCGTCTCCCAGAGGCGCTCGCCGGTCGCGGCGTCGAGCGCGCGGAGCTGGCCGTAGCTGCAGATGCCGTAGACGTAGCCGTCGCGCACCACCGGCGTGTTGACGACGGCGTGCAGCGCCTCGGTCAGGATCTCGCTCTCGCTGTTGCTCCGCCACGACACGCTGGCGTCGGGCCGGTCGGCGCTGAGGCCCAGCATGAGCGACCCGTTGTAGAACGACGAGACGAACAACTGCCGGCCGCTGTGCACGGGCGTCGCGACGCTCATCCCCGCGCCCGCCCGCACGGGCTGCTCCCAGTGTACCGCGCCGGTCTCGGGGTCCAGGGAGGCGACCGCCTCGGGGTGCCAGATGATGAGCTGCCGCGTGCCCCCCGCCTCGATGATGATGGGCGCGGAGTAGCCGGGCTCGGAGTCGGACGCGAGCGCCCGCCAGAGCTCGGCGCCGGTCAGCTTGTCGAACGCCACCACCTTGGCGTCGGGCTGCCCGCCCACCAGGGCGATGAGGCGGTCGCCGTCGACCAGCGGGGCCCCGGCCAGGCCCCAGGTGGGTATCTCCGTGTCGTACTCGTCGACGTAGCTGCGCGTCCACAGCAGCTCGCCGGTCGCGACGCTGAGGGCGTGCAGCATCCCGGTGGCGCCGAGGGCGTACACGCGGTCGCCGTCGACGGTCGGCGTGGCGCGCGGCCCGGTCGCCCAGGTGGTCGAGAGCCCCGTGTAGTTCGCCTCCCACTCGTAAGTCCAGAGGACCTCGCCCGTCAGCTCGTCGACGCAGACGATGCGCTCGACGACGTCGAAGACCCCGAGGTGGCGCGCGTCGGTGACGAACACCCGGCCGTCGGCCACGGCCGGTCCGGCGTAGCCCTCGTGGATCGGCACGCGCCAGTCCACCTGCAGGCCGGCCTCCGGAAACGTCTCCACGATGCCGGTCTCGGTCCACACCCCCCGCCGGTCGGCGCCCCGCCACTGGGGCCAGTCCTCGGCGCGCAGCTCCAGGCCGCCGCCCGCCAGAATCGCCAGGCACACCCACGCCGCAGTCGGTCGCATCCCGTGCTCCAGTTCCGGTTGCAGTGCGTTCAACCTGCCCCTACTCTGCCAGCGGTTACCGCCGCGCGCAAGCCGCCGCCGGCATTGACCGTTCTGCGCCCGGGAGCGATAATCGACGGACATCCGCGAGATCGTGAACGGGTTGTTCCTATCCGGGAGGTCCGACGTGCGAATGCTGCAGCCGCGAGGCGTGGTCATCGGGCTCGGCGTGCTGGCAATCCTGGCGGCGCCGGCGCTGGCGGCGGCGCAGGAGACGGGCGGCGAGCGCGAGCTCACCTTCACGCGCGACGTCGCGCCCATCATCCACCGCTCCTGCTCCGGGTGCCATCGCCCCGACGAGGTCGCACCCATGTCGCTGACGACCTACGAGGAGGTGCGGCCCTGGGCCCGGTCGATCAGGAACCGGGTGGCGTCGCGCGAGATGCCGCCGTGGCACCTCGACCGCCGCATCGGCATCCAGCAGTTCAAGAACGATCCGTCGCTGACCGACGCCGAGATCGCCACCATCGTGGACTGGGTGGACGCCGGCGCGCCGCGCGGGGACCTGGCCGACATGCCGCCGCTGCCCACCTGGGGCAGCGCCGACGACTGGCAGATCGGCGAGCCCGACCTGATCGTGCAATACCCGAGCTACCTCGTCCCGGCGGCCGGACCGGACCTGTTCGGCTACCTGTACGCCGACTTCGACCTCGAGGAGGATCGCTACATCCGCGCCATCCAGACCAAGCCGGCCGACAAGCGCGCGCGCCTGGTCGTGCATCACACGAACGCCTTCGCCATCGCCCCGGGCGACACGACCGAAGGCGCGGAGTCGGAACGCCACCTGGTCGAGTACGCCTCCGGCAAGCAGGCCGAGATCTATCCGGAGGACTCCGGCGTGCTGCTGCAGGCCGGCAGCCGGACCCGGCTCAGCTATCACCTGCACTCGGTGGGCGAGGACATCGACACGGTGGTGGAGCTCGGGATCGTGTTCCACCCCGAGGGCACCGTGCCGGAGCACGTGCGCTGGACCAAGCAGCTCGCGGGCGCGCAAGGCACCATCGCCGGCCTGGTCGACCTGCCGCCCGGGCAGGTGACGCGCTCGGACGGCTACACGCGCTTCAACAAGGCGGCGCGCATCACCATGTTCCAGCCGCACATGCACATGCTCGGCAAGTACCAGTGCCTGGAGCTGATCTACCCGACGCAGCCGGTGCGCACCGAGGTCGTCAACTGCGCCCACTTCGACTACAACTGGCACCTGGCGTACAACTACGACGACGACGCGGCCCCGCTGGTGCCGGCCGGCACGATCCTGCACGTCGTCAACTGGCACGACAACACGGCGGGCCACCGCGCCAACCCCGACCCGCGCAACTGGACCGGCAGCGGCGGGCGCACGATCGACGAGATGGGGTTCGCGTGGATCGGCTGGTACGACCTGACCGACGACGAGTACGAGGCCGAGCTGGCGGCGCGCGAGGCGGCGCGGCGCAAGACCAACTGAGGTCTGCGCACGGTCGCGCGGGCGCCGCGCGGGCCGTGCGCCGCGGATGATCGAGGCATGCTGAAGTCGCCTGGACGTATCCGTCCAACCCTGGGACCGGTCCTGGCCTTGGCGCTCGCGCTGGCCCTCGGCCTCCCCGCCGGCGTTGCCGCGCAGGCCGATCCGTTCAACTTCCCGTTCACCTCGGGACAGACCGTCGCGCCGTTCTTCGACGGCTGGTCGCGGAACCCGGACGGCACGTACGAGATGCACTACGGGTACATCAACCGCAACTACGTCGAGGAGCTGCACGTGCCGATCGGACCGGCCAACAGCTTCGAGACGGGCGGCGCCGACCAGGGGCAGCCGACCTTCTTCTACCCGCGCGTCCACCGCAAGGTGTTCAGCGTGACCGTACCCGCCGACTGGGGCGAGCGCGAGCTGGTGTGGAGCCTGACCGTCCGCGGCGAGCGCCAGCAGGCCATCGCCTGGCTCGACCCGGTCTGGGAGATCGATCCGATCCTCGGCGGCCGCGCGCCGACGGCCGAGCAGCGCATCAACCGGGCGCCGCGGCTGTCGGTGACCGCGGACGGAAGCACCGTGAGGCTGCCGGACAAGCTGGCGTTCACCGCCCGGGTGAGCGACGACGGTATCCCGCCGGCCAGCGGCCCCCGCCGCCGGGCGCGCGGGCAGGAGACGCCGCCGACGCTGCAGCCGGCGGCCGACGAGCCTCGGGCGCCGGTCAACGTGCCGATCCTGCGGACGGGCGCGCGGCCGAGCGAGGTGGCGGTCGACGACCGCCTGACCATCACCTGGTCAGTGCTGCGCGGGTCCGCCAGCGTGGCGGTCGAGGCCGATTCCGACAACCCGGACGCCGGTGAGCCCGTGCCGATGACGGCCACGTTCTCGGAGCCGGGCGATTACCTGCTGCGAGCCAGCCTGTCGGACGGGCACCTTACCGACGTCGCCGAGATCGAGGTCCGCGTGGAGCGGCCCTGACAACCCTGGCAGCCCGTGGCAACAGGCCCGTCGGGCCTGGCCGAGATGGCCCGGGACCCACCGCGGTCGCTCGCAGGCAACGAATCACGTAAAGGAGCGCACTTCATGACACGCACGTCGAGCGGATTGCGGCGTTTCGGAGTACCCGGTCTCGCGGCGCTCGTGCTGCTGGGCGCGGCCCCGGCGGCGGCCGGGCAAGGGGGCGGCGACGCCGTGACGTTCGCGAAGGACGTCGCGCCTATCCTGCAGCGGAGCTGCCAGAGCTGCCACCGTCCGAGCTCGGTCGCGCCGATGTCGCTCCTCACCTACGAGGAGGTGCGCCCCTGGGCGCGCAGCATCAAGCAGCGCACCGGCCTCCGCAACCGCATGGGCGTCATGCCGCCCTGGTTCATCGAGAAGGACGTCGGCATCCAGGACTACAAGGACGACATCTCCCTCAGCGAGACGGAGATCGCGACGCTCGCCGCCTGGGCGGACAGCGGCGCGCCGCGCGGCAACCCGGCCGACCTGCCGCCGCCGCTCGTCTTCCCCGCCGGCGACCAGTGGGACATCGGCGAGCCCGACCTGATCGTCGACACGCCGTCCATCACCATGCCCGCCGAGGCGCCCGACTGGTGGGGCGCGCTCGAGCCGGCGCCCACGGGCCTCACCGAGGACCGCTACGTCGAGTCGCTGCAGATCAAGGAGATCAGCGACGTCACCGGCGGCCTCGGCGGCCGTTTCATCTTCCATCACGCCATCTGGATCACCGTGGACGCCGACGGCAACCCGTCCAGCTTCGGCGGCTGGCCCGTCCACGAGGTGGGGCGCAACGCCGACCACTTCGACCCGCTGGCGGGACGCCTGCTGAAGGCCGGCGACGAGGTGTTCTTCAACTCCGTCCACATGCACGCCAACGGCGAGGAGACCACCGCCCACCTGCGGCTCGGATTCAAGTTCCATCCGCGCGGCTTCGAGCCGCAGCGCCGCGTCCTGCCGCTGGTGTTCGGCAACGGCGAGATCGACCTGCGGGCCATGGAGGCCGACCAGCAGGTGCACCTCTACGCGACGCTCGAGGAGCACACGAAGCTGAGCACCTTCGAGCCGCACATGCACGCGGCCGGCGTGCGCATGTGCCTCGAGGCCATCTGGGGCGGCCGCACCGAGACGCTGAGCTGCGCCGGCTACGACCACAACTGGGTGAAGGTCTACAAGTACGGCGACGACGCGGCCCCGCTGCTCCCCAGGGGCACGCTGCTCCACGTCACGGCCTACTTCGACAACACGCCCAGCAACAAGAACGTCGTCGACCCGCGCAACTGGGGCGGCCTCGGCCACCGCTCGATCGACAACATGGCCATCCTCATCGCGCCCGCGCTCGCGCTGACCGACGAGCAGTTCGCCGAGGAGATGGCCACGCGCCGCGAGCGGCTCGGCCTGGCCGCCGGCGAGAGCGTACAGGGCTGCCCCCTGTGCGGCTTCGAGGAGCTGCCGGCCCAGGATCAGTAGCCGTCAGGGCGCGTTCGTGCCTACCGGGGGGCGGCCGACCGCTCGCCCCCCCGGGCGACACGCCAGGCGGTCGGCCGAGTGTGGTGCGCGGCTACCGTTCATCGGCCAGGTAAGCGCGCACGGCCGTCGCCAGCAATCCTGAGCGCCCGCCCTTCGTCCGCTCCGCGGCCCGGTCGATCACCGCCAGCAAGCGGGACGGCACCGAGATGTTCACGCGCACGGACCGCTCGGAAAGCAGCCCATCATCGACCTCGACCGCCGCCACGACGCCCCCGTCAGCCTCGACTGAAACCGACGGCGCCGGCACGGGTTCGCCATCCGACAGCAGCCCCTCGACGTGCAGCGCAATGGCTTCGCGCGCCTGTTCGAGCGCATCGGCCAGCGTATCGCCGGCCGAGAAGCAGCCCGGCAGGTCGGGCACGGTCACGCCGCACGGCCCCGTCGGCCGGTCCTGGTGAACGACCACGAGGTATCGCATCACCGCCCTCCTTTCCCACGCCACGACCACCAAATGCGGGGGTTCAGCTACCGGGGCGGTTCCGTAAAGGCGACCTGGTAGCGCGTCAGCCCCAGGGGTACTGCTCGAAGAACCGCTCGTTCAGCTCGGATTGCGTCGGGCAGGGTGCCGCCTCGATCTCGACGGCGATGTCGCCGTCGATTGTCACGCGCACGGGCTCCGCCCGGAACCCGTTCTTGCGGATGGCGACCTCGAAGGCGCCGGGCGGCAGCGCGACCTCGGCGACACCGTGCTCGTCGGTCGACGCCATGCAGCGCCCGACGCGCACCTCGACGGCCGTGAGCGGCGCGCGCGTCCGCTCGTCGATCACACGTACCGTGGCGCGGTGTGCCGGGACCCTGTCGGCCCGCAAGGTGAACGTGGCCGGCGCGGCCTCGTGCGGCGGTCCGGCGTCCGGAGCGACCAGCGCGGCGGTGCGGGAATGGACGCCCTCGGCGGCCGGCGCGGGCAGCTCGACCGAGGTCCAGTACAGGGCGCTGGTTCCCGTCCAGGGCGTCTCGCCGAGCGTGCCGCCGGCGACGCTCGCGCCCTGCTCGTCGCGGACCTCCACGCGACGGCCCGCCAGAGCGCACCCGGCCGCGCAGCGCGCCCCGACCTTCACGTGCAGAGGGCTCCGGACAGGCGTGAGCGACGGCACGTCCCAGACGGCGAGGCTGGCGGCGTGCGGTACCGACCGGAAATCGAGCGGCAAGCTGCGCGCCTCGTGCACGGCGCCGTCCGACTCGTGTCGCGGGAAGTGGACGCTCCAGGCGTGCTCGCCGGTCTGTACGGGGACCCGGACGTTCAGCTCGACCGACGCGCGGGCGGCGTCGTCCCCGGCCGCCAGCTCGCCCGCCGCCAGCTCGCCGGCGGACAGGATTTCGTCGGCAGCGGCCACGTGGACCGGCAGCCCGCGGAGATCGCATCCGTGGGGGCAGGCCGCGTGTATCGTGAGGGTGAGGCGGACTCCCGCCGCCACCTGCGGCGGCATCGGCTGCGGCAGGGACAACGCGATCCGATGGACAGGCAATCTGCTCAACAGCCCGCGCCAGGAGCCCGGCCGGATCACAGCCGCTGCGCGCCGGGCCTCCCGTCCTCGACGACGAACGAGGCGCGCGTGGAGATGGGGCTGCCGGGCCGACTGACGTACTCCAGCACCTGGTAGTCGGCACGACACCGCTCGGGGGTCAGCTCGCAGCGCACGTATCCGCGCTGGCCGTTGTAGAAGCGTATCCACGGGTTCTCGGCGAGCAGCGCCGCGGTGGAGTCCCGCGTGTCGAAGCCGTCGCCGCTGGAGCTGATGGACGTGCACACGAGCTCGGTGCCGACCACCGGGGCGGCCGCGTCGCCGTAGTCCACCTTCAGGTCGGTGACCCAGTTGCTGTGGATGTCGCCGGTCAGGACGACCGGGTTGGCGGGTTGCCGCGTCGCGAGGAACTCCATCAGCCGGCGGCGCGCGACCTCGTATCCCGACCAGAAGTCCGTGACGTAGGACTCGCCGTCGCCGGGCGTGAAGTCTATGCGCGCCATCATGATCTGCTGGGGAATGACGTTCCACCGCGCCGCCGACCGGTCGAGCCCGTCCATCAGCCAGCGCTCCTGCGTTTCGCCGAGCACGGTGGCCGTCGGGTCGTAGATGCCGTCGCAAGCTCCCGGGCGGTCGCCGCAGGGCTGATCGGTGCGGTACTGGCGCGTGTCGAGCACGTGGATCGACGCGAGATCGCCCCAGGCGAAGGCCCGGTAGAGCTGCAGGTCGGGACCGTTCGGCAGCGACGCGCGACGCAGCGGCATGTGCTCGTAGTAGGCCTGATAGGCTGCGGCGCGGCGCCGGAGCAGGAGCTCGGCCGGCAACCCCTCCTCCTCGGAAACGTCGTTCGCGTAGTTGTTGTCCACCTCGTGGTCGTCCCACGTCACCACCCAGGGGAACGCCGCGTGCGCCGCCTGCAGATCCGGGTCGCTCCGATAGAGCGCGTGCCGGTTGCGGTACTCGTCCAGCAGCTCGATCTCGTCGCCGGTGTGCCTCCGCACGCGCCCGTCACGTCCTCCGTACTCGTAGATGTAATCGCCGAGGTGGAACACGAGGTCCAGATCGTCCTCGGCCATGTGCTGGTAGGCCGTGTAGTACCCCTGCTCGTAGTGCTGGCAGGAAGCGAAGGCGAACCGCAGCCTGTCCACGGGCGAACCGGCAGCCGGCAGCGTGCGGGTCCGGCCTACCGTGCTCTCGTCGGCCCCGCTGCGGAACCGGTACCAGTACCAGCGCCCCGGCTCCAGCCCGTCCACCTCCACGTGGACGCTGTGCCCGAGCACCGTGGCGGCGCGGGTCGTGCCGCTCTGCACCACGTCGGCCATCCGCTCGTCCCGCGCCACCTCCCAGACCACTTCCACGTCCTCCGGCGGCATCCCGCCGCCGTTGAGCGGATCGAGGGCCAGGCGCGTCCACAACACGACGCCGTCCGGGGTCGGATCGCCGGAGGCCACGCCGAGCGGAAAGGCGGACGGCTGAAAGAGAGAGCGGCCCGAGGCGCGGCGGGCGGCTCCGAGGCCAAGCAGGGCCAGACCGCCGGTCAGCAGATCGCGGCGGTCCAACCGACGTTGGAGCAACGAATCGAAACGGACGCTGTTGGTCATCACCTTCCCCCGGTCACCGACGGCCCGCGACGCCGCGCACGGAAGATACGGCTGCCATCTCCGCTCCCGCAACTCGAGACGCGTCCGGCCTGGACCGGAATCGTCTCACAGATGTTCCCGCGACACTAGCTCCCCCCCGCCCCGGTCAGGCGCCCGTCGGCTCGCCCGCCGCGTTCGTGCCGGCGATGTAGCCGCCCACGATCGCCCGGCCGAGGCCGTGCAGCGCGAAGCCGCCGGCCGACTCCCCGGCGCAGTAGAAGCCCGGGATCACCGCGCCGAAGACGTCCAGCACCTGGGACTTGCCGTTCACCCGCAGGCCGGCGTACGTGTCGTGCAGGATGGGCGTGGCCCAGGCGGCGTAGAAGGGCGGCTTCTGGATCTTGTAGCGCGGCTCGGGCTTGCCGAAATCGCGGTCCTCGCCCAGGTCGACGAACGTGTTGTAACGCGCCACCGTCGCGCGCAGCGCCGCCGGCGGCATGGGGTGCTTCTGGTAGGCGTTCTCCGTCAGGCGGCCCGCCAGCTCCTCGAGCGTGTCGGCCTGGAAGAAGTAGCCGTTCTCGACGTCGACGAACGGGTGCCGCAGCTCCCACTCCTCGCGGACGGCGGCGTCGGCGTCGAAGACGGCCCAGATGGGCCCGCCGACCCGGTGCCGGACGCCGTCCACCTCGAGCACGGCGCTCGACAGCGCCGCGGCCAGGTAGTCGAAGACGGGATCGTGCGCACCCTCCATGGCGAACAGGTGCGTGCCGACGGTCTCGTCGTGGAACCGCTCGCCCAGCATGTTGATCAGGATGGCGTCCTGGTAGTCGGACACCGCGATGCCCGACGCGCCGGCCTTGTCGAACACGGGGCCGCCCGGCTTCCAGCGGTCGTAGCCGTAGCGGCAGCCGATCCAGAGCGGCTTGCACAGCGCCAGGTACGACTCGGTCCGCATGTTGTTGGTGGCGCCGAGCGACCCGCCAATCGCCATTCCCTGCTGCTCGGCGTCGCCGGACTGCCGCGAGTAGGGCTCGCAGCCCACCTGGTACTCCTCGGTCAGCAGCGGGTTGTAGATGGTGCGGACGGCCAGGTTGCTGCTCGAGCCGCCGGTGCAGGCGATGACGGCCTGCCGCGCGCGGATGTTGACGTCGCCGCCGCCGTCGAGGTCCGTGCAGGCGATGCCGAGCACGCGCCCGGCGAGCGGCTCCTCGCGCACGATGCGCGTCATCCGGTGCTGCAGCAGGATCTCCACGCCCTTGGCCCGCGCGCTGCGCTCGAGCGCACGCATCAGGCCCGAGCCGGCCGTGTTGTTGATGGTCTCGCCGAGGTCCTGCGACCAGGGAACCACGGTCTGCCGGCGGAAGGTGAACGCGCCCTCTGCCGGCACGCGGTGCGGCCGGGCGTCGACGAACTGGACGCCGTTCTCGACCAGGAAGTCGAACGCCTCGACGTTGTGGTCCGCGAAGGCGCGCACCACCTCGCGGTCGTTGTAGCGCGTGTGGACGTGGTCGGGCCGCGTGTTCTCCAGGTACACCTGGTCGGCGGAGTCCTCGATGCCGTGCCGCTGCTGCATGCTGGTCCCGCCGCCCAGCGCCACGCTGCCCTGGCTGATCATGCCGTGGCCGCCGACGTCGAAGTTCTCCTCGACGACGATGACCGACGCGCCGAGGTCGCGGGCGCGAATGGCCGCCGGCAGGCCCGAGGCGCCCGAGCCCACGACGACGACGTCGACCTCGCGCTGCCAGGTCGTCTCCTGCGCCGCGGCCGCGCGCGGCGCCAGACCGGCCAGCGCGGTCGCGCCCACGCCGGCGGCGCCGCTCCTGATGAACGCCCGGCGGTCGACGGCCGCCTCGGGCCGCTTCCTGCCCATGTCTCGTCTCCCTCCCGCGGATCTCTATGCGTCTACTCGTAGTAGGCCGGCGCGGTGTGCAGCGTCCGGAACAGCTCGTAGTCGTGCTCGATCCAGAACGTGGCCCCGGACTCGGCGACGAACGTCTCCACCTTCTCCATCGCCGCCAGCGTCATCTCGGCGTCGTAGTTGAACGTCGGCACGCGCCGGTGCTCGCGGCTCACGCGGAAGTGGTACAGGTCCCCGGAGAGCACCAGCGGTCCGGTCTCGGCCAGGTCGAGGAACAGCACCTGGTGCCCGGGCGTGTGGCCCGGCGCCGACAGGATCCGCACGCGGCCGTCGCCGAAGACGTCGTGGTCGCCGTCGAGAATGACGGTCTCGGCGTTCTGGAGGTTGTCGTAGAGCGCGGGCTGGGCCGTCGGCACCGCGTCGGGCTCGACGAACATCGCGTCGTACTCCGGCTGCTGGACGAGCCACGTCGCCCCCTCGACCTCGTTGGCCACGCCGACGTGGTCGTAGTGCAGGTGGGAGAACGCCACGTAGTCCAGCGTGGTCAGGTCGAAGCCCAGGTCGAGGTCGGCGAGCTGGTCGGCCAGCGTGCGGTCGAACACCGCGTTGTCTGGCGCGGCGTCGGGGTCGGTGTAGGCCGAAGGCAGACCGCCGTCCCACAGCATGCGGCCGTCGGGATGCTCGACGATGTAGCAGGGGACGACCAGCTCGCGGACGTCCGTCTCGTCGTTCTCGATGCCGAAGCGCGTCACGTCGTCGAACGTGAGGCGCCCGCACTCGAAGATGTACAGCTTCAGCGTGGCCGGCGCCGCCTCGGCGACTTCCGTCGCCGCCTCGGGCTCGGGCTCGGCCGGCGCGCCGCCGCAACCGGCGGCGAGCAGCAACGCGAACGACAGCAGGGTGAGGTTTCTGGTCATCATCTCAGCTCCGCGAAGAACGCGCGCACGTCGTCGATGAACAGCTCCGGCTGCTCCATGGCCGCGAAGTGGCCGCCGCGCGGCATCTCCGTCCAGCGCACGAGGTTGTAGCGCGCCTCGGACCAGGCGCGCGGCGCGTACGAGAGCTCCTCCGGAAAGACCGCCAGCCCCGTCGGCACGTCGATGTGGCCCGGCTCGACCGGCGGCGTCCCCGGCCGCCAGCGGCCGCTCTCGTAGTACATGCGGGCCGCCGAGGTGGCGCTCCCCGTCACCCAGTACAACATGACGTTGGTGAGCAGGGCGTCCCGGTCGAAGATCGTCTCGGGGTGGCCGTCGCAGTCGCACCACGTCCGGAACTTCTCGACGACCCAGGCGGCCTGCCCGGCGGGCGAGTCGGTCAGCGCGTAGCCGATCGTCTGCGGCTTCGTGCCCTGCAGGTGCGCGTAGCCGTCCTCCGGGCCGCGGAAGAAGGCCGTCCGCGCGCGCATGCGCTCGAGCTCGGCCGCGGGCACGCCCGCCTCCGGATCGTTGACGCCGGCCGGCGGCGGCGCGCTCGCGACGTTGAGGTGCAGCCCCATGACCTGCTCGGGGTACTTGAAGGCGTGCCAGCGGCTGATGATCGAGCCCCAGTCGCCGCCCTGCAGGCCGTACGTCTCGTAGCCGAGGCGGGCCATGAGCTGCGCGCTGACGTCCGCCGCCGGCTCCGGCCCGAAGCCGCGCCCCGGCGGGTGTCCCGAGAAGCCGTAGCCGGGGATGGACGGCGCCACCACGTGGAACGCGTCCTCCGCGCTGCCGCCGTGCGCGGCCGGATCGGTCAGCGGCCCGATGATTTCCATGAACTCGACCACAGAGCCGGGCCAGCCGTGCGTGACGAGCAGCGGCAGGGCGTCCGGCTCGGGCGAGCGCTGGTGAATGAAGTGGACGTCGACGTCGTCGATCTGCGTCTTGAACTGGTCGAACGCGTTCAGGCGCGCCTCCTGCGCGCGCCAGTCGTACTCGTCGCGCCAGTAGGTGATCAGCTCGGTCAGGTAGCCCAGCGGCATCCCGTAGTCCCAGTCGGCGCCGTCGATCTCGTCCGGCAGGCGCGTGCGGGCCAGCCGGGCATCGAGGTCGTCGAGCACCGCGTCGGGCACGTCGATCGTGAACGGCCGGACGGCCTCCGGGTCGCCCGCCGGCGGGCCGTCGCCGAGCCACGGCGCCGGCGGCGGCGCAATGCTCCCCGCCTCCTCCGCCGGCGCGCCGCCGCACGCGGCCAGCGGGAGCAGCGCCACGATCCCCGGCAGCAGCAGTCGTCTGATGGTCGGCATTGATGACCCCCTCCCGATGCGGCCGGGACGCCCGCGTCAGCGCAGCCCGGCGAAGAACGTCCGCACGTCGTCGACGAACAGCCCGGGCTGCTCCATGGCGGCGAAGTGGCCGCCGCGGGGCATCTCGGCCCAGTGCTGCAGGTTGTACCAGGCCTCCACCCACTCGCGCGGCGAGTTGAACGGCTCGCCCGGGTAGATGGCGACGCCGGTGGGCGCCTCCACGCGGCCCGGCGGATCGAACGTCGGCGCGTGGAACGCCTCGTAGTACATGCGGGCCGACGAGGGCCCGCTCCCGGACACCCAGTACAGCATGATGTTCGTGAGCAGGGCGTCGCGGCTGAAGATCGTCTCCGGGTGGCCGTCGCACTCGCACCAGGTGCGGAACTTCTCGACGATCCAGGCCGCCTGCCCGGCCGGCGAGTCGGTCAGGCCGTAGCCGAGCGTCTGCGGCTTCGTCCCCTGGATGTGCGAGTAGCCGTTCTCCCGGCCCTGCAGCGCCGCGCCGTCGCGCAGTCGGTTGCCGCCGGGCGGCACGTCGTCGGGCGGCGGCAGGGCCATCGCCAGGTTGATGTGCAGGCCGACGACCGGCCCGGGGTGGTTGACCGCGTGCCAGCGGCCGATGTTGGCGCCCCAGTCGCCGCCCTGCACGCCGTACCGCTCGTAGCCCAGCCGGGCCATGAGCTGCGCGTTGATGGCGGCGGTCTGCTCCGGGCCGACGCCGCGCCCGCGCGGGTGGCCCGAGAAGCCGTAGCCCGGCATCGACGGCGCGACGACGTGGAAGGCGTCCTCCGCGCTGCCGCCGTGCGCCGCCGGATCGGTCAACGGCCCGATGACCTCCACGAACTCGGCGACGGAGCCGGGCCAGCCGTGCGTGATGATCAGCGGCAGCGCGTCCGGCTCGGGCGAGCGCTGGTGGATGAAGTGGATGTCGATGCCGTCGATGCGCGTCTTGAAGTGGTCGAACGCGTTCAGCCGCGCTTCCTGCGCGCGCCAGTCGTACTCGTCGCGCCAGTAGGCGATCAGCTCCGTCAGGTAGCCCAGCGGCGTGCCGTGGTCCCAGCCGGCGCCGTCGATCTCGTCGGGCAGGCGCGTGCGCGCCAGCCGCGCGTGGAGATCGTCGAGCACCGCGTCGGGGACGGCGATGGTGAACGGCCGGATGGCCTCCGGGTCGGCCGGCTCGGCCGCGTCGCCGAGCCAGGGGGCCGGCGGCGGCGCCGGGGGCGCCTGTTCCGCCGGCCGGCCGCCGCAGGCGGCGAGGGGCAGCGCCGCGACCGCCAGCAGCAGTCGCAGCGGCGGCGGCGTGCTCGGCGTTGCCATGCTGATGCCCGTGATCCCCGCTCGCTGCGACCCGCGCCCCCGCCTCAGCGCAGGTCGGCGAAGAACGCGCGGACGTCGTCCACGAACAGCTCGGGCTGCTCCATGGCGGCGAAGTGGCCGCCCCGGGGCATCTCCGTCCAGCGCACGAGGTTGTAGTGGGCCTCGGCCCAGGCGCGCGGCGTGTAGAACAGCTCGTGCGGGAAGATGGCGCCTGCGCTGGGCACCTCGACGCGCCCGGGCTGGCCGGCTCCGGTGGCGCGGGCGAGGCCGCTCTCGTAGTACATCCGGGCCGACGAGGTGGCCGACTCGGTCAGCCAGTAGACCATGATGTTGGTCAGCAGGGCGTCCCGGCTGAAGATGGTCTCCGGATGGCCGTCGCAGTCGCACCAGGTCCGGAACTTCTCGACGATCCACGCCGCCTGCCCCGCCGGCGAGTCGTTCAGCCCGTAGCCGAGCGTCTGCGGCTTGGTCCCCTGGATGTGGCTGTAGCCGGTCTCCGGGCCCTGGAAGAACGCGGTCCGCTCCCGCATCCGCTCCAGCTCGGCCTCGGGCACGCCCGCCTCCGGATCCTCGACGCCGGGCGGCGGGCCGGCGATCATCATGTTGAGGTGCAGCCCCACCACCGGCTCGGCGTGCTTGAAGGCGTGCCAGCGGCTGATGATGGCGCCCCAGTCGCCGCCCTGCAGGCCGTACTGCTCGTAGCCCAGCCGCGCCATCAGCGCCGCGTTGACGTCGGCCGCCTGCTCCGGGCCGAAGCCCCGCTCGCGCGGATGGCCCGAGAAGCCGTAGCCGGGGATCGACGGGGCGATGACGTGGAAGGCATCCTCGGCGCTGCCGCCGTGCGCGGCCGGATCGGTCAACGGTCCGATGATCTCCATGAACTCGACCACCGTGCCGGGCCAGCCGTGCGTGATGAGCAGCGGCAGCGCGCCGTCCTCGGGCGAGCGCTGATGGATGAAGTGGACGTCGATGCCGTCGATGCGCGTCTTGAACTGATCGAACTCGTTCAGCCGCGCCTCCTGCGCGCGCCAGTCGTACTCGTCGCGCCAGTAGCCGATCAGCTCGGTCAGGTAGCCCAGCGGCGTGCCGTAGTCCCACTCCGCGCCGTCGACCTCGTCCGGCAGGCGGGTCTGGGCCAGCCTCAGGCGCAGGTCGTCGAGGACCTCGTCGGGGACGGCGATGGTGAACGGCCGGATCGCTTCCGGATCGGCCGGCTCGGGCTCGGCCGGCATCCTGACGGGCCCGGCGGCGGCCGGCTCCTCCAGCGGTGCGCCGCCGCATCCGGCGGCCGCCAGCAGCGCCATGCCGGCGATGCCGGCGATTCCAACGAACAGCAGTCCCTCTCGCATCGTTCTTCCCCTTCGGCCTGCGGGCTCCCCGGCGGCCCGCCGACGGACCGGCTACTGGCCGCCGGTGGCCGGCGCGGCGCGCTCGCGGTCCGCGACGATCGTCTCGTAGTCCTCGTCCGTGAGGTACGTGATGTTGACGTGCGCGTGATACATGTCGTCGTAGCTGCGCTGCCCCCAGCCGACCCACTGGGTCGGATCCGGGTTGGCCGCGTTCGACTCGGTGTTGTCGTGCCAGGCGGTCAGGTGGATCACCGTCCCTGCCGGCAGCACCGGCGCCGCGTCCTCCGCGTAGACGTAGTTGACATGCCAGTTGAAGTCGAAGTTGCCGACGTGGCTCAGCATCCTCACCCGCCCGTCGGGCAGGATCGCCTCCATCGACATGGCCGTGCCCCGCACGTGCATGTGCGGCTGGTAGTTCTCGAGCCGCGCCGGCAGCGGCAGCGGGACGTAGGCGTGGTGGACCGTCTTCTGACCCGGCGGCAGGTCGAACGTCTCCATGGACTGCCGGGTGCCGAGCACCTGGGCATAGACGCGGTACTTCGGCACGAACCCGCGCGGGTAGAACCACAGCCCGACCTCGGTGCGGTCCGTGATCTCCTCGCCGACCGAGTGGTAGTGGATGTCGTAGCTGATGCCGGCGCCCGCCTTCAGCAGCTTGCCGGTATTCTCCCGGAACACGTCGCCGTTCTTGCCGACGGCGAACTCGGTGAGGAACGCCCCCCGCCCCGAGAAGTCGACCGCCGGCGTGAAGTCGCCCGGCGCCTCGCGCTGCACCAGCCGCGCCAGCGCATGGTGCACGATCTTCCGACCCGGGATCGACGGCCGCACCTCGACCCCGCGCACCCAGCGGTCCTCGGTCAGGCCGGTCTCGACCAGCGGCTGGTACCACTGGTCCTGCCCCTCGGCCGGCTGCGTCCAGGGCGGGGAGATGACGACCAGGTCGGGGTCGCCCGCCATCTGGCCGGCAAGGCGCCAGACGTCGTCGCTCGGCCACGCGACGGGCGGCGGCAGGTCCGCCGGGTTGCCCCGGGGCGCGCCCGCGTCGACCCAGGCGGCGATGGCGGCAATCTGCTCGTCGCTCAGGGAGATGTCGTTGGCGAACGCCTGGATGCCGACCGTCTTGTCGATGTGCCACGGCGGCATCTCGCGGGCGACCACCTTGCGGCGAATGGCCCGCGCCCAGGGCCGCACCTCCTCGTACGTGACCAGCGACATCGGGGCCATCTGCCCCTCGCGGTGGCAGGCCTCGCAGCGCTGCTGCAGGATCGGCGCCACGTCCTTCGAGAACGTCACCGCCTCCGGCTGCGCGGCCGCCGTGCCGCCGCCGAGGACCGCCGCGGCCAGTCCGATCGTGATGACGCGTCCGAGCTGACGCATTTGAATTCTCCTCACCTGGATTCTCCTCACCGCTACCGCACGCGGACGTCGACGTACGCGTTCGTCCAGCAGCACTGGAAGCCGACCGCCATCGTCGGTCCCTGCGGGCCCGAGTCGTCCCACGCCAGCACGCGCAGCACGTAGTCGCCCGGCGCGTCGAACGTGGCCGTCGTCGCCGCCCGGCCGCCGCGGCCGACGGCGGGCTCCGTCTCGCCGAACCGCACGGCGCCCGGTCCCCGGAACTTGCTCCAGACCAGTCCGAGCGCCGGCGGCAGGCGCGAGCGGAGGAACGTCCGGATGCCGTCGTCGAGCGCCCAGAGCACCAGCTCCACCGGCACGCCCACGGCCGCGTCGCGCGCCGCGCGGACGCCCCCGGGTCCCTGTCCCGGCTCGCCGCCCGGCGCGAACCGGACCACGGGCGGCGTGTTGCCGCTGGTCACCTCGCGCAGGGCGTCGATCTGCCAGGCCGGGCGCAGGCGCCCGGGGATGGCGTACGTCTCGCCGTGGGCCGTGAGGCTCCAGGTGAGCGCCCGGTCGCCGAAGTCGGCCGGCACCACCACGGTGAAGACGCCCGTCTGGCGCCGCGGCAGGAAGTGCGTCGGCTGCCCGCGGTCCGCCGGCCCCGGCTCGAAGCGGTTGGCGGCGCCGACCGGGATGTCGAGCCGCTCCTCGTAGTTGCGGTTGAAGTAGCCGAACGACAGGCTGAACGTCCCGTCCGCGTTGGGAAACCAGCCCTCGTACGCCGGGGTGACGCTCTGGCCGGATGCGTGCGGGATCGGCGCGTCGCGGGTCGTCTGCAGCGGGCCGGCCTGTCCGCCGGCGGCCGCCAGCACGCCGATGCCGAGCAGCGCCGCCAGTTGTTTCACGGCTCGTCCGGTGCTGCCACCTCGGCGGCGAACTCGGCTTCCATGCGCGTGTCGCGCTCGCGCACCGCCCGTGCCTGATCGAGCCTCGTCTGCAGGCAGTCGAAGCAGACCGACCCCGGAATCGGGTCGCCGGTGGGCAGGCCGCGCTCCTCGAGGTAACGCGCCAGCAGCTCGGCCGTGTGCTTCTGCGCCTTGTAGAAGTCCGAGTAGCTGAAGCCGTTGGCGATGGCCCACGGGGTCCAGCCGTTGCGATCCCGCGCGTCGAGCTGTGCCCCCTGCGCGACCAGGTAGTCCACCACGATGTTGGCGCCGCGGAACGCGGCGCCGTGCAGCGCCGTCTCGCCGAGATCGTTGACGGCGTTCACGTCGTTGCCGAGCTCGACGCACAGGCGCACGGCCGCGAGCACCTCTTCCTCCTGGCCCGGCAGCGACCCGCCGTCCTCGCCCGGGTTCCAGATGTCGAGGCCGGCGGCCACCATCAGCGGCGTGGTGTTCTCCGCGCTCGGCAGCAGCGGATCGGCGCCCGCGTCGACGAGCACCTGCATGGCCTCGACGTCCGTCACCTTGGCCGCCAGGAAGAACGCCGTGGCGCCGAGCCGGTTGAGGCGGTTGCGCTGGCCGTCCTGCATGCCGTTGCGCGTCATCCGCGCATCGACG
>CAZMWA010000227.1:0-31015 GCA_964569405.1 uncultured Vicinamibacteraceae bacterium | reverse complement strand
CGCGCCGCGGGGCGTGCGCTGACGGCGTGCGCTGGAACGCCGCGATGTTCCCTTCCGACCGCACGGCACGGCCGGTCGCCGCGGCTGCCGTCCTGATCGCCGGGCTCGGCGTGGCCGCCGCAGCCCAGGGCGACCTGGAGTTCCGCTCCGCCGACTACACCCACGTCGAGGGCTGGGCGAAGCTGCCGGCGCACATCACCTGGGGCAACGTCATCTCCGTCGACCCCGATCCCGACGGCGAGCACGTGTGGGCGCTGCATCGCTCGGAGCCTCCCATCCTGCGGTTCGATCCCGACGGCAACCTGGTCCAGACGTTCGGCGACGGCATGTTCGTGCGGCCGCACGGGTTCCACATCTCGCACGACGGGTACGTGTGGGCAAGCGACCAGAGCGGCGCTGACGGCAAGGGGCATCAGGTCTTCAAGTTCAGCCGCGACGGCGAGCTGCTCATGACGCTCGGCACCGCGGGCGTCGGTGCGGAGGGACCGGACACCTTCAACGGACCGACCGACATCGCGGTCGCCGCCAACGGCGACATCTTCATCACCGACGGCCACTTCAACAACCGCGTGGTCAAGTACGCCGCGGACGGCACCTTCATCAAGGCCTGGGGCCGGCAGGGTACGGCCCCGGGCGAGTTCGACGTGCCGCACACGATCGCCATCGACTCGCAGGGCCGCCTCTTCGTCGGCGACCGGTCCAACGTGCGCATACAGATCTTCGACCAGGACGGCAACTTCCTCGACGCGTGGGATCAGTTCGGCATGGTGAGCGGCATCTACATCAGCGCGGACGACACCCTCTACGTCGCCGACTACCAGCAGCACAAGGCGCTGCTGGTCGGCAGCGCCCGGGACGGGTCGATCAAGTCGCGCATCGAGCCGGTGAACGCGGAAGGGATCATGGCCGATCGGCAGGGCAACATCTTTGCCGGCGAGGTGGCCGGCAACATGCTGCGGAAGTTCGCCAGGAACTGACGAGCCGCGGGCAGCGGCGGTCCGTCCGACGCCGGTCGTCCAGCGTGTCCGACCGGCAGGAGCGGCAGCGATGCGACGAATGCTCACAGGCGGAAGCGGCGTGGTTCTGGCGGCCGGCCTCCTCGCTGCGGGGCCGGCCCACGCGCAGGCGCCGGCGGCCGCGGCCGCCGATTCGCCGCGTGCACTGCTCGACCGCTACTGCGTCACCTGCCACAACGAGCGGCTGCGGACCGGCGGGCTCGAGCTCGAGCGGGTCGACGTCGGACACGTCGGCGAGGCCGCGGAAACCTGGGAGAAGGTGGTCCGCAAGCTCCGCGCCGGCCAGATGCCGCCGGCCGGGCGGCCGCGCCCCGAACCGGCCGCCTACGACGGCCTCGCCGCCTGGCTCGAGACGGAGCTCGACCGGGCGGCCGACGCGCGGCCCAATCCCGGGCGGCCGGTCGTCCGCCGCCTCAACCGGCTGGAGTACACCAACGCGATCCGCGACCTGCTGGCCCTGGACGTCGACGGCCGGGCGCTGCTGCCGACCGACGAGTCCGGCTACGGCTTCGACAACGTCGGGGACGTGCTGTCGTTCTCGCCGGGGCTGCTCGAGCGCTACATGAGCGCGGCGCGCAAGATCAGCCGCCTCGCCGTGGGCGATCCGACGCAACCGCCGTCGATCGCAACCTACAAGGTCTCGCCCTTTCTCCTGCAGGAGAGCCGCCTCAGCGAGGATCTCCCGTTCGGGTCGCGGGGCGGCGCGGCCGTGCGCCACAACTTTCCGGCGGACGGCGAGTACCTGCTGAGGGTCCACCTCGGCCGGCGGTTCGACAACAACGCCATCCAGGGTCTCGACGTCAGCGAGCAGCTCGACGTCCGCCTCGACGGTGTGCGGCTGAAGCTGTTCGACGTCGGCGGCGAGTGCGTCGGCTCGGACGATCCGCGCTGCCTCCTGCCGCCCGGCGTGGTGCCCGTCTCCGAGTACGGGCGCACGGCCGACGAGCATCTGCACGTGCGGTTCGCGACGAAGGGCGGCCCGCGGCTCGTGGGCGTGTCGTTCGTCGACCGGGCCGTCGCGGCGCCGGAGGGCCCCGGCCCCGGGCGGCGGCCCACCTCGGAGCTGCGCAATACCGAGCTCGCGCCGATGAACGTGGGCAGCATCGAGATCGAAGGCCCGCTGAGCGCTGCCGGGCCGCCGGACAGCCCCAGCCGCCGGCGCATCTTCGTGTGCCGGCCGGCCGGGGCCGGCGACGAGGAGGCCTGCGCCCGGGAGGTGATCGGCACGCTCGCCCGCCGCGCCTACCGCCGCGCGGTCACCGCCGCGGACCTCGACTCGCTGCTGGCCTTCTACCGGACGGGCCGGGCCGCGGGCGGCTTCGAGGCGGGCATCCAGTTCGCGCTGGAAGGGCTCCTCGTCTCGCCCGACTTCCTGCTGCGCGTCGAGCACGATCCCCCGCGGGCGGCGCCGGGCTCGGCGTACCGCATCAGCGACGTCGATCTGGCGTCGCGCCTGTCGTTCTTCCTCTGGAGCAGCGCACCGGACGACGAGCTGCTGGACCTGGCGGTGGCCGGCAGGCTCGGCGAGCCCGACGTGCTGGAGCGGCAGGTCCGGCGCATGCTCGCCGACGGCCGCGCCGAAGCGCTGGTCACGAACTTCGCCAGCCAGTGGCTGTTTCTCCGCGACCTGCGCGTGGCCGCGCCCGACACCCAGGTGTTCCGCGATTTCGACGACAGCCTGCGCGAGGCTTTCCGCCGCGAGACCGAGCTGTTCATCGCCAGCCAGCTCCGCGAGGACCACAGCGTGGTGGACCTGCTGGACGCCGACTACACGTTCGTCAACGAGCGGCTCGCGCGCTTCTACGGCATGCCCAACGTGTACGGCGCGCACTTCCGGCGGGTGCCGGTCGCCGATCCCGTCCGGCGCGGGCTGCTGGGACACGGCAGCGTCCTGACCGTGACGTCGTACTCCAACCGCACGTCGCCCGTGCTGCGGGGCCTGTTCGTGCTGGACAACCTGCTGGGCTCGCCGCCGCCCGCGCCGCCGCCCAACGTCGAGGGCCTGCAGGAAGCCGGCGCGGGCGGCGCGCCGGCGACCACGGTGCGCGAGCGCATGGAGGCCCACCGGCAGAACGCCGTCTGCGCGAGCTGTCACGCCCAGATGGACCCGATCGGGTTCGCCCTGGAGAACTTCGACGCCATCGGCAAGTGGCGCGACAGCGAGTTCGGGCTGCCGATCGACGCGACCGGCGCCCTCCCGGACGGGACCCGGCTCGAGGGGCCGGTGGAGTTGCGCAGGACGCTGGTCCGCCGCCATCCCGAGTTCGTGCACACGCTGGTCGAGCAGCTCCTGACCTACGCGCTCGGCCGCGGAGCCGAGCACTACGACCGGCCGGCCATCCGGCGCATCGTCGCGGACGCCGCCGCCGACGACTACCGCTGGTCGGCCCTGATTCTGGGGCTGGTCGACAGCGTGCCGTTTCGCATGCGAACCGCGCAGGGGCCCGAACCGGCGCCGCTGCTGGCCGCCGCAACCAGAAAGGTTCAACCATGAGTCCCCACATCGTCACGAAGAAGCATCTGCCGCGCCGGACCGTCCTGCGCGGGATGGGCGCCACGCTTGCCCTGCCGCTGCTCGACGGCATGGTGCCCGCCTTCGCCCGGGCCGGCGGCGCGGCCGACGCGTTACCGCTCCGCCTGGGCGCGTTCTACGCGCCCAACGGCATGAACATGACGGACTGGACCCCCACGGCAGAGGGCACGAACTTCGAGCTGTCGCCGATTCTCCAGCCGCTGGCGCCCTTCCGCGACCGGCTGGTCGTGCTCAGCGGCCTGGCCAACAACGCCGCCGACCAGTTGCCCGGCGAGGGCTCGGGCGACCACTCCCGCTCGTCGGCCGGCTACCTGACCGGCGCGCACGCGAAGAAGACGGAAGGCGCCGACCTCGAGAACGGCATCTCGATGGACCAGGTGGCCGCGAAGCAGCTCGCCAGGCACACGCAGCTCGCATCGCTCGAGCTGGCGCTCGAGGCCAACGATCTGGCGGGCGGCTGCGAGCACGGCTACAGTTGCGCCTACACCGGCACGGTCTCCTGGGCCAGCGCGACGACCCCGCTGCCGGCCGAGAACGATCCGCGCGCTGTCTTCGAGCGCCTGTTCGGCTCGAGCGAGAGCACGGAGAGCGGGGCGCGGCTCGCCCGGCTGAAGATGGAGCGCAGCATCCTCGACATGGTCGGCGAGCGGCTGGCGCAGCTCCAGAAGCGGCTCGGCGCGGCCGACCGCCGCAAGGTGACGGAGTACGTCGACGCGGTCCGCGACATCGAGCGGCGCATCCAGATTGCCGAGGACCAGAGCAGCCGCGAGCTGCCCGTCGTGGCGCAGCCCGCGGGGGTGCCGCCGACGTACGGGGAGTACGCCAGGCTCATGTTCGACCTGTGGGCGCTCGCCTGGCAGTGCGACCTGACGCGGGTGAGCACCTTCATGTACGGCCGCGAGAAGAGCAGCCGCAGCTATCCCGAGATCGGCGTGCCGGATCCCCATCACCCGCTGTCGCATCACCAGGACCGGCCCGAGAAGCTGGCGAAGCTGACGCGGCTGAACACCTTCTACACGAGCCTGCTCGCGCATTTCCTCGAGCGGCTGCAATCGATCGAGGAAGGCGACGGGACGCTGCTCGACCGGGTCATGCTCGTCTACGGGTCCGGCATGAGCGACCCGAACATGCATCATCACCAGGATCTGCCGACGATGCTGGTGGGCACCGGCGGCGGGCAGATCGCCGGCGGCCGCCACCTGCGGGTGTCGAAGGATTTGCCGCTGGCCAACCTGCACGTCACCGTGCTGGACAGGATGGGCATCGCGGTCGACCGCCTCGGCGACAGCAGCGGCCGGCTCGCCGCCCTGTAGCCCGCCCGGAGGCTGATGACCATGCGCGCCAGGCCCGGCGCGGCGATCGCCCTGGCCGCTCTGCTGCTCCTGCCGGCGGCCCTGCCGGCCGCCGGCGCCGAGGACCTGCGGCTCGTCGAGGCCGTCAGGCAGCGCAACGAGCAGGCGGTGCGGCGTCTTCTCGCGCAGCAGGCGCCGGTGAACGCCCGGCAGCCCGACGGCGCGACCGCGCTCCACTGGGCCGTCCTCTGGAACGACCTCGCCAGCGTGGAGCTGCTGCTCGGCGCCGGCGCGGACGTCGCTGCGGCCAACGATTACGGCGTGACGCCGCTGTCGCTCGCCTGCACGAACGGCGACCCGGCCGTCGCGCGCCGGCTGCTGGAAGCGGGCGCCGATGCGAACGCGGCGTCCCCGGCCACCGGCGAGACGGTGCTGATGACGGCCGCCCGCACGGGGGTCGCCGCAGTCGTCGAAGCTCTGCTGGACCACGGCGCCGACCCCGGCGCGCAGGAAACGCGCCAGGGTCAGACGGCGCTGATGTGGGCGGCCGCCGAAGGACACGCGGACGCGGCGCAGCTGCTGATCGCGCGCGGCGCCGACCTCCATGCGCGCTCGCAGGCGGGGTCGACTCCCCTGCTGTTCGCCGCGCGCAGCGGCGACCCGGCGCTCGTGCGGCTCCTGCTCGACGCCGGCGCGGACGTGAACGACGAGGCGGCCGACGGGTCCACCGCCCTGCTGGTGGCGACCGTCAGGAGCAACGTGGCGCTGGCCAGGCTGCTGCTCGAGCACGGCGCGGACCCGGACCGCGGGCCGGGCTTCAATCCGCTGCACTGGGCGGCCGGCAACTGGCGCAACGTCGACACCGTGGCCGACGCCGCCGTGCGGGCGGACAACAACGAATGGAGCGGGCTGGAGGGCATGGAGGGGCAGCCGCGCCGCGCCTTCGTGCAGCTCCTGCTCGACTTCGGCGCGGACCCGAACGCCCCGGCCGAGGGGACGCCCGGGCGGTACGCGGGCGGGCAGGCGCGGGGCGGCTACCTGGCCGGCGCCACCCCGTTCCTGGCTGCGACCCGGACCGGGGACACGCGCCTCATGCAGATTCTGCTCGACGCCGGCGCCGATCCCCTGCGGCCGAACAGCCGGGGCACCACGCCGCTGATGATCGCCGCGGGCGTCGGCTTCCGCGGCTACAGCCCGGTGCCGGAGGCCGACGCGCTCGCGGCGGTGGAGCTGTGCGTCGCGCTCGGAGGCGACGTCCGCGCCGCCGACGCGACGGGCGAGACGGCGCTGCACGGCGCCGCCTACCGGGGACTCAGCGGGTCGGACACGATCATCCGCTTCCTGGTGGACCGGGGCGCCGAGTTGAACCTGGAGAACGGCCTGGGATGGACCCCCCTGGCCATCGCGGAGGGCGTCTACTTCGGCGCCAGCGACACGCGCTCGGACGACATGGCGGCGCTCTTCCGGACGCTGGGCGCCGAGCCCACGCCGCCGGGCATCGAGCGCGACGTCAACATCGCCCGTCTCCACGCGCAGCGCGCCGGGGACAGGCAGGGAGGTTCGAGATGAAGGGCCGTCTCCTCGCGGCAACCGCCGCCATCGTCGTGCTGGTCCCGATGGCCGCCGCCGGCCAGGCCGGGCCGGACGGCTGGACGCCGCCCCTTACGCCGTGGGGCGCGCCCGACCTGCAGGGCGTCTGGGACTTCCGCACGATCACGCCCATGGAACGGCCGGCCGAGCTCGCCGGCAGGCAGGTGCTGACGGCCGAGGAGGCCGCCAGCTTCGAGGCCCGCGAGAACCGGCGCCTGAACCGCGACCTCGTCGATCCGAAGCTGGGCGGGGCCATCTACCCGCCGGAGTCGCAGGGCGGCGTGGTGCCCTACAACGAGTTCTGGTACGACCGCGGCAACCGGCTCGTGGGCGACCGGCGCACGTCGCTGATCGTCGATCCGCCGGACGGGCGACTCCCGGCGCTGACGCCCGCCGCGGCGGCGCGGGCCGCGGCCCGCCGGGCCTACCGCCGCGACCACCCCGCCGACTCCTGGCTGGACCGCAGCCTGGCGGACCGCTGCATCGTGGGGTTCAACGCCGGCCCGCCGATGGCGCCCGGCGCCTACAACAACAACGTGCAGCTCCTGCAGACGCCGGAGCACGTGGTCATCTTCACGGAGATGATCCACAACGCCCGCATCATTCGCCTGGACGCCCCCCGGCACGGCGCCATCCCGCAGTGGCACGGCGACTCCCGCGCCCGCTGGGAGGACGCGACCCTCGTGGTCGAGACCCGGAATTTCGATGGGCAGGTGAGCGTCAGGGGGTCCACCGCCAACGTGCACCTCGTGGAGCGCTTCACGCGCGTCGGCCCGGACACGGTCCTGTACGAGTTCACCGTGGACGATCCCGTCACGTGGACGCGGCCCTGGACCGCCGTCGTCCCGCTGACGCGCACCGACGCGCCGCTGTACGAGTACGCCTGCCACGAGGGCAACTACGCCATGGAGGGCATCCTCGGCGGGGCGCGCGCCGACGAGCGGGCCGCGGCGGCCGGCGTGCAGTAGCCGGCAGCGGCCGCCGATAGGATCGATCCAATGCATGCTGTGCTATCGCTCACGCTGATCGCGCTCGGCCTGCTGGCGCAGGATCCCTTCCGGGAGACCCAGGTGTCCACGCCGGAGATCGTGCGGACCGAGTACGACATGGCGGAGGTCGTCAGGCCGCCATCGCTCCCCGCCGACGCGCTGGCGGGCTGGAAGCTGTTCGTGCAGCGCTGCGCGATCTGCCACGACCCGCTGGGACAGCCCTCGTATCCGGAGACCTTCGCCCCCCTGCTCACGCGCGAGACCGTCAGCAACCTCGGCGAGGCGCGGGTCCGCGCCGTCATCCTGGTCGGTTCGTCGCGTATGCCGGGTTGGCAGTACACGCTGTCGCCGGAACAGATCGGCGAGGTCATCGCCTACATGAACACCGTGGCGCCGGAGTGAGGCGCCGAGGAGTCGACATGCTCGAAACCCGACGGTCCATCGGAATGGCCGCAGCAATCATCGGCGTCTGCACGTTGCTGGCGGCGGGGGCGCCGGCGCCCGCCGCGGCGCAGGCCGGCGCGCCCACGCCGCTCGCCGGCACCGTCACCGAGGCGAACGGCGAACCGCTGGCCGGCGTGGCGGTCTCCGCGCGCGCGGACGGCGCGTCCACCACGACCTCCGTCTTCACGGACGAGGCCGGCCGCTACTACTTCCCCGCCCTGGAGCCCCCGTTCGAAGGCGGGCGGTATCAGGTCTGGGCGCAGGCCGTGGGCTACGAGCGCGCCGACGCGCACGCGGTCCTCGACCCCGCGCGCCAGGTGGCGCAGGACTTCACGCTGGCGGACGCCGCCGACTTCACTCACCAGCTCTCGGGGGTGGAGTGGCTGGATGCGCTGCCCGCCGACACGCGCGACGACCGCCGGCTGAAGGAGCTGTTCCGCGTCACGTGCACGGAATGCCACCAGGCCGGCCTCGTGCTGCAGAACCGCTTCGACGAGCGCGGCTGGCGCGCCATGATCGACCTGATGGCCAACGTCAGCTACCACGGCTGGCGCGGCTCCAGCGGCCGGCGGTCGCTCACGATCGACTACTACCGGGACGAGCTGGCCGCCTATCTCACGAAGGCCCGCGGCCCGGAGTCGCCGCCCCTGACGTTCGAGCTGCAGCCCCGCCCCAGCGGCGAGGCCGCGCGCCACGTCGTCACGGAGTACGACATCCCCATCGCCGAGCTGCCGACCGAGCGCACGTCGATCGACGGCAGCGACTGGTCCGAGGGCATCCCGTCGGGGATGCGCGGGGGCGGCGGCATGCACGACGCGGCGGTCGACGACGACGGCAACGTCTGGATCACCGACTCGGTGCCGAACGACTTCCGGACGCTCGCCAGGATCGATCCGCGCACCGGCCAGGTCACGGGCTTCAAGGTGACCGCGCCCGACGGCAAGCGGGCGCGCCGCTCGCACGGCATCACGAAGGCGCGCGACGGGATGATGTGGTTCGACACGCAGGGCAGCCTGGGCCGGGTGGACCCGAGGACGGAGACGTTCGAGCTCTACACGCCGCCGCGGCCGCTCAGCGTCGGCGGGAGCCTGCAGGAGGACGGCCGGGGCAACATCTGGGTCGGCAACCGCCACGGCGCGCTGAAGTTCGATCCCGCCACCCGCGAGTACACGTACTACCAGAACAAGACCGTCGGCGACGGCCAGACCTACGGCACCGCCGCCGACCGCCTTGGGAACGGCTGGTGGGCGCAGTTCAACATGGACATCGTCGGCCACGCGAACGGCACGACCGGCGAGGTGGACGAGGTGCCGATGCGGCCGCCCGGCGCGCTCGACCGCGAGCAGCTCCTGACACCGGCCGACCGCGACTTCTTCCACCGCATCGGCGCCATGCGCTTCTCCGGCAGCGTCTACAACCCCGGCGGCCAGGCGCCGCGCCGGCTCGCGGCCGATCCCGCGGGCGACACGGTGTGGGTGGCCAACTGGTGGGGCTCCAACCTGGCGAAGATCGACATCAACACGCTCGAGGCGACCTACTACCACCTGCCCATCGGCGCGCATCCCTACGCGACGGTGGTCGACCGCAACCACATGGTGTGGACGAACCTGTCGTCCGACGACGCGGTCGCGCGGTTCGATCCGGTCGCCGAGGAGTACACGATCTTCAAGCTCCCCAGCCTCGGGGCCGAGCTCCGCCACATCGCCGTCGACGACGCCGGCGGGCCGGACGTGTGGGTCGTGTACCGGGAGGCGAGCCGCGCCGCCCGCATCCAGTTCCGGACCGAGGCGCAGCTCCAGAGCGCCCGCGCTGCCAGCGCGCTGGCGGCGGCCGCGGACGGCGAGTAGAAGCCACCATGGGAGTCTGCGCCTAGAATGGCGCAGACTCTCGGCCGCGCCAAGCTAAGTGCGCCGGTAGCCTCCCGTGTCAGTGCCGGGTTCGGGGGCCGCAAGGCGGCTCTGTTCCCAGGCTCTGTTCCCGGCGAACGTACGCGGCCGAGGCAGCGCAGCAGAGCGCGTTCGCGACAACGGGCGCCAGCAGTCCGCCGGTCGCCAGGGTCAGCCACCCGAGCGCCGCGCCCATCAGTGTCGCCCAGACGCCGAGAGTGCGCGGAGCGGGTCCGCGCGTGTACAACACGCCGTAGAAGATGCTTGCGGGCACCAGTCCGAACTCCTGTTGCAGCACCCCCCGAAACATCAGCTCCTGTCCCATAGCGGTGATCATCACGAGCACTACGACCTCGAGCTTCGTCAAGCGCGAGTACGTCGCCTTCAGCATCTCGTGTACCTGCTGCAGGGAGCGCATGGGGCCCACGGCAGGTGCCCGGCACACGAGCCAGTAGTTGATGCCAACCAACACGCCGCCGCCCAGCAGGCCGGTCGCTGCGTCCTTGAACCACGGACCGGAACCGGTGTTCAGCGGAAGGTCGCCGTAGACGGTCCAGGCCACTCCCACGACCAGGAACAGCGACTGGATCGCCAGACTGAACCTCACGGTCTCGTCCTCGAAAAACCTCCGTCTTCTCGGTGGCACGCGGGGTTCCATCATCGGCCGCTGGCCCACTGACACCCTTGCGCTCGATCGCCGTTCCTGGTCCATTTCTCTCCGGCTCCCTGAAGCGCCGCCGAGCGTTCCCGCTGTCAATATCCACGGGGTTTTTCGTTTCGGCCCCGTTTTCCGGGGTTCTAGCGGACGCCGGCGAGCAGGACGCCGGCGGTGCGGGGCGCAGCCCCGTCTGATTGAAGCCGGGCCCGCACCGCGGCGGCAGGCGCTCGCCGCGGTGCGGAGCCACGTCAGTTCTGCGTCGGGCCGGCGCTGCGGCGCGCGCGCTCGATGATGACGTCCGCGTCCGCCCGCAGCAGGAGCCGCTCCGCCACCAGGGCGTCGGCTGCGTCGGCGACGGCCGCCACGTAGGCGGCGTGGTCGGCGTAGCGCGCCGCCAGCGACCGCCGGGGGTCGCCCGCCGCCGTCCGCTCGGCCTCGGTCGGCGCGAACGGGATGAACGAGCCGGCGCCCGCGCACTGCGCCCCTGCGGCGAATCCGGCGCGCCGCAGGTTCCAGCCGGTGTAGGTGCCGATGGGCGCCGCCAGATTCGGGTGCCTCACCCCGTCCACCATGTTGCCGTCGGCGTCGGTGCGCCCGACGAACACGGCATACGCGTCGCCCTCCATCGGCGGCATGAAGCGGTGGTCGGCCACGTGCAGCGGATTGTAGGAGCCGGAGTACCGCACGCCGGGGATGTGCGGAAACCCGCTCTCCGGGGCGCTGACGAGCCCGCCCCCGGCGACGGTCGGGAAGCGGCTCGGCGGCGGCTCGACGCCGTGCGCGACCCACTCGTGGAGCGCGATGCTCAGGGCGGCGCGCACGTCGGCCACGGGCAGCGGGTTGGTCGGGTTCTGGCAGATGCCCCGGCCCGGCGGCCGCGTGTGGACGCCCGGGCCGCCGCCGTGCTGCGTGCCCGCGAGCAGGTAGACTCGGACGTCGTCGGGCAGCTCGATGTGCTTGCCGACCGGGTCGGTCACCACCAGCGACGCGCGCGCCTGCCACAACTCGGCCTCGCCGTCGCTGTGCACCACCTTCGGGCAGGTGTCCGAGGCGCGGCAGCGCTCGAGCAGCCCGTCGGTGCGGCCGGTCAGCGGATCGGTGAGCGTGGCGTAGGTGAAGGGAAACTGGTCCCCCGGGTACACGTGGTCCTCGTGCTGCTTCTGCCAGCGGCCCGGCTGGCCGAACTGGTAGTTGGTGAAGGTCTTGCGCGAGCCGGCGATGTTCGGATGGATGCCGTCGAACACGATGCGGCCGGCGACGTCCTCGTTGAAGCCCTGGTAGACGAGGTCGCGCAGCATCCGGCCGCTCTGCGAGATGCCGAGCGAAATGGCCGTGCGGGCCAGCTCGCCGTCCACCGCGACCGGGTTCGGATTGCCGGCGCGATCGGCCGGCTCGTAGCGCAGGAACGAGACGGCGTCGCGCATGGCGGCGAAGCCCAGCCCCATCACGAGCGGGTCCTTCGCCTCGTAGATGAACTCGTAGATCGCCCCGCCGTCGAAGCCCGCCGGCCGGGTGATCTCGATCTCCCGCTCGTCGACGTAGCGCCAGTCCAGGTCGTCCGGCCGCTCCCGCTTGCCGTCCTGCGCGCGTCGGACCGAGAGCATCCCGCGCGCCTCGAGCGAGGCGGCCGGATACGTCAGCCGCCCGCGCGAGCGGTGCTCGCCGTCGTTGAAGATGAATTCCTCGAGCGAGGCGCCCACGATCGGCGAGCCGTCGGGCTCGGTCGCGACGGGCAGGTAGGCGACGATGTTCGATGCCGTCGGCGCCAGGTCGCCCTGCCAGCCCACCCGTACGAAGGCGAACCCGCGCTCGAGCAGCGCCGGCTCGGCCGCCCCGGCCCGGCCGCGGTTCGAGACCGTGTGGTAGAGCGCGCGGTTCCAGCGGCGCATGTCGAGCGGCCGGTAGATCTCCACCGTGGCCCGATACTCGACGCGGCCGGCCGCGTTGCGGGGCGCCCGATCGAGGTTCACGATCCCCTCGTGGCGCGGATCGGCAGGGTCCACCTCGCCCGCGACCACCCCGCGGAGCCACTCGTACTGGCCGACCTCGCCGAAGTGCCGCCCGTCGAGGGCCGGCGACTCGACCACCTGCAGGTCGAACTCGGTAATCTGCGCCCCGGCGCTCCCGGCCAGGAGCGGGGCGACGACAACCGCCGCGAGAAACGCAAGACCCGGTCTGCTCATGATCTCCCTCGATTCAGCCTGCATGACGCTCTCCGCCCGCTTCAGCAGGCGTTCCCCAGCACTCCCCCGCCGCCGCAGTAGCTGACATCCTGCAACTGGACGAGGACGCCGTCCGGCGCGTCCACCAGCACCTCCCGCGTCAGGCCCTCGCGCAGCCGAATGCGGGCCGTGACCCCGTGCTCGGCGAGCCTCGCCATGACCGCGTCGGGGTCGAACCCCGCCACGCCCAGGCCGACGTGCGGGCGGAACGCCTCCGGACCGTCACCCTCGACGAGGGCCAGGTGCTGCGGGCCCGGCCCGACCCGCAGCACGGGAATCGGCGGACCCTCGTAGCCGGCGGTTCGCGGTCCTGCTTCCGGCTCCTGGTACGCCACCACCGGCATGTCCGTGAGCCGCTGGTACCACGCAAGCGCGCTCGGTAGATCCGACACGTAGTACTTGATGTGGTTCAAGGTCCGGACGGGGATGGGGGGCGGGTCGCCCGGCCGCCGCACGGCCGCGGCCGACGTGTCGCACACCTCCCCCAGGAAGCCCAGCCCGCCGCACGCGATCACGGGGTTGAACTGCAGCGGCGCCCCGTCCGGGCCATCGAAGTTGACGCCGTTGATAGTGGTGCCCTCGCGCAGCACGGAGCGCGCCAGCGCGGGCATCTCGGCGAGGGCCTCGAAGATGCGGTGGACGTTGAAGTCGTCGATCCCCCAGCAGAAGTGCGGGCGCCGCGTCGGCGGCGCCGCGAAGCTCTCAGGACTGCGCTGCGACAGGGCCATGTAGGCCGGCGGATCGCTCGCCAGCCGGAGGACGGTCTGCCCGCCCCCGTAGTCCTGGAACGCGTGGCGGGGCACCCCGAGAACCCGTTCGTACCAGGCGACCGTGCCCTGCAGATCCGCGCAGCCGAAGCTGACGTGGTTCAGCGTGCTGACCCGGATCGGCAGCGCGGACGCGGCGGCCGCCTGCCGGGCGGGCGCTCCTGCCAGCGCCCTTCCTTGCCGCAGGCCCCCGAACGCGACGGCCAGCGCGAGCAGATCCCGCCGCGTCATGCTCCCCCGGTCCGACACGCCGGTCGGCTGCTCAATCGGCCCGGCCATGGGGCTCAGGGCGCGCCCGAGTCCGTCGTCTGCGGCGCGGCCCGCTCGTCGTCGTCCTGCTCCGCCTCGGTCCAGGGCAGGTACGCCGCGTAGTCGATGTCCGAGTCGGGGGGCTCGCCGCCGGGCCCCTGCAGGTAGTGCTCCATCCAGCGCAGCGTCCGCAGCGCGTAGTCGAGGCGCGCGGCCGAGCGGGCGTTGCCGTGCCCCTCGCCCGGATAGAACACGAGCCGCACCGGCGCCTGGTCGAGCACCTTGAGCTGGCGGTACAGCTCCAGCGACTGGCTGGGGTGCACGCGCGGATCCTCCTCGCCGTGCAGGATGAGGGTCGGCGTGCGGTTGCGCGTCACGTAGTAGATGGGGCTGGCCTTCGCGAAGTACTCCCAGTCGTCCCACAGCCACTTGCGGTGGTGCACGTCGTACATCTCCTGCGGGATGTCGGTCGTCCCCATCTTCGAGATGGCGTTGCTGATGCCGACGAACGGGATGGAGGCGGCGAACCGCTCCGAGTAGTACGTCGTGCCCCAGGCCGAGGCGTAGCCGCCGTACGAGCCGCCGGTGATGCCGACCCTCTCCCCGTCGACCAAGCCGCTGTCGATCAGGTGATCGACGGCGTCGACCAGATCGTCGAACTCCGGCCCGGTGGCGTCCGCCTGGCTGATCTTCGAGAACTCGACGCCGCGGCCGGTGCTGCCCCGGTAGTTCGGGTACAGCACGAAGAACCCGCGCGCCGCGGCCACCTGGCCCGGCGCCGAGTAGCCGGTGAGCCAGCCGTTGCGGTCGTGCGCCTCCGGCCCGCCGTGGACGGACAGGATGAGCGGGTAGCGCCGGCCCGGCTCGTAGTCGAGCGGATGGATCAGGATGCCCTCCAGCTCGAGGCCGTCGCGGGCCTCGTGGCGGATGACCGTCTGCTCCGCGAACCGCAGATCGGCCAGCCAGTCGTTGCTGGTGGTGCGGCGCCCCGCTTCCCCGCCGGCGGCCGGCAGCGTGTACACCTCGTTCGGGTGGCGCGGCGTCTGCGCCACCAGGGCGGCTTCGCCGTTGCCGGCGACGTCGATGGCGAGGACCACCAGCTCGCCGGCCGGCAGCAGCGTCCGCCGGTCGGACCCGTCGACCGCGATGGACGCCACCTCGGTCTCGGCCCCGATGTCGGTGACGTAGACGAGCGTGCCGTCGGCGCGCCAGTCGAAGGTCGCCACGTGGGCCTCGAGGCCGGGCAGCAGGTCGCGCGGCGTCCCGCCCTCCGCGCTCGCGACCATCAGGCGGCCGGGCGCCGGATCGTTGCGGTCGACCGAGCCCACGAGCGCGATGTGGCGCCCGTCCGGGCTCCAGTCGGCGCGGCCCAGCTTGCCCTCGATGGCGATGTCCGCCCGCACCGTCCCGTCGAGGTCGACCACCTGCAGCCTGCGCGCCACGAACCCGTCGTCGACGAGCGGCGTCGGCGTCGACCCGATGAGGAGCCGCTCGCCGTCCGGCGCGAAGCGCAGCGACCGCAGCGACCCGTCGATGTCCAGCGTCCGCACGTCGCGGTCGTCCGGACCCTCGCCGGAGTGCAGGTCGGCCACGTGCAGCCGCGTGAACGTCAGGTTCTCCTCGAAGATCTCCTGGTTGAAGCCCTGCCGGCGGAGCGCCGCCCGGTCGGCGTCCCGCTCGTCCGGCGCCAGGAACGCCAGCCAGCGGCCGTCCGGGCTGACGTCGAACGCCCCGATGCTGGTCGTGTGCTCCAGCAGCTTGCGGGCCTCGCCGCCGCGCGTCGAGATGCGGTAGACCGCCCGCCGCTCGTCGCCCTCGCGCCGCGTGCCGAATGCCAGCTCGTCGTCGCCGAGCCAGACGGGGCGCCCAACCGAGACCTCGCCGGTGATGAACGGGATTTCCCGCCCGTCGGCGTCGAGCAGGTACAGCTCCACCCACGCCCGGCCGCTGTCGTCCTCCATGGGACGCCGCGGGCTGGAGCGCAGAAACGCCGTCCGGCTGCCGTCCGGCGACGGCACGGCCGCCAGGACCGAGCGGTACATCACCGAGTGCCAGGGCTGAAAGGTGCCCTCGGCCGTCCGCGACTGGGCGGCGGCCGGCGCGGCCGCCAGCAGCACCGCCGCCAGCCCGGCCGCGGCAACCGTGAGCCGGCGCAATGACATTCCCTCACGCAGTGCGCGTCCCATTCGTATCCTCCCTCCAGGACCGATCAAGGCCATGCGCACGGCATGGCACGGATGATTGCTGACAGTCTACCGCGCGCGGCGGCGATTCTGTCCCTCCGCAAGCATTCGCTGCCTACCCCGCGGGCAGGTCAGCGGCGGACAGGTCGGCCGCGCGCCACAGGTACAGCGCCGCGACGCTGCGCCAGGGGCGCCAGCGCTCGCCGTGCGCCAGGACCTCCTCCGCCTCCGGCAGCCCGTCGAGGCCGCACGCGCGGGCGAACCCGCGCCGGATGCCGAGGTCGGTCGCCGGCAGCACGTCCGGCCGCCCGAGGTGCAGCAGCAGCATCTCGGCCGTCCAGCGGCCGACGCCGCGGATCCGGACCACGCGCTCGACCACCTCTTCGTCCGACAGCGCGCGCACTGTCCGCGGCCCCGGCACCACGCCGCGGCGGGCCTGGGCCGCCAGGTCGTGCAGCGCCAGCGTCTTGGCGCGCGACAGCCCGGCCGCGCGCAACCGCTCCGGCGCCAGCGCCGCGAGCGCCCGCGGGGTCGGCCGGCCGCCGTCGAACAGGGCTGCCACCCTCGCGTAGATAGCGCCGGCCGCGCGGCCCGACAGTTGCTGGTAGACGATGGCGCGCAGCAGCGCGTCGAATGGCCGCCCCTCCGTTCGCCTCAACGTCACCGGACCGCAGCCGTCGATGAGCCGCCGCAGCACGGGATCGGCCGCGCGCAGCGCCGCCACTGCCGCACGCGTGTCAAGCCGCGCCGCGGACGTCACGTTGCCCCTCGGGCCGCCGCAGCCGATTCAATCCGGCAGTGCCTTAGAGACCCCATCCGCCGCGTCACTGTAGAACTCGATGCTGACTCTCGTCCAGAGATCGTCCGGCAGATCGTTCAGGACGTACCGCGCCGCCGCGGGCATCAGCAGCGTCGCGGCCTGCTCCTGTCTGGCGCCACTGCACGGCCGATCGGCAACTTGCAGACCGATAGGTGATAGGTTACACTTGGCAGCGGTACATGATCACGATGCGTGGCGCGCTGGCCATAAGGATAGTGAGTTAGAGAATAGAAGAGTTGACGAAGAATAGATGTTTAGCATTGTAGATTTAATTGTTTTGATATGACAATTCATTGATTTCCGCGCGCGACAGCGCGCACGGGAGGCACAGGAAGTCATGATCGCGAGCATCAAAGACAGAGCTCTTAGACAACTCTACGAGAATGCGAATCGACGATGGTTGCCACCGGGGCGCGCAGACAAGATTGAACGCATCCTTGCTCGTCTCGATCAGGCAAAGGCACCTGGCGACATGGACTTGCCAGGGTTCGGGTTGCATCCGTTGAAAGGAGACCGCAAGGGATACTGGTCAGTGAGTGTGACTGGCAATTTGCGCATCGTATTTCGCTTCGAAGGATCGGACGTTGCGGGGGTTGATCTGGTCGACTATCACTAGAGCAGTCGTGTTACGATTCGAGAAATATACAAGGATTAGTTACCTAAGAATAGTTGAGTTACCAGACATGCCAATGAAGAATCCGCCGCATCCCGGGCTTTCCGTGCGCTACGACTGTCTGGAGCCGCTCGGGTTGAGCGTGACCGAGGCCGCGAAGCGCATCGGCGTGAGCCGCAAGCAGTTGTCCGACGTCGTGAACGCGCGTTCGGGCATATCCCCCGAGATGGCGGTGCGCCTCGACAAGGCGTTCGGCGGCGGGGCGGATACGTGGTACGGCCTGCAGGCTGCATACGATCTCGCGCAAGTCATGCAGCGCGCCGATGAGATCAAGGTGACAAGAATCCTGCTCGCTGCCGCGGATGACGCGGCGGCGGCGGATCACCGGTAGGCAGGAGTCTGCGCCGTGGAACGGCGCGGACTCCTGCAAGATTGGGGATCAGGCCGCGGCGACTCCGCGGCCCAGCGTCGCTGCCGCCCGGTGATCCAGCAGGTCACACAATCCAGAAGCGCCTTGAAGATCACATCCCCCGGGTCAATGTAGCTCGAGAAGCTCCGCCCTGGTCACGCGTGTGACTCGCTACGAATGTGACCCGGACGAACCGGTTGCGTTCGTCGCTGACGAGATCCGGCTCCGTGCCGTTGAAGCGCCGCATGGTGTGCCGCATCGTCAACCAGCCCCGACCGCGGCGTTCCATGAGCCCGCTGACGACCATGGCGTTCGCCATCATCTCGTTGCGCGACCGCGGCGCGCCGCCCTGCCGCGCCTGGTCGACCGTCATGTGGTTCGGCAACGCACCCGGACTCGTCACCACGACCCGGTCGTCGAAGACCTCCAGCATGACCTGCGACCCGGTGACGGCGTAATCGCGGTGGATGACCGCGTTGACCAGCGCTTCCCGGAGCGCAAGCTCCGGCACGGGCGGTATGTCGCGGCGGTGAATCCCGTCGTACGTCTCCCGCCGGCCCAGGCTGCGAAACCAGCCCATTGCGCGCTGGACCTGATCCTGCAGCCTGCCCCTGCCCTCTCCGGCGCTCAACACCTCCGCCGCCCGGTCCGGGCCCCCGTATGCGGAACACTGCACGAACAGGCTCAGCGTGTGCGCGTACGCCTGCGGGTCGCGGCCGAACACCATCAACCCGTACAGCGTCGGCCGCAGCACGCCGTCCAGCTCATCGACGATGCTGGCGTTCCGCAGGTCGTCTTCCCGGGCCGGTTGGGGCGCCGCGTCCGTGTCGAGACCCTGAGCCCGAATGAACGACCGCACCGCGCCGAAGTCGATGTCGTCCACGTTCGCCGACGGAATGATCTGCTTCTCCGTCAGCACGAGCCCGAAGACGTTCAGCAGCTCCTGGAGGTCGGACGGAGACGGCGCCGCGGTGCTCCGTCCGCGCCGAATCCAGAACCGGCCGTCGCAGGAGAACGGCTCGTACCCGCGCTGATGGTGATGCACGTCGATCCAGTGCACCCACCCGCCACCCGCGTCGTGGCGGCCGCATTCCGCGGTCACCGGCTTGCCGCAGTCCGTGTGCAGAAAACTCGTCAGCCGCTCCTGAACGGTCTCCGGATTCTCGCCCACGCCAACGACCCCGCCGGCGTCGTCGACGCCGATGACGAGCAGCCCGCCGTCGCCGTTCGCGAACGCGCACACCGTCCTGCCGACGCCGCCGAGATCCCCAACGCCGCGCTTGAACTCCGTGCGAGCGTTCTCCCCACCAGCGATGCGTCGCTCGACGTCAGGCCAGTTCATGGTCGTTGGCGCTCCTCGGTCGGGAAGTTTCCTGACCGCCGCCGGCCACTTCAGCGGGTTCCTGCACCGCAGTCCTCGAACCGTTCGTCCATCGTCAGGGTGGTGCGCACGATTGCACCATATTGATCGGGATCCATGGATGTCCAGAACATCACTGTACGATCACGGGTCCGTTGCACACCGACTCGGGACTGCGCCCCCGGGATGCTCCGCCCGGGATTCCTTCCCTCCCCGCAGGTAACGGCTGGTCTGCAATCCGCCGTGGCGCACCTCACCGCCGGGTAGTAGCATTACCGAATGCGCTGGCAGCGCGCGCTTACCGTCGCCTGCGTGGTGGGCGCGGCAGCCGTCTGCCTCGACGCGCCGCTTCCGCTGGCCGCGGCACCGCAGGCAACGGGCACCACCGTGAGCTCCCCGGACGCGGCCCGCGAGACGCTGGACCGCTACTGCGTCGGCTGCCACAACGAGCGGCTCAAGGACAGCTACGGCGGCCTCGCGCTGGACGCGGGCGCCGTGGATCTCGCCGACGTCGGCGCGCACGCCGCCGTGCTCGAGCAGGTGGTGCGCCGGGTCCGCGCCGGTCAGATGCCCCCCGCCGGCCGGCGCCGACCGGCGGAGCCGCTGCGCGCGTCGCTGGCGGGCTGGCTGGAATCCGAGCTCGACCGCGCGGCCGCCGCCCATCCCAACCCGGGCCGCAAGGAACCGTTCCACCGGCTCAATCGGGCCGAGTACCGCAACGCCGTGCGCGACCTGCTGGCGCTCGACGTCGACGTGGCCGCGCTGCTGCCGGCGGACGACGCCAGCTATGGCTTCGACAACATCGCCGGCGTGCTCCGCATCAGCCAGTCGCAACTGGAGCAGTATCTCTCCGCTGCACGCAAGATCAGCCGCGCGGCGCTGGGGCGCGAGTCGCCGGCGCCCGCCGTCGCCGAGTACCGCGTCCCCGAGACGCAGCCGCAGTACGATCACATCGAGGGGCTGCCGTTCGGTACCCGCGGCGGCCTGCTCGTGCGCCACCACTTCCCGCGCGACGGCACCTACGAGATCGCGATCGACCTGCTCTGCCGCATCCAGGGCGAGTGTGACGGGAGCGTCGGCTTCGCCGACACGCACGAGCTCGAGGTCGCCGTCGACGGCGAACGGGTGACGCTGTTCACCCTGGAGCCCCGCGCCGAGTTCCGGCCGCACGCGGAGCGCACTTGGCGCGTCCGCCTGCCGGTGGCGGCCGGCCCGCACGAGATCAGCGCCGCCTTCCTGAAGCTGCCGTCGATCCGCGAGGCCGACTCGCGGGTGGAACGGTTCCTCAAGCCCCACTACGTGACCGGGGTCGTCGGGGAGCCGAGCCAGATGATCTACCAGCCGTTCGTGGACCGCCTGACCATTGCGGGCCCGTTCGAGGCCACGGGTGCCGGGGCCACGCCGAGCCGGCGGGCCATTCTCACCTGCCGGCCGGCGACCGCCGCTGACGAGACGGCGTGCGCCGAGGAGATCCTGTCCGGACTCATGCGGCGGGCGTTCCGGCGGCCGGTGACGGCGGCCGACGTGGCCACCCTCATGCCGGCCTACCGGGCCGGCCAGGAGACGGGCGGGGGCCCTGAAGCCGGCGGCTTCGAGGCAGGCGGCTTCGAGGCAGGACTCGAGGCCGCGCTGCGGCGGCTGCTGGTCAGCCCCGAGTTCCTGTTCCGCATCGAGCGCGACCCGGCTGGCGGCGCGCCCGGGACGAACTACCGGATCAGCGACCTGGAGCTGGCGTCGCGCCTGTCGTTCTTCCTGTGGAGCAGCATTCCCGACGACGCGCTGCTCGCCGCCGCCGCGCGCGGGGCCTTGAGCCAGCCCGACGTCTACCACCGTGAAGTCCGGCGGATGCTGGCCGACGAGCGGGCCGCCGAGCTGGTGCGCAACTTCGCCGGCCAGTGGCTGCAGCTCCGCAATCTCGACGCGGTCGAGATGGACTGGGCGCTGTTCCCCAACTTCGACGACGGCGTGCGGCTGGGGTTCCGCCGGGAGACGGAGCTGTTCGTCGAGAGCATCCTGCGCGAGAACCGCGGCGTCATGGAGCTGCTGACGGCCGACTACACCTTCCTCAACGAGCGGCTGGCGCGGCACTACGGGGTCGACGGCGTGTACGGCGACCGCTTCCGCCGCGTGGCGGTGACCGACCCCAACCGGCGCGGACTGCTGGGTCACGGCAGCGTGCTGACCGTGACGTCCCGTCCGAACCGGACCTCGCCGGTGCTGCGCGGCAAGTGGATCCTGATGAACGTGCTCGGCGCCCCGCCGCCGGATCCGCCGGCCGACGTGCCGGCGCTCGAAGAGGACGCGGTGGGCAACCACAGCCGGGCGGGCACGGTGCGCGAGCGGCTGGCGCGGCACCGGCGCAACCCGGCCTGCGCCGGGTGCCACGCGCTGATCGACCCGCCCGGGTTCGCGCTGGAGAACTTCGACGCCGTGGGGCGCTGGCGCGAGGTGGACGACGGGTTCCGGCCGATTGACGCGTCGGGCACGTTGCCGGACGGCGCCGCGTTCGACGGGGTCGTGGGCTTCCGCAACGCGCTGGCGGCCGATCCCGAGCGGTTCGTCGCCAACGTCACCGAGAAGCTGCTGACGTACGCCCTGGGCCGCGGCCTCGAGCCGTACGACATGCCGGCCGTGCGCCGCATCGTGCGCGGCGCGGCGCCGGACTACCGGCTGCAGGACGTGATCCTGGGCATCGCGGACAGCATGCCGTTCACGATGCGGAGAGCCGCCGGACCGGACGGCGGCCCCGAGGCCGCGCGGGCCGCGGCGCAGCAACGGCGGTAGGAGCAAAGCCACCCGGGAGACCCTCATGATCATCACCAGGACAGCGCTTCCGCGGCGCACGTTCCTCCGCGGCGCGGGCGCCGCGCTCGCCCTGCCGCTGCTGGACGCCATGGCGCCCGCGCTGTCGGCGCTCGGCCGCACCGCAGCCGCGCCGCCGGTGCGCCTGGGGTTCGTCTTCGTGCCCAACGGGCTCATCCTCCGGGAGTTCCTGCCGCAGACCGCGGGACGCGGCTTCGATCTCCCGCGCATCCTCGCGCCGCTGGCGCCCTGGCGCGACCACCTGACGGTCGTCAGCGGCCTCGCGAACGCCGCCGGCGACGCGCTCGACGCCAGCAGCGGCCCGCACTCCCGCGGCAGCGGCTGCTGGCTGAGCGGCATGCGCGCCCGGCGGACCGAGGGCGCGGACATCGAGGCCGGCAAGACCATCGACCAGTACGCCGCGGACGTCCTGGGCCGGGAGACGCCGCTCGCGTCGCTCCAGCTCGCCCTCGAGCCGAACTTCATGACCGGCAACTGCGAGGGCGGCTACAGTTGCGCGTACATCAACACGCTGTCCTGGCGCACCGCCACCCTCCCGCTGCCGATGGAGACGAATCCGCGGGTCGCGTTCGAGCGGCTGTTCGGCGAGCCGGGCGACGCGGCGGCGCGGCGCGCCCAGCGAACCATCGACCGCAGCATCCTCGACGGCGTGTCCGAGGATCTGGCCCGGCTGCAGGCCGCGCTCGCGCCGGCCGACCAGCGCACCGTGAACGAGTATCTCGACGCCGTGCGCGACGTCGAGCACCGCATCCAGCAGACGGAGCGGCGGGCCGCCGACGAGCCGGAGCTCGAGCAGGACGCGCCGCTGGGCATTCCGCCGGTGTTCGAGGACCACGCGCGGCTGATGTTCGACCTGCTCCTGCTGGCGTACCGGGCCGACGTCACGCGCGTCGCCACGTTCCAGATCGCCCGCGAGCTGAGCCACCGCGCCTACACCGAGCTCGGTGTGCCCGAGGCGCACCACGACATCTCGCACCATGGCAACCGCGCCGAGGCCATGGAGAAGAACACGCGCATCAACGAGTTCCACATGGGGCTGTTCGCGCACTTCGTCGAGCGGCTGCACGCCACGCCGGACGGCGACGGGTCGCTGCTCGACAACGTCATCCTGCTCTACGGCGCGGCGTTCGGCGACGGCAACCTGCACGTGCCGCACAACCTGCCGGTGGCGCTCCTCGGCGGCGGGGCCGGCCACCTGCAACCGGGACGCCACGTCAGGGCCAGGTTCGACACGCCGTTCATGAACCTCGGCCTCAGCCTGCTCGACAAGGTGGGCGCCGGTCGCGGGATCGAGGGGATCGGCGACAGCACGGGGCGTCTGGCGGACGTCTAGACATCCAGGACATCCAGGAACCGGACATGCGGACTACCCTGCGCGCGGCCGTGTGGACCGCATGGCTGCTGGCCGCGGCCAGCGGGTCGGCCGCACCGCCGGAGCTGCCGCTCATCGAGGCGGCGAAGACCGGCGACCGCCGCGCCGCGGGCAGACTGCTGGCCGGCGGCGCGGACCCGAACGCCGCGCAGCCGGACGGCACGACGGCGCTCCACTGGGCGGCCTACCGCGACGACCCGGCGCTCGTCGACCTGCTGCTGCGCGGCGGCGCGGGCGTCGGCGCCGCGAACCGCTACGGCGTCGAGCCACTCTCGCTCGCCGCCGCCCGCGGCCACGGCGCCGTCGTCGAGCGGCTGCTGGCGGCCGGGGCGGACCCGCAGGCCGTGCAGCCCGGCGGCGAGACGGCGCTGATGTCGGCGGCGCGGGCGGGCAGCGTGCGAGCCGTCGCGGCACTGCTGGCCGCGGGCGCGGAGGCGAACGCCGCCGAGGAGACCCGCGGGCAGACGGCGCTCATGTGGGCCGCGGGCGAGGGCCACGCCGACGTCATCCGCCTGCTGCTGCGCGCCGGGGCGGACCTCGACGCCCGAGCGCACGGCCCCGCGGCCGCCGCGGCCGCCGGCGGCGCCGGCACGTACACCCGCCGCGTCGAGCGCATCGACGCCTTCACGCCGCTGCTGTTCGCGGTGCGGGCCGGCCGCATCGCGGCCGTGGAGATGCTGCTCGCCGCCGGCGCCGATGCGAACCAGACCGCATCCGACGGCACGAGCGCGCTCGTGATTGCGGCCGCCAACGCCCACTGGGAGCTGGGCGCGCTGCTGCTGGACGCCGGCGCCGACCCCGACGCCGCCGCCCAGGGCTGGCCGGCGCTGCACCAGGTGGTCCGCACGCGCAATCTCAACATCGGCTTCTTCCCGCACCCGGAGCCCACCGGGCGCCTGAGCAGCCTCGAGTTCGCCCGCCTGCTGCTCGCGCGCGGGGCCGACGTCGATGCGCGCATCACGCAGCCGATCGTCGACGGGTTCCGCAACTTCTGGACTCAGACGGGTGCGACGCCGATGCTGGCGGCCGCCAAGGGCGCCGACGCGGCGATGATGCGCCTGCTCGCGGAGCACGGGGCCGACGTCTCGCTGCCGAACGCACGGGGGACGACGCCGCTCATGGCGGCCTGCGGCGTGGAGATGTTCAACCCGGACGAGGACAGCGGCACCAACGCCGAGGCGCTCGAGGCGTTCGAGGTGGCGCTCGCGCTCGGCGGCGACGTCAGCGCCGCCAACGACGACGGCGACACGCCGCTGCACGGGGCGGCCTGGCGGGGCGCGAACGACATCATCCTGCGGCTGGTCGAGGAAGGCGCCGAGCTGCACGTGGAGAACCGGCGCGGCTACACGCCGCTCCAGATCGCCAACGGGGAGGAGGAGGGCCGCGTCGCGAACATCAACATCCGGCCCTGGACGGTGGCCCTGCTGCAGGACCTGCTGCGGGAACGCGGACTGCCCTGGGAATTGCAGCGCGGGCAGGAGCGCTACGCGTTCGAGACGAAGGAGATCGACACGCGCAGCCGCGAGGAGGCCATGCGCGAGTACCTCGAGCGGCTGGGCATCCGGCCGCCGGCCGAGTCGGCGGAAACCCCCGGCGGACCGGAGCCGGCGCCCGCAGGCGACCCCGCCGGCCGCTGACCGCAAGCGGCGCCCCGACGGCCTTCCTTGTCCGCCCCTGGGGGCCCGCCGCCCGTACCCGCCGGTCACGTGACGGCGCCGTGACAACGTCGCGGCCCTTTGTATAGACTGCGTGCGAATGCGACGCACGACACTTGCCGTAGTCTGCCTGCTGGTCGTCGCGCTCGCCGGCCTCTCGGCGAGCGACGATCAGTGGCCCCGGTTCCGCGGCCTGCATGCGGGCGCGGTGCCCGACGATCCGTCCCTGCCCGACACCTGGAGCGAGACCGAGAACGTCGTCTGGAAGACGGCGGTGCCCGGGCTCGGCTGGAGCTCGCCGGTCATCTGGGACGATCACGTCTTCCTGACGTCGGCCGTCGCCGCCGGGGCCGAGGAAGTCCCGGTGCCCGGCCTGTACGACGAGCACGATCACATCAGCGCGAACACCGTCCACCGCTGGGTGGTGTACGACTTCGACTTCGAGACCGGCGCCCTCCGCTGGGAGCGGGAGCTGCACCGCGAGCTGCCGCGGCTGCGGCGGCACATCAAGAACAGCTACGCGTCCGAGACGCCCGTCACCGACGGCGAGCGCCTCTACGTCTACTTCGGGAGCATCGGCCTGGTGACCGCCCTCAGCCTGGAGGGCGAGGTCGTCTGGCAACGGCAGATCGGGGTCTTCAACACCCTGATCGAGCTCGGCACGGCGGCGTCGCCCGCGCTGCACGGCGACCGGCTGTACGTCGTGAACGACAACACCACGGCGTCGTTCATGGTGGCGCTCGACAAGCGCACCGGCGAGGAGATCTGGCGGGTCGAGCGCGACGAGCGGGGCAACAACTGGTCCACGCCGGTCGTCTGGGAGAACCGGGTCCGGACCGAGATCGTGACCGCCGGCAGCGACGGGGTGCGCTCCTACGACCTCGACGGCACGCTGCTCTGGGAGCTCTACGGGATGTCGAACCTGACGACGCCGTCGCCGTTCGTCAGCAACGGCCTCGTCTACATCAGCTCGGGCTACCCCGGCGGCGCGCTGCGCCCGGTGTACGCCATCCATCCGGGGGCCGAGGGCGACATCTCCCTCTGGGCCGACGAGGAGAGCACCTGGTCGCGGCGCTTTCCGGGGAACCGGGCCTCGTCGGAGTACGTCGCCTGGGCGTACCCCCTGCTGGGCACCTACAACACGTCGGCCCTCGTCTACCGCGGCTACTACTACACGCTGCTGGATCGCGGCCTGCTGCTGAACCACAACGCGCGCACGGGCCGGGAGGTCTACGGCCGGCAGCGCATCCGCGTCGGGAGCGGCTTCACCGCCTCGCCCTGGGGCTACAACGGGAAGGTGTTCCTGCTCAGCGAGGCGGGCGACACGTACGTCATCAAGGCCGGGCCGGAGTTCGAGATCCTGCACACGAACCCGCTGAACGAGATGGCGCTCGCCACGCCGGCCGTCGTGCGCGGCAACCTGTTCATCCGGACCCAGTCGTCGCTGTACCGCATCGCGAGGTCGGCGGCGCCATGACCCGGCCCGGCACGACGGCGCGCGGCGCCCTGCTGTTGGGGCTCGGGTGGTCCCTGCTCGCGGCCCCGGCAGCGGCCGGGGCGCAGACACTGGCCTTCGAGGAGCTCGCCCTGGTCCCGGGGCCGGCTGACCTCATCGAGGCCGGCGCAGGGCGCGCCTACGTCGCCGCGGACCGGACGCTCACGGTCTACGACCTGTCCGACCCTTCCGCGCCGCGGCGCGGAGGCTCCTACACGTTTCCGGAAAAGATCTGGGGCTTCGTCGTGCGCGACGAGCTCGTCTACGTGGCCGCCGACTTCTTCGGGCTGGGCATCGTCGACGTGTCGGACCCCGAGACGCCGCGGCTGCTCGGTTCCGTGAAGACGCCCGGCCAGGTCAAGGACGTCGACGTCTCGGGCGACCGGGCGGTGCTTGCCGACCACATGTCCGGCGTCGACCTGGTCGACATCTCCAACCTGCGCGAGCCGCTCGCCCTGGGCTCGGTGTACCTGGACGGCTACAGCCGCGACGTCGCGACGGCCGGGCCGCTGGCGTACGCCGTGGACGATCCCTCCGGCTTTTACGTGCTGGATCTGGCAGACACCACGTCCTGGGAGCCGGCCGTCGCGCTGCAGTCGGCGGACGGGCCGCGCATGGTGGAGGTGACGGACACCGCGGCGGGCGGGCTGGCCGTGCTGCTCGGCCACGGGGCGCTGCAGGTGTACGACCTCTCTTCCCCGGACGAGCCGGTCCACCGCGCCACGTACGCCACCCCCGGCGGCGCGTTGCGCGTGGCGCTGGACGGGCCGCTGGCCTACGTGGCCGACGGGCTGCAGGGTGTGCTGGTCGTCGACCTGACGGCGCCCGGCGCGCCGCGCGTCGCCGGCGGGCACCAGCCGGCGCAGCCGGTGCGCGACGTGGCCGTCAGCGGGGATCTCGTGCTGCTCGCGGTAGGGCCGCTGCCGACCGGCATCCGGCGCTCGGTCGGCGGCGGCGACGTGCTCGTGCTGCGCCGCCGGGCTACTCCGTCACCGTGACGGTGACGTTGTAGCTGTCGTACCAGTCCCCGTCGTAGGCCACCGCCCGCAGCAGGAACGTGCCCGGCTCGCTGAACGCGGCTGTCGTGACGCTCGCCAGCTCCCCCGGCCCGGGCGCCAGCGGGCACGGCGAGCGCGGCGGCGTGCACGTGACCCGCCCCGGTCCGCGGTAGTGGACCCACCGCATCGCGGAGTTCGCGCGCCGCCGTTCCATCTCGCCATCGTCGCTGACCGCGGCGGCGAGCGTCAGCGTGTCGGGCAGCACGACGGACGCCGTCGACTTGTCCACGGTCAGCCGCGGCGGCGTGTTGCTGCCGCGCGGCCCGGGCAACTCGTAGATCGGAAGGAACAACCCGATGGCGCGGTCGGTCTTGCCGTTCGCCCGCACGGTCCAGACGATCTCGTCGTCGCTGGTCCAGTCGCTCGGCGCGCGCACGCTGAAGACCATCGTCTCGCGGCGCTCCACCGCGCGGCCGAAGCGGCGGCGCGGCACGAAGACGGTCGGCTGACCGCGGTCCGGCCCGCCGGGCTCGATGTGGTTGTCCGGCCCCACCGGCACGTGCAGCGTCTGCTCCCAGTTGCGGTTGAGATAGCCGAACCACAGATCGAAGGTGCCGTCGTCGTTGCGCGTCCACCCCTCGTAGATCGGAGCGACGCGCATGCCGCGGTTGTACTGGATCTGGGTGTCCAGGATGTCGATCTCCTGGGCGGGCGCGGCAACGGCCGCCGCCAGGACGACGGCGGCCGTTGCGAGGGTTGTCCGCATGGGCACAGGGCTCACTGCTCTCCCCCCACCCTACTGGTTGTCGGTGTTGCGCGCGTTGCGGGCGGCGACGCGCGCCTTGTACTCTTCCTCGTCGATGTAGTAGTAGCTCACCCACGCGAACGACATCTCGTCGATCGTCCGCTGGCCGTACACCACGTTGTTGCGCGGGTCGGGGTTGACGCGCAGCGACTCCGAGTTGTCGTGCCAGGTCGAGATGTGGATGACGGTCCCGGGCGGCAGGACCGGCGCCGCCTCCTCCGCGTAGTTGTAGACCAGGTGCCAGTTGAAGCGCCACTGCGGCACGCAGTTGAGCGTCAACTGCCGCATGAGGGGCGCGGGCGAGTGCCCGGGCGCCTGCAGCAGCACGTTCCCCTCCTCGTCGGTCTGGGGAATGATGGCCTCGATGCACTGCGCCTGGCCGCGCGTATGCAGGTGCGGCTGGAAGGCGGTGACCACGGCCGGCCGCGTCAGCATGGTGTAGCCGTCGGTGCGGACGTTCCGCTGCCCCGCCGGAATCAGCAGGTCGTCGTCGTCGCCCATGTGCTGGCTGACGAGCTGGTACTTCGGCACGTACCCCTCGGGGTACAGCTTCATGCCGACGTGCACCATGATCGGCAGCTCCTCGCCGTACGGGTGCAGGTGGAGCCCGAAGCGGATCTGCGTGCCGGCCTTGATCAGGCGGCCCGTGTCGTCATCGAAGACGTCGCCGTTCTTCCCGACCGCGTACTCGTTGAGGAAGTTGCCCTTGGCCAGATCCTCGTCGTACTCCGTCATGGTGGTGATGACGTGGTGCACCGCCTCGAGGCTGTTGGCGTCCGGCTTCACCTCCACCGCCTTGATGTAGCGGTCGACGGTCAGGCCGGGGTCTGCGAGGATGTTCGGGAACTCGTCCGGCCCCTCCGCCGGCAGCAGGTACGGCTCGGGCATCGAGACGATCAGATCCGGCTCGCCGATCTGCCAGGCGTTCGCGTCCGGAAACTCGAGCGGCGGGGGCGCGTCGGCCGGGTTCCCGCGCGGCGCGCCGGCGTCGACCCAGCCCGCGATGGTGGCGATCTCCCCGTCGGTCAGCGACGGATCGTCCTTGAAGTCCTGGATGCCGATGCGCCGATCGATGTACCAGGGCGGCATCTCGCGCGCCTCGACGTTGCGCTTGATGGAACGGGCCCAGGGCCGCACGTCCTCGTACGAGACCAGCGACATGGGCGCGATGGCGCCGGGCCGGTGACAGCTCTGGCAACTGCGCTGCAGGATGGGCAGCACGTCCTTCGTGAAGGTCACCTCGCCGTCGCTGGCCGCGGTCTGCGCCGCCGCGGGCGTTCCGCCCAGCAACAGCAGCAGCATGGCCGCGCATCCGAACAGACGGGACGCCGAGGCCCCGCCGCACCAGTTCCCACTCTTCACATCACACCTCCCGCAACAGAAACGTCCGACGCAGACGCCGTGCGAATGCCGTGCGAATTATACCAGCCCGCTACAGGTCCCAGAGCCGGGCCACCCGGCCCGTGCTGTCGCCGAGCCGCTCGGCCGGCACCCCCATCCTGTCGAGCAGCGTCATCCACAGGTTCGTGACCGGCGTCTCGTCCGGATAGCGGACGTGCCGCCCGCCGCGCAGTCCGGCCGCCCGGCCGCCGATCAGCGCAATCGGCAGATTGTCGTGGAAATGCGTGTTGCTGTCGCTGATGCCGGCGCCGTACACCAGCAGCGACTGGTCCAGAAGCGAGGCGTCGCCGTCGGGCGTCGCGGCGAGCCGGTCCACCAGGTGCGCGAACTGCTCCATGTGGTAGCGGTTCACCTTGCCGAGATCGTCAATCTTGACCGGATCGTTCTCGTGGTGCGACAGCGGGTGGTGCGAGTCGGAGATGCCGATCTCGGGATACGGGCGGCTGCTCACCTCGCGGCCGATCATGAACGTGGCGACGCGCGTCAGATCGGTCTGGTACGCCAGCGCCAGCAGGTCGAACATGAGCTTCGCGTGCGCGGCGAAGTCGTTCGGAATCCCGGCCGGCTGGTCCACGACCGGCATCTCCCGGCCGCTCTGCGCCTCGGCCATCTGGATGCGGCGCTCCACGTCGCGCACGGCGTCCAGGTACTCGGCGAGCTTGACCCGGTCGCCGGGAGCCAGGCGCAGCTCGAGCGCCGCCGCCTTGTCGGACACGGAGTCGAGAATGCTGCGATCGCGTCGCAGCCGCGCCAGCCGCGCGGCCGGCTCCGTGCTGATGGCCGTGCCGAACATCCGCTCGAACAGGGCGCGCGGGTCGTTCTCCATCGGCAGCGGCGTGGTCGGCGTCCGCCAGGCGATGGTGTTGGTGTAGGCGCAGGCGTAGGTACCGTCGCAGGCGCCCAGCAACTCGACGGATTCGAGGGCCAGCTCCAGGGAGGCGAGCTGCGTGTCGGCCGCCAGCTCGCGGGCGGCAATCTGATCCGCCGATATCCCGGCCAGCACGTCCGCCGCGGTCGTGCGCTTGATGTGCATGCCGGTCAGATAGCTGCCCGCCGCCCGCGCGTGGTCGCCGCCCCCCTCCCCCGGACGCGGGTACGCCTCCATGGCGGCCAGCCCCGACAGGACCGTCAGCTCCGCGCGGTGCGACGCCAGCGGCTCGAGCGTGCGCGGCAGGTCGAACCCGGCGCCCTCGGCCGCGGGCATCCAGTACTTCATCGCCATGCCGTTGGGCACGTAGAAGAAGCCGATGCGCCGCACGGGCGCGGCCGCGGTCCGGCTCAGCGCCGTCAGCGCCGGCACCATGCCGTCGAGCAGCGGCAGGGCGAGCGAGGCGCCGATGCCCTGCAGCAACGTACGCCGCGGCAAGTGCTTCCTGGTGATGATCATGATTCCGGCGCCTTCCGCATCCGAAACGGCACGCTCTCCACGATGCCC
>CAZMWA010000226.1:0-3656 GCA_964569405.1 uncultured Vicinamibacteraceae bacterium | reverse complement strand
TTGTAGCCCCGCCCGCCTACGGCTGTTGGCAGCCCATGGCGACAGGGCCTCAAGGCGCGCACAGCGCGCCTCGGCGGGAGCGGCGCGGGGCGCAGGGGTCCCCGCAAGCGGACGCCGGGGGTTCGGGGCGCAGCCCCGTCTGATATCAGTCGCCGAGCCGGGCGCCGCGGACGTGCTTGTGGCACTGGACGCAGTTGAGCGTCATCTCCATGTAGGCCAGCGACACGCCGTCGGTGTTGCGTGCCGCCGCCGCCTCCATCAGCGCGTGGGCGGAGCCCCGGAAGTCGGCCGCGTAGCGCAGGTACTGGGCCGTCTGGAGCGGGCTCCAGGTCGACGCCTCGCTCAGCGCCACCAGCTCGTTCGCGATGCGCTCGACCCGGCCGTGGTTGCCGAGCACCACCGCCGCCAGCAGGTCCTGGGCGTGGTCGAGCTTGTCGCGCATCAGTTCCCCGAGGCTGGGCAACTGCGCCGAACCGGTCGTCGTCAGCGCCAGGATCAGCAGGAGGGCCGCCGTCAGGGTGGTTCGTGTCCGTTGCCTCATGGTCCGTCCTTTCGCATGCATGTACGCATGATCGCATCCACGCTTGATCCGCCACAAGCTCCTGACGGATCATTTCGTGTCACGGGAAGGAGAGGGCGATGAACAGGACAGCGGGCTTCTGGGCGGTCGTGCTCCTGGTGGGGGCGCTGGGCGCGGCGGGCGCCGGCCAGGGCGCCGGCGGCAGCCTGACGGCGGCCGACTACATCGAGATCGAGCAGCTCTACGCGCGCTACGCGCGGGCCCTCGACCTGGGCGACCCCGAGGCCTGGGCCGACACCTTCACGCCGGACGGCACGTTCCGCGACGCGGCCGGCCGCGACGAGCTGGTTGCCTACGCCGAGAACTCGTACGGCGGCCGGCAGGGCACCGGCCGGCACTGGAACAGCCAGCTCGTCGTCACGCCGACGGCGGACGGCGCCGACGGCAGCGCCTATCTGCTGCTGCTCGACGTCGGCGCGCAGCAACCCGGCATCGACATCGCGGGCCTCTACAGCGACAAGCTCGTGAAGACGCCCGCCGGGTGGCGCTTCAAGTCGCGCCACGTCGCCATCGAGGGCGGGCAGTAGCGGAACCCAGGAGTCTGCGCCGTAGAACGGCATAGACTCCTGGTGAGGGTTGGTTGGGCGGCAACCGGAGCCGCAGGCGACGATTGCCGGGCTAGCGCGCGCCGCCCGCGGCTTCCCGCTCGCGGGCGCGCGCGCCGCTCAGCGTGTGGATGACGCCGTAGTTGCCCTCGTGGCAGGCGTACTCCAGGTACGGCTGATCCAGCCTGCTGAGCGGCAGCTCCACCATCCAGGCCTCCGTGAACTTGGCTGGATCCTCCACGGTCAACTGGTACATGAGCGTCGCGGCGTCCACCCGGGTGAAGCGCTCGACGATGCGCATCGTCTCGGTTGGGACGCGCCAGGTGGCCAGCCAGCGCTCGCTGGTCTTGTCGAGGAAGTTCCGCGTCTCGACCACGAGCGTCTCGCCCTCCCAGCGGCCCACGCTCTCGCCGAGCCAGTGGCGCACGTTGCCGTGCGGGCGTCCGTCCGTGGGGACGATGCGCCGGTCGCGGAACTGCTCGCCCTCGATGACCACCCAGCCGGGGCTCTGCGAGATGCGCTGCGGCCCCCCGGCCGTGCCGGTCCAGACCGAGCCGGGCAGCCCGTCCGTGTGGCAGCGCTCCCCGGTGTCGATGTCGTGCCAGGTGTTGAACGGACCCAGGCCGTAGCTGGCCGCGTTGCGGTCGCTCTCGATCTGCATCTCCGGCGTGAACGGGATGCGCCCGGTGGGGCCGGCTATGAGCGACGTGCGCGTGAAGACGCGCTCCGGCTCGCCGGTGTCCTGCCAGAAGCGGTTGTAGGTGCCGGTCGGCTGGCTTGCGGTCTCGGGGCTCGGCGCCTCGGGCGCCTGCCGGCCGTCCTCGCAGGCCCGGTAGCGCGAGGTGCCGCAGCGCCCCTCGACGAGGGCCGCCGCCTCCTCGGCCGTGTAGAACTCCTTGCCGGCCAGCTCCGCGGGGCGCTCGAAGGGCGTCTCGGTCTCGTTCCGCCACACGCCCTGCAGGTCCGGATCGCCCCAGGCCGTGCGCAGGGCGGCCGACTCCGCCCCGGTCTGGGCCGCCGCACTGCCGGCGCCCGCCGCCAGCACCGCCAACACGCCGAGCGCCACGAGATGTCGATGGTTCATCGCATGCCTCACTTCGTCGTCAGCGTTCGGTCGGATCGCGCCCGTCGAGCGGCGCGCCCGTCCCGGACGAGCCCATGAACAGATGCGTCCCGTCGGGGAACGTCAGGTCCCGGCCGTTCGCGCGATTGCTGCCGTCGATGGCCTGGTAGCCGTCCACGACAATCCGCATGCCGGGCGGCAGCGAGTCCTTCCGGAAGCCGCGCCGCACGAGCGAGTTCGGGGGGCCGCCCTCGACCATCCACTGCTCCACCGTGCCGTCGGGCCGCGTGACGTCGAGATGGATCCAGGCGTGCGGGTTGATCCATTCCATCCGCGTCACGACGCCCTCGAGCTGGATGGGCTTGCTGGCGTCGAACTCGGCGCCGAACGCGTGGTGCGCCAGGGCCGGCCCGGCGGGCAGGCTCAGCACGAGCACCGTTGCGCAGGCCGCCGCTACGATTCGCTCCGTTCGCATCGGATGCACCTCCACCTGTTGTCGCGTCCGAATCAGGGCGCGGGGTTGCTCAGCGAGCCCAGCAGCAGCGGCTCGACGAACTCGAGGCACCGGAAGTCCATCACCTGCGCCTTCGCGTCCATGCGCCGGTACAGCGGCATCCGCATCGTCCAGGGCCGCTCGAACACGTTCGGGTCCTCGATGGTGACCTCGTAGTCGAGATGGTACGGCGTCAGCGGCGTGTAGCGCTCGACGACGTGCAGCGCGTCGCTGTGGAAGTTGCCGGCCCGGTCGAACCAGGTGAGGCCGTTGAAGCCGGTGACGTCGACCACCAGCGTGTCGCCGTCCCAGCGCCCGTTGGACCATCCCATCCAACTGTCGATGGCCGGCTCCTCGTGGTTGGCGAGGTGGATGATGCGCGTGGCGCTCGAGAACTCGTACGCGATCGTGATCTCGTCGGTGCCCTGCACGATCTGGAACGGGTACGGCAGGTACGTCGCGCGCGGCACGCCCGGCAGGTAGCACTTCACCTCCGGGTCGCCGATCTCCCGGTTCCAGGGGTCGACGACCATGCGCTGCTCGAAGTTCTCGCGCTTCCGCGCTACGGCCCAGGTCTGGTACGGGATGGCGCCGTCGACCACGCCGTGGCCGGCCGGCACCGCGCCGATGGCGCCCATCTCGAGCACCGCCGCGGGCAGCGCGACGTGATCCTCGATGTCCCAGTGGGCGGTGCCCAGCGCCTGCCAGATGCCGTTGAGGTCGGGGCTGTCGGTGCCGGGCAGCCGCGGCGCCCGGTAGTCGTCCACCTGCGCCGCCGGCCACGCGACAGCGACCGCCACGATTGCCGCCGCCAGCGCGGCGCCCCGCATCATGCCCGGGATTCGTATCGACATCGCTCGACACCCCCTGGGATGGATTCTGAGCGCGCCGCCCGGCACTGTCAAGCCGCAGGCCGCGCCCGCCCGCCAGGAGCCTGCACCGGAGAGCCAAGGCGCGCACGGCGCGCCTCGGCGG
>CAZMWA010000225.1:0-12706 GCA_964569405.1 uncultured Vicinamibacteraceae bacterium | reverse complement strand
GCGCTGGTGGTGGGCAGGTCGGTGGCCGATCGTGAGCAGCCGCTGAAGACCGCGGAGCGGCAGGCGTTGAAGGTGGCGGCGGCGTTGCTCGGTCTGTTCGTCGAGAAGATGGAGCTGGCGCGCCAAGCGGCCGGGCAGGGCGCGGACGCGCTGACGGGGTGCCGGACGCGGCGGGACGGGCTGGCGCGGATCGCGGCGGCGCTGCGACGGGCGCGTGGGGGCGGAAGCGAGGCGTCGTTGATCTTCGTCGACGTCGACGACCTGAAGGGGCTGAACGACCGGTACGGGCATCGGGTCGGAGACGGCGTGCTCGCGGAGTTGGGCGCGGTGCTGAGGGACGGGGTCCGGGGAAGCGATGTGCGGTGCCGCTACGGGGGAGACGAGTTCCTGGTGCTGCTGCGGGATACGCCGTGCGCGGGGGCCGCGCAGGCGGCGGAGAGGCTGCGCGCGGAGCTGGCGCGGCGACGGGTGGCGGGTCCCGAGGGCGCGGTAGCCGCGGCGGCGAGCTTCGGCGTCAGCACGACGTGGGCCGGCGAGTGCGAGGCGGGTGCGTTGGTGGCGCGGGCGGACGCGGCCATGTATCGGGCGAAGCGAGACGGAGGCAACGCGGTGCGGGTGTGGCGGGGCGACTGGCGAACGCCGGGCGCGGCCGGCTTGGTGCCGGGTCCCGCCGTGGAGGTGTAGCTGCGTGGGTGGAGGCGGCACGTTGGACGGCATTCCGGTTGAGCTGGCGAGCCGGCGGCGCATTCGGGAGCGGAACACGGCGGCGTATCGCCTCGCGCACTGGCCGATCTGGATCTGGGTCTGTTTCATCGCGCCGGGGCCGCTCACGTTCGACCTGTTCGAGAGCGGCTTCGACGGCCGCATGGCGGGTTGGCTGGGACTCGTGCTGGTGGCGACCGGCGTCGCCGGGTTGCGCGGCCGGCTGCCCGGTGTGGAGCCGCGGCCGTACATCATCCGCTTCACCGAGGACAAGCCGAACCCGGCCTACCGGCGGGTGTGCTATACGCTGGCGTGGAGTGCCGTGGTCTCGTTCGGACTGCTGAATCTGACCGGCCTGCTCGTCGCCATCGCGAGCGGCGGCTGGTATCTGCGGCAGCTCTACGAGGCGGCGTACTTTCCGCTGGCGGGCACCGTCTGGCTCCTGGGCGCCGCCGGGCGGCTGCCGCGCGTCAAGTCGTCGACGCGGGGCGAGGGGCACGAGCGGCGCTACTTCTACGGAGCCGTCTGGGCCGTCTGTCTGGCGCAGCCTGTGCTGTGGCTGTTGTGGGCGGTGCTGCCCGCGACCCGCGCAGCGGACGTCGCGAAGCTCTGCGCGTTCGTGGGCGTGCTCGGGGTCGTGGGCTGGATGGCCTATCGCGGGAAGCTCCCGCGCACCCGGCCGATCGTGCCGGGCGAGCTTGCGGTCAGCGATTAGAATACCTCCCATGGGAGCAACCGTTACCCGGCGCGTCGTCGGCATCCTGCTCGCGGCGGCCTGCACCGTGGTCTACGGCGCCTGGCCCGGCGCCGCCCGGCAGGGCGAGTCCACCGGCGGGGAGGGTTTCGACGCGTACTTCATCGACAAGACAATGCGCGTCGACTACTTCCACTCCGGCGGACGGGGAACGGAGATCTTCGGTCTGGATCGGGTCGTGTCGGACGGCCCGTGGGCCGGCAGCCGCACGCGGCTCGTCGATGATCTCAACCTCGGCAAGTACCTCTTCGAGGTGGTCGACCGGCGGACCAACCGGCCGATCTACTCGCGCGGATTCGCGTCGATCTACGGCGAGTGGGAGACGACGCCCGAGTCGCGGCGCGTGCACCGGACGTTCCACGAGTCGCTGCGCTTTCCCTGGCCGCGGCGGCCGGTGCAGGTCGTGCTGAAGGTGCGCGACGCCGAGAACAGCTTCCACGAGGTGTGGTCGACGGTGGTCGATCCCGAGTCCCGGTTCGTCAATCCGGCCGATCGCGCCCCCATGGGCGAGGTCTGGGCCATTCAGGAGAGCGGCCCGCCGGCGGAGAAGGTCGACCTGCTCGTGATCGGCGAAGGGTACGTCGAGGCGGAGCTGCCCAAGTTCCATGCCGACGCGCGGCGGCTGGTCGGCGCGCTGTTCGAGGAGGAGCCGTTCAGGAGCCGCCGCTCGGACTTCAACGTGTGGGGGCTCGATCTGCCGTCGGCCAGCCCGGGCATCAGCCGTCCGCGGGCGCTCGAGTTCCGTCGGACGCCGCTGTCGGCGGAGTACAACATCTTCGATTCCGAGCGCTATCTGCTCACCTACGACAACCGTGCGCTGCGCGACGCGGCCGCCGCGGCGCCCTACGAGTTCCTCGAGATCCTGGTCAACGAGGCGCAGTACGGCGGCGGCGGGATCTTCAATTTCCAGGCGACCGCGGCCGCCGACACGGGGTTCGCCGAGTACGTGTTCGTCCACGAGTTCGGCCATCACTTCGCCGGTCTGGCCGACGAGTACTACACGTCGGACGTGGCGTACGAGACAGGCGCGGCGTATCACCCGGAACCGTGGGAGCCGAACGTCACGGCGCTGCACGATCCCGACAACCTCAAGTGGGGCGATCTCGTCGCGGCCGACACACCGCTGCCCACCCCCTGGGACAAGGCGGCGTTCGAGCAGGGGAGCACGGCGGCGCAGCGCGAGCGCGCGTCGTTGCGGGCGGCGGGCGCGCCCGAGAACGATCTCGACAACCTCTTCACGGCGCAGATGGACCGCGAGACGGCGCTGCTGCAGGCGATGCCCCACGCCGGCCGGGTGGGCGCCTTCGAGGGCGCGTCGTACGAGCCGACCGGCCTCTACCGCCCCGAGGTCGACTGCATCATGTTCACGCGGAACCCCGTCGGGTTCTGCCGGGTCTGCCAGCGGGCCATCACGCGCGTCATCGACCAGTACTCGAGACCGTAGGGCGACGCGAGGGAGGTTGGCCGCCGTGGACAAGACGTTTCTCGCCAGTCTCGAGCGCATCGTGGGCGCCGACGGGATCGTGCGCGACCACGGCGAGCTGCTGACGTACGAGACGGACGGCCTCGTGAAGCTGCGCTCCAAGCCGGGCGTGGCCGTGCTGCCGACCTCCGCCGACCAGGTGCGGCGCATCGTGCGCCTGTGTCACGAGCAGGACGTGCCGTTCGTGGCGCGCGGCCAGGGCACGGGGCTCTCCGGGGGCGCCATGCCGCATCCCGACGGCGTCCTGATCGTGATGACGCGGATGAACCGGATCCTCGAGATCGACATCCCGAACCGCTGCATCACGGTCGAGCCGGGCGTGATGAACCTCGACGTCAGCAAGGCGGTCGCCGGTGACGGCTACTACTACGCACCGGATCCGTCGAGCCAGGTGATCTGCTCGATCGGCGGCAACGTCGCCGAGAACTCCGGGGGCGCGCACTGCCTCAAGTACGGGTTCACCGTGCACCACGTCCTCGGCGTGGAGGCGGTGCTGCCGGACGGCGAGTCGATCCGGCTCGGCGGGCCGGCGCTCGACGCGCCCGGCCTGGACCTGCTCGGCGTCCTCGTCGGCTCGGAGGGCACGCTGGCGGTGGTCACGCGGGTGACGCTCAGGCTGCTCCGCAAGCCGGCGGCCGTGCGGACGCTGCTGGCCGCGTTCGACTCGACCGAGGCGGCCGGCAACGCCGTGTCGGGCATCATCGGCGCGGGCATCATCCCGGCGGCGGTCGAGATGATGGACCGCGTGACGATCGAGGCGGCCGAGGCGGCGGTCCACCCCGACTTTCCGCCTGTCGAGGCGATTCTGATTGTCGAGCTCGACGGTGCGGAGGCCGACGTGACGGCGCTCTTCAGCCGCGTCGAGGAGGTCTGCACCGCGGCGCAGGCGCTCGAGATCCAGGTGGCCCGGACCGACGCGCAGCGGGCGCGGTTCTGGCAGGGGCGCAAGGCGGCGTTCGCGGCGATGGGCCGCGTGTCGCCGAGCTACTACGTGCAGGACGGCGTCATCCCGCGCACCCGGCTGCCGGAGGTGCTGGGCCGGATTCGCGGCCTGTCCGAGCGCTCGGGCCTGAAGATCGGCAACGTGTTCCACGCCGGCGACGGCAATCTGCACCCGCTGGTCTGCTACGACGAGCGCGTCGCCGGACAGGCCGATCTGGCGCACGCTGTCGCCTCCGAGATCCTGACCTACTGTCTCGACGTCGGCGGGTCGATTACGGGGGAGCACGGCGTGGGCGCCGACAAGGCCGAGCATCTGCCGAAGATGTTCAGCGACACCGACCTCGACACGATGCAGCTCGTGCGGTGCGCCTTCGATCCCGGCAACATCTGCAACCCCGGCAAGGTGTTTCCGACGCCGCGCCTGTGCGGCGAGGTGCCCGGTCCGTACCGCAGGCATCCGGCCGAGGCGGCGGGCCTGGCGGAGCGGGTCTGATGGCGACCGTCGCGTCCGCCGCGGCGCTCCTCGAGCGGCTGGCGGGGAAGACGGGCGCCGCGGCGCGCGCGGCCGTCGACGGGGACGCCGTCGACGGCGTGCGGCCGCGCATCGTCGTGGAGCCGGGCAGCGGCGACGCACTGGCGGCAACGCTGGCGTGGGCGGCTTCCGAGCGGCTCCGGGTGCGGGTGGCCGGGGGGCGCACGAAGCTGCAGTGGGGCGCGCCGGGGGGCGAGGTCGACCTGTTGCTCTCCACGGCCGGACTCCGTGCTGTCGTCGAGCACCGGCATGGCGATCTGACGGCCACGGTCGAGGCCGGCGCGACGCCCGCCGCGGTGAACGCCCGGCTCGCCGCGCACGGTCAACGGCTGCCGTGGGACGCGCCGTGGCCGGACCGCGCGACCGTCGGCGGCGTCGTGGCGACCAACGACAGCGGCCCCCGCCGCCACGGTCACGGCGGGCCGCGCGACTCGATCATCGGCGTCACCATGGCGCGCGTCGACGGCCGCGTGGCGAAGGCCGGCGGCATCGTCGTCAAGAACGTCGCCGGCTACGATCTCTCCCGACTGCTGACCGGATCGTTCGGCTGCCTGGGCGTCATCCTCACGGCGACGTTCAAGCTGGCCCCCGCGCCGCCGGCCTCGCGCACCGTGGAGCTCACCTTCGACTCCCTCGAAGCGGCCGCGCCGGTCGCCAGCCGGCTCGCGGGCTCGGCGCTGGCGCCGGTCTCGATCGAGGTCGCCGCGCCTCGGCCGCGCCTGCTGGTGCGGTTCGAATCGGTCGAGGCGGCGGCTTCGGAGCAGGCTGACGCGGCCAGCGCCCTCGCGGGCGCTGCCGGCGCGGTCGTTCACAGCGGACGCGACGAGCAGGCGACGTGGCGCCGCCACCTGACGCACTGGTCCTCGGGCGGCACGCTCGTCAAGCTGAGCACGGTGCCGGCGGAGCTGTTCCCGACGCTCGTCTGGCTGCGGGACGCGGCGGAGGCGACCGGGATCGGCCTGGCGGTCGCCGGCCGCGCAGCGCTCGGCGTGGTCGATCTGCGACTCGACGGCCCGCTCGACGCTCAGGCCCGGCTGGTCGGGGAGCTTCGCGAGCGCCTGCCCGCGGGCCGCGGCTCGGCCGTGATTCGACGGGCCGACGCGGCGCTGCGGCAGCGCGTCGACCCCTGGGGGCCGGTCGGCGCGGGCAGGCGCGTGATGGAGGCGATCAAGCGCCGGTTCGACCCGGACGCCCGGCTGAACACGGGACGCGGCCCCGGCGGGTTGTAGCGCGCATCAGCGCGATTCCGCCTCCTCGGCTTCCTCCGCGCGCTTGCCCGCGAGCATGTTGGGCAGCGAGTAGTTGCCCTCGTGACAGGCGTACTCGAAGATCGGACCCTCGATCGCGGTCATCGGCATGAGGGCGGTCCAGGCGCCGGTCCACTCCTCCTCGTCGCTGACGGTCACGCGGTAGTCCATGGCGTCGGCGCCCACCCGGGTGAGCCGCTCGACCACGCGGCGCCGCGGCTCCTGGAGGTTCGTCGTCTCGATGACCAGGGTGTCTCCCTCCCAGCGGCCGCTGGACGTGCCCAGCCATTGGGACACGGCCGCCGGCGGCCCGGCGCGCCCGTCGAGCGGCACGATGCGGGCGTCGTGGATCATCTCCACGAGCAGCACGACATGGTCCGGCGTCTGCAGGATCTGGTAGTTGTGGTTGTAGAAGCCGGGCGTCATGGCGCCGGGCATGCCGCGCGTGAGGCACCGGTCATAGGTGCTGAAGTCGTTCCAGGACGCGAGCTCGCCGCCGCCCGTGAAGCTGGCGAACCGCCGCGCCCGGCGTTCCTCCGCGGCAGGTGTCCGCGGCGGGTACCGCCCGTCGGGCGGCTCCACGATCAGCGACGTGCGCAGCGACAGCTCGCCCTTCTCCAGCCAGTAGTCGTTGTACGCGCCGGTGGGCATGAAGTCCGACTGCTCCTCGGCCGAGATGCCGGAGCCGGGATTCCGCGCGGCCCGCTCCTCCTCGGTCAGGAACTCCCGGCCCTCGAGGTCCGCCGGCCGTTCCATGGGCGTCGTGGTCGTGTTCGACCAGATTCCCTGCAGGTCCGGATCGCCCCACGCGGTTCGCGGCGCGGACCATGCGCCGTCATCCTGACCGGCGACCGGCGCCGGCGCGAGCAGTCCGAACAGGCCGAGCGTCAACGCCAGTGCGGCAACTCGAGCGGTCATGAGAAACCTCCTTCAGACGGGGCTGCGCCCGGAACCCGGGGCCGCCGCCGGCGTCGTCTCCCCGCGGATCGACGCGTCGACGATCTCCACCAGGTGCATCGTGCGCATGGGGCGGCCCTGGCGTTCCAGCGCGCTGCCGAGCTGCAGCAGGCAGCCCGGATTCGACGAGACGACCGCGTCGGCGCCGGTGGCGAGGATGTTCCCGGCCTTGCGCCGCCCGAGAGCGTCCGCGGCTTCCGGCTCGACCAGGTTGTAGATGCCCGCCGAACCGCAGCAGAGCCCGCCTTCCGGCACCTCGCGCACGTCGAGCTCCGGGATGGCCGCCAGCACGCGCCGCGGCTCGGCGCTGACGCCCTGCGCATGCTGCAGGTGGCACGCGTCGTGGTAGGCCACGCGCATCGGGACCGGGCGGCGGGGCGCCCGCGGCTCGAGGTCGGCCAGCACCTCGGAGACGTCCCGGCACTTGGCGGCCAGCGCCTCCGCGCGCGCCGCGTACGTCGGATCGTCGCGCAGCAGATGGCCGTACTCCTTGAGCGTCGACCCGCAGCCGGCCGCGTTGATCACGATGGCGTCGACGCCGGCAAGCGCGGGCTCGAAGGCGTCGATGAAGCGCCGCGCCAGCGCCGCGGCGTCGTCCTCGAGGCCGGCGTGCAGCATCAGCGCGCCGCAGCAGCCCTGGGCCTGCGGGATCACCACCTCGCAGCCTTCGGCGGCGAGCACGCGGGCCGTCGCGCGATTGACGTCGCTGAAGAAGACGCGCTGCACGCAGCCGAGCAGGAGCGCAACCCGCCGCCGGCGTTCGCCGGCTGCAGGGATGACGTCGGGCATGGACGACCAGGCGCCGCCGACGGAGACACGCGGCGCCACGGACTCCATGGCGCGCAGGCGCGCCGGGAGCGCGTTCAGGAGGCCGGTGGCACGCAGCAGCCGCTGTAGCCCGAGGCGCTGGTAGGCCCACAGCTCGAGCGCGAGCCAGCGCAGGCGGCGCGGGTAGGGAAACAGGGCGAAGATCAGCCGGCGGAAGAGCCGGTCGGCCAGCGGCCGCCGGACGTGCCGCTCGAGCTGCGGCCGGGCGGCTTCCAGCAGCTTGTCGTACTGCACGCCGGAGGGGCAGGCGGTCATGCAGGCCATGCAGCCCAGGCAGGTGTCGAAGTGGCGGGCGAACGCCGGCGTGATGGACGCCTTGCCCTCGAGCGCCACCCGCAGCAGGTGAATCCGCCCGCGCGGCGAGTCGGTCTCGCGGCTCCACAACGCGTACGTGGGGCACGGCGGCAGGCAGAAGCCGCAGTGGACGCAGTCCGCGAGCAGGTCCGCTGACGGCGGGTGGTGCGCGTCGAACGCGCCGGTGTCGGGTGCCATGGAGCGCTCCTAATGGTAGCGCAACGCGCGCGACCGTTCCCTGGACTGCTAGGATGGGCTTGCGACGGTACCGACACGACGGCAGACAGGGGAGCGATCGATGACATACGCGGTGCGCATTCACGAGACCGGCGGTCCCGAGGTCCTGCGCTGGGAGCCGATCGACGTTCCCGGTCCGGGGCCGGGCGAGGCGCTGATCCGCCAGACCGTGGCCGGCCTCAACTTCATCGACGTCTACTTCCGGACCGGGCTCTACCCGGCGCCGTCGCTGCCGGTGACCATCGGCAATGAAGGCGCCGGCGTCGTCGAGGCGGTCGGCGACGGCGTGACCGAGGTGGCGGTGGGCGATCGCGTCGTCTACTGCATGAACCTCGGCAGCTACGCGCAGCGCCGGTTGGTCGCGGCGCAGCAGCTCGTGAGGATTCCCGACGGGATCAGCGACGAGCAGGCGGCGGCGGTGATGCTCAAGGGGTGCACGGTGCAGTACCTCGTGCGCCGGACGTACGCCGTGCAGCCCGGCGAGACGGTTCTCTTCCACGCGGCGGCCGGCGGGTGCGGCCTCATCGCGTGCCAGTGGCTGAAGCACCTCGGCGCAACCGTCATCGGGACCGTGGGAACGCGCGAGAAGGCCGAGCTCGCGAAGGCGCACGGCTGCGACCACCCGGTCGTCTACACGGAGGAGAGCTTCGTCGATCGCGTGCGGGAGCTGACCGGCGGCAAGGGGGTCCCGGTGGTCTACGACTCCGTCGGCAGGGACACGTTCAACGACTCGCTCGACTGCCTGCAGCCGCGCGGCCTGATGGTGAGCTTCGGAAACGCGTCGGGCGCCGTCGAGCCCTTCCCGCCGGGGGTGCTGGCGCCGAAGGGGTCGCTCTACCTGACGCGTCCGACGCTGGCCACCTACACGGCGACGCGCGCGGAGCTCGAGGCGACGGCCGCCGAGCTGTTCGACGTCGTCGGCCGCGGGGTGGTGCGGATCGAGGTGAACCAGACGTACGCGCTGCAGGACGCCGCCAGGGCGCATCGGGACCTGGAGGCGCGCAGGACGACCGGGTCGACCGTGCTGCTGACCGGCGTGTAAGGGAGAACCATTCATGAGAACTCATGGGAACGGACTCGTGTTCATCGGCGGCGTCGTCGTCGGCGCGCTGGTGGCGAGCGTCGTGGGGGTGCTGAGCGCCACGCAGGGCTCGACCGCCCCGCGCGTCATCAACCTGCCCGGGCGCACCGTGGCCGCGCCGTTCAGCGATGCCGTGCTGGCCGGCAACACGCTCTACGTCGCGGGGCGGCTCGGGATGGACCCGCAGACCGGCCGCCTGCCCGCGACCGCCGAGCAGGAGGCGCGCAACGTCCTCGACGGCGTGCAGGCGGTGCTGGCCGAGGCGGGCATGACCATGGACGATCTCGTCAACGTCCAGGTCTTCTGCTCGGACGTGTCCCTCTACGGCGTGTTCAACCGGGTGTACCGCGAGTACTTCACCGGCGAGCCCCCGGCCCGCGCCTTCCTCGGCTCCGGCCCGCTGCTGTTCGGCGCCCGCTTCGAGGTGGCGGGGATCGCGGTCGGGGGATGACGCAGGAACCGGGAGTCCGGCTTGGTAGCACGACCCGGACTCCGGTAGGCTTGCAGCCAGCAGTCTGCACCGCAGAAACGCGCAGGCGGACGCCGGGGGCTCGGGGCGCAGCCCTGTCCGAACAAGGAATGAGGTCGCCATGAAGACCAGGAAGCGGAGTACGAAGCAGGCTGTCCGGGCGGGGACCGAGTCGCGGCGCGCCTTCATGCGCCAGGCGGTGCTCGGCGGCGCCGGCGCCACGGCGGCGGCGCTCGGCACCGGTCGCGCGGCCCTGGCGGCGGAGGACGACGCCCGGCCGATCGCCATTCCGAAGGAGTTCGCCGAGGCCGCCAAGGGTTCGGCGGCGCCTGCCGAGTTTCCGATGATCGGCGCGCAGGTGTTCGCGCGGGCCTGCAAGGAGGAGGGTGTCGCCGCGCTCTTCTGCTGTCCCGGCAACTACCTGGTCGTGCACGCGATGGCGGCGGCGGGGATTCCGACCTACTCGGGCCGGCACGAGGGGTCGCTGTGTCACGCCGCCGACGCGTTCTGCCGCACGACCGGCGAGATCGCCGCGACGTCGGGCACCGAGGGCCCGGGCTTCACCGACATGATCTGCGGCATCGCGGCGGCGAACGCGGCGCGCTCTCCCCTGCTGGTGCTGGCGAGCAACACGACCATCCGCGGCGACGACACGGAGCGCGGCATCCAGGATTGCTACCAGCAGCCGACCACCGAGGGCCTGCGCAAGTACGGCAAGCGGCTGATCACGCCGGAGCGCACGTGGGAGTACGCCGGGTACGCCTTCCGGCAGCTCAAGACCGGGGTCCCCAAGCCGGTGCACCTGGATTTTCCGGCCGAGGTGGCCGGCGCGCGGTTCGCCGACGCCAGCGAGCTGGAGTACTACTACGACAAGACGCGCTACCGCACCGATGCGAAGCCGTATCCGGAGCCGCGGGCGATCGACGCCGCCGTCCGGCTGCTGCGGGCCGCCGCGCGGCCGATCATCGTGTCGAGCAACGGCGTCTTCTACCACAAGGCCTGGGACGCGCTGCGGCGGCTGGCCGAGAAGGCGCACATCCCCGTGGTCGAGTCGGGCGCGATGAAGGGACAGTTTCCCGCCGACCACGAGCTGTCGGCGGACGCCGCCCCGGGCGCGCTGGCCAGCGCCGACGTCGTGCTGCTGGTCGGGCAGCACTGCATGCCGACGGTCGGCGAGTTCGCCTTCGGACCCGATGCGCGCTACATCCGCATCGATCCGGCAGCCGAGGACATCGGCCGCAACCTGCCGATCGAGGTCGGGATCGTCGCCGACGAGATGGTCGCGCTCGAGGCGCTGGCCGAGGCCGTGCCCAGCCGGCGGCGCGACGCCTGGGTGGCCGAGGTGGCGGCCGCCCGGCGCGAGTTCGAGGCCGAGAACGAGGAGTTCTATCGCACCGGACTGGGCTACGCCGACGCGGTCCACCCGGCGGTCATCGGCAAGGAGGTCGCCGACTTCCTGTACCACGGCAACCTGCCGCGGGAGCGCACGACCGTGGTCCAGGGCGGCTACGGCGTGGCGCGCTACACGCGCCGCTACCTGCGCGCGTTCCGCCCGGGACAGGTGATCAACGGCGCCTACCAGTACGGCGCCATCGGGCCGGACGTAGGCTATGCGCTCGGCGCGGCGGTCGCCGTCCGGCACGGTGTCGGCGCGCAGGCCGGCTACGAGGGGCATCCGGTCGTCGCCATCACGGGCGACGGCGGGTTCGGCTACTCCGGCATGGAGCTGGAGACCCTGTCGAAGTACCGCCTGCCGGTCGTCCTGATCGTCTACAACAACAACGCGTGGGGCACGTGGACGGGCCAGCGCAACAGCCCCACCGGCCTGCCCATTCACCTGTTCCAGGAGAACGTGCGGTACGACAAGGTCGGCGAGGCGCTCGGGGCCCACGGCGAGTACGTCACGCGCCCGCAGGATTTCCGGCCGGCGCTCGACCGCGCGTACGAGGTGGCGCTGAGCGAGAGCCGCCCGGCGGTCCTGAACGTGCAGGCCAAGAAGGAGTTCTGGGTGCGCAGCCAGTACCCGCCCGGATTCCTCGGCAAGGTCGAGCCGGGCGTCATGTCGTACAACCACTAGCCGCCGGCCGCACGGAGCATGACAGCGGTCAGCAGCGAGCTGGCGGCGGTTCGCCGGCGCCTCCAGGCGTACGCCGACCGGGGCGTGTTTCGGGGCTACACGGAGCGGCCCGCGCGGGCGGGCCGCCACTACTTCCGTTTTCTCTGGCTGGGCCGCGAGCCGTTCACCCTCACCTACGAGCCTGCCTCGGGCACGCTGACGTTCACCAACGTGCTGCCGCACGTACGCGTGCGCTCGGCGCTGTACGCGGCGCTGGAGCGCTTCGTCGAGGGACGCTCGGCCCGGACGCTGCCGGCCCACCGCCGCATCGACCCGCGTCGCGCGCGGCCGAGCTGCACGAGCCGGCGCGGCACGATGCTGCTCCATGTCGTGGCGAAGCCCGGACATCACGCGTACGGCGTCGCGCGGTCGATCAACCTGGTGCACGAGATCTTCCTGCATCTCCACACGTATTTTCCGGAATACCTGTGGGAGCACTATGATGTCGCGCAGGAGTAGCCCGAAAAACGTGCCTGAAGCCGCCGCCTGCCGCATCCGGATGATGACGCCGGACGACGCCGAGCCGATCGCCGCGCTCGTGCTCGCCTCGTTCGAGGAGTTCATCGCGCCCGACTACACCAGCGAGCAGGGTGTGGCCGAGTTCCGGCGCTACGCCGAGGCGGAAGCCCTGCGCCGGCGGGCCGAGCACGAACACTTCGTGATGGTTGCCGAGGTGGGCGGCGCGCTGGCCGGCATGATAGAGGTGCGCGACTGCAACCACGTCGCGCTGCTGTTCGTGGCGAAGGACTTCCACCGGCGGGGGATCGCCGCCCGGCTCCTCGAGCACGGGCTGGCGGAGGCCCGCGCCCGCCGGCCGGACGTGGAGCGGGTGACGATCAACTCGTCACGCTACGGGGTCCTGGCCTACGAACGGCTGGGGTTCCGGCAGACCGGCCCCGAGCGGGCCGTGAACGGCATCGTCTTCATCCCGCTGGCGATGCGTCTGGATCGCTAGCCCATGTTTAACAAGATTCCCGACGATTTTGTAGATTTGGGCGATATTTCAGGGGTAGTAGGCTCGTAACTTGTTGATTCTAAATAAGCGGGGGTTGGCAGAGCTGAAT
>CAZMWA010000224.1:0-16150 GCA_964569405.1 uncultured Vicinamibacteraceae bacterium | reverse complement strand
GCGAAGAACAGGTTGAGCAGCAGCGTCTCGACGAAGTCGTCGGCGTGGTGCCCGAGCGCAATCTTCGTGGCGCCCATGTCCGCCGCAAGCCGGTACAGGACGCCGCGCCGCAGCCGGGCGCAGAGCGAGCAGGGCGTCGCGTCGGCGGCGAGGACGTCGTCCATGATCTCGCCGATGGCCGTGTGCTCGATGCGGTACTCCCAGCCGCGCTCGCCGCAAGCCCGTGCGATCGCGTCGTGCCGATAGCCGGCATAGCCCGAATCGACGTTGACGGCCACCAGCGTGAAGTCGACCGGCGCCCGGCGGCGCAGCACATCCAGCAACTGCATCAGCGCCCAACTGTCCTTGCCGCCCGACAGGCCGACCATGACGCGGTCGCCGTCCTCGATCAGATCGAAAGTCGTGATCGCGCGCGTCACCTTGCGCGCCAGCCGGGCTTCCAGATTGCTGCGATAAGCCATCGCCCACCGAGTCTACACCCTTCCGCGCAGACGTCGCCCGGACCGCCTCGGCGGTCCCCCCTGGACGTACCCGCGCTTCTCGTGTACCTGTGGAGCATGCACGACGACGAGCCGGCGGAGGGGCGGCGATGATGCAGCGGCCGGCCCGCGTGGCGGCCGTGACCGGCCTGCTGCTGGCCTGTGGTCCGGACGTCCCCGAGGGCCTGCTCGAGCAGTTCCGCTCCGGCCTCGCCGAGCAGGCCGCGGCGGCCGCCCGGCGCGACTCGCTCGTGGTCGACGGGCTGGACGATTGGCTGTTCCTCGGACCCGAGCTGCGGCACGTCGCCGCGGGGCGGTTCTGGGGGAGCGCGGCCCGGCGGCCTGCGGCCGGCGGCGACCCGGCGGGCGCCGATCCGTTGCCGGCGATACTCGACTTCAAGCGCCAGCTCGACGCCCGCGGCGTGGAGCTGCTGCTGGTGCCGGTGCCGCCCAAGAGCATCATCTATCCCGAGAAGGCGGCGGCCGGCGTCGACGTGCCGCTTCCCGTGCCGCGGCTCGACGCCGCCCACGAGGCGTTCTACGGGCTCCTGCGCGAGCAGGACGTCGACGTGCTCGATCTGACGGACCACTTCCTCGCCAACCGCTTCCACCCCGAGGGCACGCCCTACTGCCGGCGGGACAGCCATTGGTCCGGCGTGGGCTGCGTGCTGGCCGGAGAGGCGATCGCCGCGGCGGTGCGCGAGCGGGGCTGGTACTCGGAGCTCGCGACGACGGCCTTCACGCCGCGCTGGTACTCGACGAGCATCACCGGCGACCTGCACGCGGCGCTCGACCGCCCGGAGGTCCCGCGCGAGGAGGTCCGCCTGCGCGGGGTCGCGGCGCCCGGAACGCGCCCGGCCGCGGCGGTGGTTCCCGACCCCGAGAGCCCGATCGTGCTCCTCGGCGACAGCCACAACCTGGTCTTCCAGGCCGGCGCCGACATGCACGCCACCGGCGCCGGCCTGGCGGACCAGTTGGCCTTCGAGCTCGGTCTGGCGGTCGACCTGATTGCCGTGCCCGGCTCGGGCGCGACCGCAGCGCGCGTCGAGCTGCGCAGGCGCGCGGAGCACGATGCCGCGTTCTGGGCGCGGAAGCGCCTGGTCGTGTGGTGCTTCGCGGCCCGCGAGTTCACGGCAGGCGACGGCTGGGCGCTGGTTCCCGTCGGACCCGGCGCAGTGACCGGGCAGTAGAATCCGACCCGTGCCGGAGCGCGCATCGTGATCCCGCTGGTCGATCTGCAGGCGCAGCACGCGGAGCTGCGGGCGGAGGTGGAAGCGGCCGCAGTCCGCGTGCTGCGCAGCGGCCGCTACGCGCTCGGGCCCGAGGTGGAGGCGTTCGAGGCCGAGTTCGCCGGCTACTGCGGGACGCGGCACGCGGTCGGCGTGAGCTCCGGAACGAGCGCGCTGGTCGTCGCGCTGACCGCCTGCGGGATCGGGCCCGGCGACGAGGTGATCACGGTGCCGTTCACCTTCGTGGCGACGGTGGCGGCCATCCTGCGCACGGGCGCGCGCGCGCGGCTCGTCGACGTCGCCGCGCCGGCGCTCACCATGGACCCGGCCGCGGTCGAGCGGGCGGTGACGGAGCGCACCCGGGCCATCGTGCCGGTTCACCTGTACGGACAGCCGGCCGACATGGATCCCATCCTGGACGTGGCCCGCCGGCACCGGCTGGTCGTCGTCGAGGATGCCGCCCAGGCCCATGGCGCGCGCTACAGGGGCCGGCGCGTCGGGGGGCTGGGCGATCTGGGCTGCTTCAGCTTCTACCCGAGCAAGAATCTGAGCGCAGCCGGCGAGGGCGGGATCATCGTCACGAACGACGGCGAACGCGCGCGCGCCGCCCGGCGGCTCCGCACCTGGCAGCCGGTGGAGCACCCGGGACGCGCGCTGCGTCCGGGGAACTATCGCCTCGACGCCATCCAGGCGGCGATCCTGCGCGTCAAGCTGGCCCGCCTCGACGCATGGAACCGAATCCGGCGCACGCTGGCCCGGCGCTACGACGCCGCCCTCCGCGAGGCTGTCCGCCTCCCGGGGGTCATGCCGTACGCGGAGCATGCGTTCCACGCGTACGCCGTGCGCTCGGCAGAGCGGGACATGCTGCGGGAGCGACTGGCCCGCGCCGGCGTGGAGACCGCCGTGCACTATCCCGCGCCCGTGCACCTGCAGGCGGGATACGCGGACCTCGGCTACGGCCCCGGGGCGTTCCCGCAGGCCGAGCGGGCGGCCGGCGAGGTCCTCTCGCTCCCCATCCATCCCCACTTGCCGGAGACGCGCCAGGACGCGGTCATCGCCGCGGTCCTGCAGGCAACCGCCGGCAAGCTGCGCTACTAGCAGCTAGCGCGCCGCCACCCCGTCGGGGTCCGGGAAGTACGCGATCATCCCGCCGCGGTTCGTGCCCAGCCAGATCTCGCCGGCGATGCGGATGGCCGCGGTGGACGACGCGAACCCCTCCATTCGAGGGTGCCGGAAGATGCGCCTGACCTCCAGCGTCTCGGGATCGACGAGGGCTACGTTCGAGGTCTCCTCCGGCGTGCCGAAGTCGCCGTGGCCGGCGGCCAGGATCACCGCGCCGCCGTCGACCGACCGCAGGTTGTCGGGCCGGAACCCCATGGGCACCACGTCCTTCTGCTGCGGCGTCCGCCCGCGCGACAGGCGCGTGAGCTTCTCGCCGCGCCACCCCGCGACGTAGAGCCACTCCCCGTCGGGGGAGATCTCGAGGCCGTTGGGGGTCGTGTCCTCGGTGCCCGCGATGAGCGACCAGCCGGCCCCGGCATGCCACTCCCAGACGTCGCCGGTCGAGGTGCTCGTGGCCGCGAAGCCGCCCTCGGGCAGCGCCACCACCGAGTTGAGGCGAAGCCCCTCCGGCGCCACCGCGCACCCGACCCACGCCAGCGAGATCGGCTGCGCCCCCGCGTTCACCTCGAAGACCTCGATCGACTCGCGCCGGCCGTGGTGCACCACGTACAGGTCGTGGACGCCGCCCTCGCCGGGGTCGAGGTAGAGGCCGTGGGCGCGGAACTCGTCGTTGTCCAGCTCCCCGGGGTCGAGGGGGCCGGGGCAGTCCGGCCACGTCGACGCGTCGAGGCGCTCGGTGCGCGTGGGGGTCGGGAAGAGAACCGACGTGGACTTGTCGGCCACGTTCACGAGGTGAATCCGGCCCCCCTCCTGGTTGCCGGACGCGATGACCCACGCCTCGCCCGGCAGGATGGCGAGGTCCTCGGGACCGACGAGATCGCAGATGAACCGGATGTCCCCGACCGGCTCGCACCCCGGCGTCCCCTGCTCGGCGAATCCTCCTGAACCCGACAACACCACCGCGACGCAGGCGACCAGCCCCATCCGTGCTCTCATGACGCTCCTCCCGGGTCGCTCCATTCGCCGACGCGGCGCCTCGACAGGCCGGCGGCGGCGAGAGCGACCGTCGCGCGATGATAGCGCACCCGGCGGCCGGTCGCCGGCGCCGTGCCTTTCCGCCGCGAGAACGCCCGCCCACCGAGTTCGCCTCGAGTTCGCCCCGCGATGCAGCCCCTGGGAACGGACTACGCCGTCCTTGCCGGCAGCCGGCCTCGACCCGCGCACGGGTGCCCGGCCCTCCGCCCCTCGTTTCGGCGTACGGCCGACAGCCTGCGGTGGCTGCATGGCGGAAACCATGCAGACCGATACGCTACAGCTCAGCCAAGGGGCCTCAGCATGGCCACGGCGAGGCTGGCCATTGCGATGCTCGCGCCGATGATGTGCCAAGTCAAGATGGTGAGGCCACGGCTGTCGAGGGCGCTAGCTGGCTAGCCCGACAGGGGCAGGCGGCTCGGGGGTCCGCCGTCGCCCGGGAGGCGGCTCTCGCGCAGCTCGCGAATCGCGTAGATCGGCTTCCCCTGCGACTCGTGGAAGGTCCGCGCCTGCAGCTCGGCCAGCAACCCCAGCGTCACGAGCTGGACGCCCAGGAACATCATCAGCATGCCCAGCACCAGGAGCGGCCGGCCGCCGATGGACTGGCCGCCGAACAACCGGACGTACCCCAGGTAGCCGGTGATCGCGACGCCGCCGGCGCCCAGCAGCAGGCCCAGCGGCCCGAACATCTGGAGCGGCCGGGTCGAGTAGCTGAGCAGGAACTTGACCGTCACCAGATCGAAGATCACCCGGATCGTGCGCGACAGCCCGTACTTCGACGTCCCGAAGCGCCGTTCCCGATGGTTCACCACGATCTCCGCGACCCGCACGCCCTGCTCGCTGGCGATGGCCGGAATGAACCGGTGCAGCTCGCCGTACAGGCGCAGCGGCTTGACGACCTCGGCGCGAAACACCTTCAGCGAGCAGCCGTAGTCGTGCAGCTTCACGCCGGTGGTCGCCGAGATCAGCCAGTTGGCGAAGTACGACGGGACGCGCCGGGTCAGCCACGGGTCCCGCCGGTCCCGCCGCCAGCCGCAGACGATGTCGTTGCCCTCGTCCCCGTCGGCGAGCCTGGCGAGCAGCCGCGGAATGTCCCGCGGATCGTTCTGCAGATCGCCGTCCAGGGTCACGATGATCCGGCCGCGGGCCTGGTCGAAGCCGGCGGCGAACGCGGCCGTCTGCCCGAAGTTGCGCCGCAGACGGACGAGGCAGACGTGCGGGTCGCCGGCGTGCAGCGCGGTCAGGGCCGCGAACGTGCCGTCGGTGCTGCCGTCGTCGACCAGAATCAGCTCGTACGAGAGGCCGTGCGCCTGGAGCGCCGCCGTCAGCTCCCGATGGAGCTGCTCGACGTTGGGCGCCTCGTTGTACAGCGGAACGACCACCGAGAGCTCCGGCCGCGCGGCCGCCGCGTGCCGGCTCATCGCCCGCTCGCCCGCCCCGGCCGGGTCGTCACGACGGGTCTCGCGTGCGCTCGCCGGCGGCGCCCGCGCCGGACGGCCGCCGGCGGCTCCAGATCAGATAGGCCACCGCAGCGGCGACCACGACCGCCGCGATCACCAGCGCCACGGCGCGGCCGTTCTCCTCCAGCAGCGCGATGGCCTGATCGCCGTAGCGCACCGCCAGCCAGCCCTCGCCGAAGTAGCGCAGTCCGCGCGCGAGGGCGATCGCCGTCACGAACTGCACGACCGGCAGCCCCGTCACCCCGGCGAGCAGGACGAACACCTTGAACGGCGACGGCGGGGGCAGGATGGCCGGTATCGCGACCGTCAGCACGCCGTAGCGCTGATAGAGCGCCAGCGCGCGGTCCAGCCGCGGGCCGCCGAATCGGCGCCGGACGAGCGCCTCGCCGCCCTTGCGGCCCAGGAAGTACAGGACGAGACAGCCAGCGATCGACCCGAGCGTGGCCATCAACGCGTAGTACGCCATCCGCTCCTTGTTCTGGATCACCAGCATCACGACCAGCAGGTCGTTGATCTCCGGCAGGGACAGGAACGAGGAGTCCAGGAAGGCGACGAAGAACAGTCCCGGCCCGCCGATCGACAACGCGAAGGTCTGAACCCAGGTGACGATGCGGGACATCTCGTCGGCGCATTATAGCGAAGCGGCGGGCCGGGATGGCGAAGCGGTGGGCCGGGACCGCCGCGTCAGAACTCGATCCGGAATGTGAAGCGGGTCGTCAGGCCGCCGAGATCGATGCGCTCCGCCAGAAAGCCCTCGTCGACGCCGACCCGCCCGGCGGCGCGCTGGTACTGCACCTCGACGCCCGCGGCGAGGCTGTCGCCGAGGGGCACGCGCACGCCGCCGAGAACGACGGTGCCGACGTCGGCGCCGCTCGCGACGAAGCGATCTCGAAAGACGCTGTAGTCGTAGAAGTCGATGAACTCCCCCACCTCGCTGTAGCGCCACATGAACAGTCCGATCCCGCCGCCGATGTACGGACGGACCGCGGTGTCGCCGAGCGGGAACAACCGCAGCGTGCCGGTGATCGGGACCATCTGCAGGTGGAAGTCCTGGAGGATCTCCGTGCCGTCGTCGTTGACGAAGTCCGTGTACGTGCTCGGGGCCGTGCCGCGCATGAAGCCGACCCCGACGCCGGCCTCGAGGTGATCGCCGAGGGCGATCTGCCATTCGCCGCCGAACGTGACGCTGTCGAGCTCGGTCGGATCGAACGAGAAGAGGTTGAGATTCTCGAGCAGGACGTCGTCGTCGACTCGCGCATCGGTGCCGCGGATTCCGAAGTGCCCGATGTTGAGCGCCAGCGACTGCTGCGCGAGCGCCGCGTGCGGCGCAAGCAGAACGGCCGCCAGCGCGGCCGTCGCGACGAGCAGGCTTCGTGTTGGCATGGTGTCCTCCACTCAACGGCCTGCGGCCCGCCGGCGCCCCCCGGCGCCGGGCGTGGCCGTTCGGCATCCGTCCAAGGGAGGCAGCACGATCGATGCCAACCGGCTCGACCGCTGCCCGCGCGGTAACTCCGGGCCGGCGGGGGGCGGAGGGTGTCCCAGGGGGGTGTCAGTCCGTCCGGTTTCGTGAACGGGCGGCCGCGAAACCCCGCACGACCTCGAGCATGGGATCGTGCAGGGCACCGTTCGACGCCAGCACGTTGCCGTCGAACGGGGTGAACGGCTGCCCGTCGAGGTCGGTGACCCGGCCGCCGGCCTCCTGCACGATGAGGGCCCCGGCGGCCGTGTCCCACGGGTTGAGCCGCTGCTCCCAGAACCCGTCCAGCCGGCCGGCCGCGACGTAGCAGAGATCCAGGGCGGCCGAGCCGAGCCGCCGGACGGCCCGCGCCCGGCGCACGAACTCCCCGAACAACCCGACCACCTCGTCGGCCGTCTCGTGCACGTCGTAGGGAAAGCCCGTGCACAGCACGGCGTCGAGCAGGCCGGCGGCGGGCGACACCGACAGCGGCGCCCCGTTGAGCCGCGCGCCGGCGCCCCGCTCGGCGACGAACAGCTCCTCCCGCGACGGGTCGTAGATCGCCCCCGCCTCCACGCGCCCCGCCACCTCCAGCGCCAGCGACGCGCAGAAGATCGGCAGGCCGTGCGCGTAGTTCACCGTGCCGTCGATGGGATCGAAGATCCAGCGGTGCTCGGGGGCGGCGGCGCCGGACGCCGGATTCGGCAGCTCCTCGGCCAGCACCGCATGGGTCGGAAAGCGCTCGGCCAGCGTGTCGCGGCACATCCGCTCGATCTCGACGTCCACCTCCGTCACGAGATCGATCGGCCCCTTCTTCTCGATCCGCACCGCCCGCCCGGCCCGCGCCAACTGGATTTCACCCGCGCGCACGACGATCTCGATCGCCGTCTGGAGCAGCTCCGGGGCGACCGGCATCACCCGATCTTCTTCACCATCAGGACCTCGGTGCCCCCCCCGGGCGCGCGGTGCAGGGTGAGGGCGTCCATGAAGCTGCGCATGAGGAAGATGCCGCGGCCGCTCGCCTTGAGGATGTTCTCGGGCGCCAGGCAATCGGCCACCTCGGCCGGGTCGAACCCCTCGCCCTGATCGACCACGCGGACGCACAGCTCCGCCGGCGCGTCGCTGGGCTCGAGCCGGAACTCGACGACGACCCGCTTCGTCTCGTCCTCCGCGTTGCCGTGGCGAATCGCGTTGACGACCGATTCGCGCACGGAAACGCCCACCCAATGCGCCGCGTCGGCGTCGAGATCGATCGCGCGGCCGATCTGGTCGCTGAGCAACTGGACGAAATCGACCATGTCGAGACGACTCGGGAACTCCAGGCGGAGCGCGCCGCGGATATCGGGCATGCTGGCGATTCAACCAGCGTACCATACCCGCGCGCGGTCCGGACGCTCGGCCCGCCGCGGCGCCTGATGTATAGTTCGCGCGTGAACCGCACGGGTCGCAGGAGCATCACCATCGACCCGGTGCGCTGCGTTCGGGGCCGCTTGCGGGTCCCCGGCGACAAGTCGATCTCCCACCGCTACGCGCTGTTGGCGGCGCTCGCCGAGGGCACGTCCACCATCGGCAACTACGCGCCCGGCGCCGACTGCGGCGCGACGTTGCGCTGCCTGCGGGCGCTTGGCGTCGACATCCGCACCGCGACGCCGGACGCGGGCGGCGCGGCGACTGTGACGGTGCACGGCCGGGGGCCGGGCGGCCTGCAGGCGCCCGCGGCCGCGCTGGACGCGGGCAACTCGGGCACGACCATGCGGCTGCTCGCCGGCGTGCTGGCCGCCCAGCCGTTCGAGAGCGTGCTCACCGGCGACGCTTCGCTGCAGCGGCGCCCGATGCGGCGCATCGTCGAACCCCTGGGCCGGATGGGAGCCCGCATCGGCACGGCGGACGGCCGGCCGCCGCTCACGATCCGGGGTACGTCGTTGCGCGGCGTCGTCTACGAGCCCCCGGTGGCCAGCGCCCAGGTCAAGAGCGCCACGTTGCTGGCCGGACTGCACGCCGCCGGCATGACGCGGGTCACGGAACGCGTCCCGACCCGCGACCACACCGAACGCGCGCTGCCCGTCTTCGGCGCCCGGATCCACCGCACGGACGACGGCGTGGAAGTGGCCGGCCGGCAGCGCCTCGACCCGGCCACCGTCCATGTGCCCGGCGATCCGTCGTCGGCGGCATTCTGGGCGGCGGCCGCCGCGGCGCTGCCCGGATCGAGCGTCGAGATCGTCGACGTCGGGCTCAATCCCACGCGCACGGCGTTTCTCGACGTGCTCGCGGCGGCAGGCGCGGACGTCGCGATCGAGCCCTCGGGCACGGACGCGGGCGAGCCCTTCGGCACGGTGCGGGTGCGCCACCGCACCCTGCGGCCGATGCGCATCGAGGCGGCCCAGGTGCCCGGGTTGATCGACGAGCTGCCCGCGCTGGCGGCCCTGGCGGCGCACGGCGCCACGCTGCACGTGAGCGGCGCCGCCGAGCTGCGGGCCAAGGAGAGCGACCGGATCGCGGTGCTCGCCGCCGGGCTGCGCGCGCTGGGCGGCGCCGTCGACGAGCGCCCGGACGGGTTCAGCGTGGCCGCGGCCCGGCTGACCGGCGGGACGGTCGACGCCGCCGGCGACCACCGCATGGCGATGGCGTTCGCGATTGCGGCGCTGGGCGCCAGCGGTCCCACGACGATTACGGGCCACGAGGTGGTGGAGGTGTCGTACCCGGCGTTCTTCACCACGCTCGAATCGATTCGCGAAGAACGTCGCCACGCGTGAGAACGGACAAGATCTACCTGGTCGGCTTCATGGGCGCGGGCAAGTCGACCGTCGCCCGCGCCCTCGGGGCTCGCCTGGGGTGGCGCAGCGAGGACATCGACGAGCTGATAGCGTCGCGCGAGCGCCGGTCCGTCGCCGACATCTTCGCGCGCCGCGGCGAGCCGTACTTCCGCGCGCTCGAACGCACGGTCCTGCACGACCTGCTCGCCGAGCGCCACACGATAGTCGCCACCGGCGGGGGCACGTTCGCGGAAGCCGACAACCGCGCCGTCATCAACGCCGACGGCGCCTCGATCTGGCTCGACGTGCCGTTCGAGCAGGTCATCGAGCGTATCCCGCCGGACGGCAGCCGGCCGCTGGCGACCGACCGCACGACCCTGCGCGCCCTCTTCGACACGCGCCGCGCCGCGTACTCCTTCGCGCACCTGCGGCTCGACGCCGGCCGCGCGCCCGCGGGCGAGCTCGCCGAGCGCATCCTCGACTGGCTGGGGAACTAGGATTAGTGGCGGGGTCAGCGCGACACGTTCTGCCGCGCCGCACGCTCGTCGCGCCGCTTCAGCTCGGCGGCGTAGGCGTCGGCCGCCGCGCGCGAGCCGAGAATCCAGCCGATGACGACGCCGACCAGGAGCACGGACGGGATGAAGATGAAGTGCCCCGCCGTCATGCCGTCGAGCATCTACGTTCCCTGCTCGCCGCCGCCGGCGCGCGCGGACAGATCGGTCAACTCCCGTTCGACGGCCGACTGGCGGCGCCAGATGGACCAGAGATAGCCGAACACCACCAGCCAGACGATGGCGTAGGCGGCGATGAGCAGGGGCGCCGCCGGCAACTGATCCTCGGGCGGCACTTGGTCGAGCGGGACGAATTCCTCCTGCGGCTGGCCGCCCGCCAGGGCGAGTCCCGCGGTGCCGGCCGGCGCCAGCAGCACGGCCGCAAGGGCGATGGCAATCGCTGTCCGTTGCACGTCCGTCACGCCGGTCATCCCTCCTCGAGCGCCAGATAGAGCCGCTCGACCTCCGCCCGCTGCGCCTCGAGGCGGGTCCGCGCCGCCAGGAGCGCGGCGAACAGCACGAGAAAAGCCACCGAGCACCAGACGAACGGGCCGAACATCCCGGGCGCCGACGTCGCGAGCTGGGGCACCACGCTGGTCGTCGGATGGATGGTGCGCCAGACGTTGACCGAGATGTAGACGAAGGGCACGTTCGCCAGGCCGAACAGCGCGAGCCCGGCCGCGAGCTTGTCCGATCCGGGACCGCCGTACCGCCGCAGCAGCAGATACGCGCAGAAGATCAGCTCGAGGATCAGCGCCATCGTCAGCCGCGCATCCCACTGCCACCAGACCCCCCAGGCCTTGCGCGCCCAGAGCGGTCCGGTCGCCAGGCCGATGAGGCCGAACACCACGGCCAGCTCGGCCGCCGCGACGGCGAGCCGATCGGCGGCCGGCCTGTGCCGGAAGAGATGCACGGCGCTGGCCACCCCGCAGATGGCGACCGCCAGGAACATCACGATCCAGCCGGGCACGTGGAAGTAGAAGATCTTCTGGATCAGGCCCATCGTCGATTCGTACGGCGCCCGGGCGATCCAGAGCGGGGCCGCGGCGAACATCACGAGCCCCGCCAGCGTCAGTCCCGCGAACATGCGGTGGCCTGGCATCATGCGCCTCATTCTGTCATGACCGGCTCGAATGTCCATAACGCCAGCGTGGTGAAGATCACGTCGAAGAAGAGCAGCAGCGCGGCCCAGAACCGTGCCAGGTCGAGGTTCGGCTCGGCCTGGAGCACCGCCGTCGTGCCCATGACGCCGGCGATCAGCGCGGGCAGCGTGACCGGATACAGCAGGATCGGCAGCAGGACGCCCCGGCTCCGCGTGCGCACCAGCATCGCCGCGAACAGCGTGCCCACCGCCGCGAAGCCCAGGTTGCCGAGCAGCAACAGGACGGCAATCCACCAGCCGTTGGCGATGAGCGGGGCCTGGAACAGCACGGCGACCAGGACCGCGATGACGAGTTCGACGGCGGTCATCAGCAGCAGCACGCCCAGGAGCTTTCCCGCGAAGATGGCCGACCGCTCCACCGGCGCCAGCAGCAGCCCGCGCAACGCGTCGTGGTGCCGCTCGCGGTCGAACGCGGGTCCGAGCGCGAGCGTCCCGGAGAACGCGACGGCAATCCACAGGATGCCCGGCGCCGCCCCCTCCACCGGCTGCCCCGCGCGCACGAAGGCGAACGAGAAGACGAGCACGCACGAGATGGCGAAGAACAGCGTCGTCGACACCATCTCCCAGCTCCGCGACTCGACCGTCAGGTCCTTGCGCATCACGAGCCAGGCCACCCGCAGGAAGTCTCTCGTCACGCAATCAACCCGTCCGCGGCGCGCGGCCAGCAGCCAGCGCCGCGCGGTAAACGTCCCGGAGCGGGCCGCCGCCCAGCGGCAGCTCCGTCATGCGGCCCCCGCGCAGCAGCAGCACGCGGTCGAGCAGCCCCTCGACCGCCTCCAGATCGTGCGTGGCGAGCAGCACGATCCGGCGCTCGCGCCCGAGTGCGCGCAACCGCCCGGCCAGGGCCCGGCCGGCCGCCTCGTCGAGCCCGGTGAACGGCTCGTCGAGCAGCACCAGCCGCGGGTCGTGCAGCAGCGTCCGCTCCAGCGCGAGCCGCTGCCGCATGCCGCGCGAGAACCCCTGGACCAGATCGTCCGCGCGGCCCGCCAGGCCGGCCCGCTCGAGCGCGGCGACGGCGCGCGACGTGCGGTCGCCGAGACCGTGCAGCCCGCCGAAGAACTCGAGGTTCTCGCGGGCGGTCAGCTCGCCGTACAGTTGCAGCTCGTGCGAGAGGAATCCCAACCTGGCGCGGAGCGCCTGCCCGGCTTCGCCGGCCGCCCGGTCGCCGTACAGCACCTGCCCGCCCGACGGCTGAATCAGCGTGGCGAGCAGGCCGAGCAGGGTCGACTTGCCGGCGCCGTTCGGGCCCAGCAGGCCGACCAGCTCCCCCGCGTGCAGCGTCACGGACACCCCCGCGAGCGCGCGCCGGCGGCCGTAATGGCGGGAAACGTCCGCAACCGTCAGCCGGTCGAAATCGAACGCGGGCGCATGCGCGACCGACATCAGCGGGTGCCCGGCGCAGCGCCGGACGCGCTCGGAGCCGCGCCGGACGTCACGGCCGCAGCCTCCTCGTCGAGCGCACGGTACACCCCCTCGAGCGCCGCGAACAGGTCGCCGCGACGCGTGGCGTACCGCGTGGGCCCCATCTTGCCGGCGCGATGCTGGCGCTCGGCCTTGACGAGATCGACGAACAGCCGCTCGCGCCTGGCCTCGAGCTGCTCGCGCGTCCCCGTCGCCGGGCCGGCGCCGGCGGAGCCGACCGCTCCCCAGCAGCCCAATCCGAGGATCGCCAGCGCGACCGCGAGCGTCACCGTGCTCGGCAACGTGCTGCGGTACGGCAGCCCCGTCAGCTCGATGGAGAACGGCGTGCCGGCGGCGATGCGCGGCCCGGCGCCGAGCAGGTGACTCGCACCCGCCCGCGTCTCCGACGGGACCTCCGCCCGCCGCGGCACCTGCGACGAGACGAAGTCGACGTCGCCCGACTTCTCCACCGACAGCAGGACCGAGTCCCAGTCGACGGGGAGCGACTGCGACAGCGTGAGGCTGGCGCCCGAGTACGGCAGGATGTAGGCAATCTGCAGCGGCGTGCTCCCGGGGTCGAACGGACCGGGCAGCTCCACCCGTGGGCCGTCCGCCACCGTGCGCGCCGACGAACCGGGGAGCACCGTGACACCCTGCGCACCGCTCGGCAGGTCGATGGCGATCGGCGCCGGCGGCTCGACCGGCACCCGGGCCGGGTTGAGGAGATCGAAGACGTAGTAGACCTCGATGCTCTCCTCGACGAGCTCCACCTGTATGAACGACTCGCCGCCGAAGGTCACGAGGCCGGGAGGCGCCGGCTCGGCGGCCACGTCCGGGTCCGCGCCGACGAGCATCAGCCGCACCCCGCCCCGCCCGGGAACGGCGAACGGCCGCGACTCGATCCGCACGCCGTCGAGATCGGTCGCCGCGCGCACCTGCTGGCCGGGGTTCAGCGTCAGGAAGACGGCGCGCCCCTCGGCGTCCGTGAGCGCCGTCTCGACGATGTCGCCCTGGCTGAGCTCCACCAGGTGGTCGGGCACGTTGTTGGCCAACTGTCCCCGGATGACCCGCACGGAGATGGTGCCGTCGGCCAACCCGGCGTCGGGCAACGGGATGCCCGACATCTGGCGCGGGTCGGGCTGCGCCGCCGCCGGCCACGCCAGCCAGAGCAGGGCCGCCGTCGCCGCGGCGCCGAGCCTGCGCGTCACGCCGGCCGCTCCAGCTCGGCCCCGCACGCCTTGCAGAACCTCGCATCGTGGTCGTTTGCGGTCGCGCAGGCCGGGCACGGAGCGCCCTCCGCGGCGTCACGCCGGCCGCCAGGGGCCGCGGGCGAGCCGCCGGCGGCGCTGCCGAGCCGCTGCGCGAGCTCCCGCTCGATGACCTCGCGGTAGCCGGGCAGGGCCACGTCGAGCTGCCGCATCAGCGTGACGGCGCGCGCCCGCAGACGCCCGCTCATCTCCTGAAAGTCGGCGGCCGACACCTTGCTCATGGCGTTGTCGAACTCGAGCTCCTTGATCGCCCGCAGCACGAGCGTCTTCTCCCGCTCCAGGGCCGCCCGCGCGCGGCCGCCGACGATCTCGGTGCGGTCGGTGAACCCGGGCGCGGCCAGCGGCCACAACATGCGGTAGAGCATGAAGCCGACCCACGCCGCCGAGCCGATGGCCGCCACCAGCAGCACGAGCACGACCGGGTCGCCGGGCCGGATGACCAGGACGCCGACCGTCGACGCCAGCAGGCCGGCCAACACGAAGAGATGCCAGGGACGAAAGGTGCGGGCGTCAGTCGAGGTTTCGGAGCTCATCGTCCAGGCGGGCCTCGAACTGCTCGTCCACCCGTTCGGCAGCGGGCGCCGCGCGGGTCCGGGCGCTGCGTCTCGACCACCGCACGGCCACGACGCCGACCCCCGCGAGGAAGGTACCGCCGATGACGAGAGGCACGAGCCAGACGAGCTGGTTGAACGCGCCGATGGGCGACCCGAGCGGCTCCTGACTGCCGTAGGTGTCGATGAAGTACTGGTACACGCCGTCGCGATCCTCGCCGGCGGCCACCTGCGTGTTCAACTGGCGGCGCATCACGTCGGACGTCGGACAGGTGCAGACCGAGAGCTGTAGGTGGGAGCAGCTCCCGCAGACGCAGACCAGCTCGGTCTGCAGCTCGGCCTCCAGGGTCCGCTGCGCCGGCGTCAGCTCGGCGCCGCCCGGCACGACAACCTGCGCCCGGGCCGGCCTCGCCGCACCCCCGAGCAGCAACGACAGGAGCAGCAGCGTCGTCGTGGCCGCGCCGGCGGGGACGCGCGCGGTCACGAACGCGAAGCTGCTCTCCGGCAGCAGCGCGAGCCCGGTCCCGAGCGCCATGATGGCGAAGCCGAACCAGATCCAGTTGACCAGCGGATTGACGGTGACCTGGAACGCCGCCGACTGGTCTCCGACGTCGTACGTGGCGAGCGTGACGTACAGATCCTCGGAGATCGAGCGGCGCATCGCGACCTCGGTGGTCGGCTCGGTCTCGTGCTTGCGATAGAACCAGCGGGCGGGATAGAGCTCGCCGGCCGGCTCGCCGTCCTTGAGGACGCTCAGATGCGCGGTGACCATCTGCTTCTGGCCGTCGTCCGTCTCGCTCAACCGGTTGTGGCGCACCTCGAAGCGTCCCAGCTCGACCGACTCGCCGGGGCTCAGCAGCACCTGCCGCTCCAGCTTGTAGCCCGCGCCGGCGAAGCCGAGGCACATGAGCACGATGCCGACGTGCACGATGTAGCCGCCGTAGCGCCGGCGCGACCGCATCATCAGCCCCACCATCGCCGTCAGCAGGTCGGTCCCGGTCGCCCCGCGCCGCACCTGGGCCCCGCGCACGAACTCCTGGCCGATGGTGCCCAGCACGAACGCGCAGAGCGCGAAGCAGAGGCCGGATGCCCACACGCGAAACCCGATGGCGTACAGTCCCGTGCCGGTCGCCAGGGCCAGACCCAGCGGCCAAGCGAACTGGTACGCGAGGTTGGACGGACTCGACTTGCGCCAGGCCAGCAGCGGTCCGACGCCGGTGAGGAACAGCAGCACCAGGCCGATGGGCACCATCCAGGTGTTGAAGAACGGCGGGCCCACGGTGATGCGCTGCCCCGTCACGGCCTCGCTGAGCGTGGGAAACAGCGTGGCGAAGAGGATGAAGAAGGCCGAGAACAGCAGAATCCAGTTGTTGAGCAGGAACGCGGCCTCGCGCGACATCCACGACTCGAGCTCGTTGCGGGCCCTCAGGAGGGGCATCCGGTAGATGACCCAGCCGAAGCTGAACGTCACGATCATGCCCATGAAGATCGTGAACAGCACCGTGAGCTGCGGGTCCTCGCCGAACGCGTGCACCGACTGCACGATGCCGCTGCGCGTCAGGAACGTGCCGACGATCGTCAGCAGGAACGTGAGGATGACGAGCGTCACGTTCCAGACCCGCAGCATGCTGCGGGTCTGGAACGTGACGCTCGTCATCCTCACGTTCCTGCTGACGATCGTCGGCA
>CAZMWA010000223.1:0-3763 GCA_964569405.1 uncultured Vicinamibacteraceae bacterium | reverse complement strand
GCTGGGGGGCGCGCGCGGTCGCGGGGGCCGGCCTGCTGGCCGGCGTGTGGCTGAGCGGGACGGGCGCGGCGTGCGCCGCGGGCGAGGACGGAGCGTGCCTGCTGGCCGGCGGCGCGGGGTGGCCCTGGGTCGTGCTGGTCGTGCTGGCGGCGCTGGCCGGCGCCCCGATCTTCACGGTGCTCGCCGGCGCGGCGGTGTTTCTCTACCTGGTCGACGCGTTCGATCCGGCGGCCGTGCCGCTCTACGCCTACGACCTGGCGACCGAGCCGCACCTGCCGTCGATACCGCTCTTCACGCTGACCGGCTTCATCCTGGCGCAGGGGCAGTCGTCCGAGCGCCTGCTGCGGGTGTTCCGGGGCCTGGTCGGCTGGCTGCCGGGCGGGACGGCCATCGTCTGCGCCGTCGTCTGCGCGTTCTTCACCATCTTCACCGGCGGCTCGGGCGTCACCATCCTGGCGCTCGGCGGGTTGCTGCTGCCGGCGCTGCTGAAGGACGGCTATCGCGACCGGTTCTCGGTCGGCCTGCTGACCGCGTCGGGCTCGCTCGGGCTGCTGCTGCCGCCGGCGATGCCGCTCATCCTGTACGCCATCGTCGCGCAGACCGCGCCCGAGAACCTGTTCATCGGCGGCATCCTGCCGGGGCTGCTGCTCATCGGGCTGGTGGCGGCCTGGGGCATGCGCGAGGGCTGGCTGACGGGCGCGGGCCGCCGCGCGTTCGACGCGCCGGAGACCCGCCGCGCGCTGTGGGCGGCGAAGTGGGAGCTGGCGCTGCCGCTGGTCGTGCTCGGCGCGCTGCTCAGCGGGCGGGCGACGCTGGTGGAGACCGCCGCGCTGTCCGCGCTCTACGCGGCCATCGTCACGGGTGCAGTCCACCGCGACTTCCGGCTGCGCGCCGGCCTGCAGCAGGCGTTCAGGGAGTGCGTGGTGCTGATCGGCGGGGTGCTCATCATCCTGGCGGTCGCCAAGGGCTTCACCGCCTACATGGTCGACGTCGACATCCCGTTCCGGCTGCTCGAGTGGACGCAGGCGCGCATCGAGTCGCCGCTGGTGTTCCTGCTGGCGCTCAACGTGTTCCTGCTCATCGTGGGCTGCCTGATGGACATCTTCTCGGCCATCGTCGTCGTGGTGCCGCTCATCAGCGCCATCGGGGCCGCCTACGGCATCGATCCCGTCCATCTGGGCATCATCTTCATCGCGAACCTGGAGCTCGGGTACCTCACGCCCCCGGTCGGGCTCAACCTGTTCCTGGCGTCCTACCGCTTCGACCGGCCGCTGCTGCAGGTCTACCGGGCGTCGGTGCCGTTGCTGGTGATCCTCGGGATCGGCGTGCTCGTGATCACCTACGTGCCCTGGCTGACGCTTGGATTGCTGGAGCTGGTCGGGCGACAATAGCGCGTCAAGCTCGCACGACAGGGAGGATTGAACCGATGTCGAACCGCCCCCGCGTCCGGAGGACGCTGATCGCGCTGTCGCTGCTGTTCGCGCCGCTGGCCGCGGGCGGCACGGTCGCCCAGGAGGATGCCGCCGGAGACGAGGCCCACCTCGCCAACATCCGCCAGCTCACCTTCGGGGGCGAGAACGCCGAGGCCTACTTCTCGTTCGACGGCTCGCAGATCATCTTCCAGTCGACGCGCGAGGGCGTGCCGTGCGACCAGATCTTCCGCATGGACCTCGACGGCTCGAACCAGCAGATGGTGAGCACCGGCGGCGGCCGCACCACGTGCGGCTACTTCTATCCGGGCGGCGACTCGATCCTCTACGCGTCGACCCACCTGGGCGGCGCCGCCTGCCCGCCGCCGCCGAGCTTCCGGATGGGCTACGTCTGGGCCATCTACGACACGTTCGACATCTTCCGCGCGAACCCGGACGGCAGCGGGGTCACGCGGCTGACGGACGCGCCCGGCTACGACGCCGAGGCGACCGTCGGGCCGGACGGGCGCATCGTCTTCACGAGCGTGCGCGACGGCGACATGGAGATCTACTCCATGAACGGCGACGGCTCGGACGTGCGCCGGCTGACGCACCGGCAGGGGCCCGACGGCGGGCCGTTCTTCTCGCCCGACGGCTCGCGGATCATCTTCCGCGGCCGGGAGATCGCCGACGGCGAGGAGTACGACGACTACAAGCGGCTGCTCGACCAGGGCCTCTGGCGCCCGGGCGGCGTGGAGGTCTTCGTCATGGACGCCGACGGGAGCAACCTGCGGCAGGTGACCGACTTCGGCGGCGCCAGCTTCGCGCCCTACTGGCATCCCGACGGCGAGCGCATCATCTTCTCGTCGAACCTGCACGACCCGCGCGGCCGCAACTTCGATCTGTTCATGGTCAACCTCGACGGCACAGGCCTCGAGCAGATCACGTTCACCGACGTGTTCGACGGCTTCCCCATGTTCTCGCCCGACGGGACGAAGCTGATCTTCGCCTCGAACCGCGACGCGGCGGCCGAGGGCGACACGAACATCTTCATCGCCAACTGGGTGGAGTAGAGGGCGGCGGGTCGCCCTGCCGCTCGCGCAGGAGGCTGTGCACGACGAAGGCGACGTTGGCCGGGCGCTCGGCCAGCCGGCGCATGAAGTAGGGGAACCACTCGCGGCCGAACGGGACGTAGACGCGCACCGGGTAGCCCCGGTCGCGCAGCTCGGCCTGCAGGTCCCGGCGCACGCCGAAGAGCATCTGGAACTCGAACCGGTCGGGTCCGATGCCGCGCTCCGCGGCGCAGCGGCAGGCCGCGTCGATGGCCCGGCGGTCGTGCGTCGCGATGGCGGGCGCGGTGCCCTCGGCGAGCAGCACGGGTATCAGGCTCAGGAACGCGTCGTCGACGTCCGCCCGAGCCTGGTAGGCGACCGCGGAGGGCTCCTTGTACGCGCCCTTGCAGAGGCGCACACGGGCGCCCAGCGCCAAGACGCGCCGCAGGTCCGCGGCGGTGCGGTGAAGGTAGGCCTGCAGCACGACGCCGACGTTGCGCAGCCCCTCGTTCCAGACCGTCTCGAAAATCTCGAGCGTCGCGTCGACGGTCGCCGAGCCCTCCATGTCGATGCGGACGAACCCGTCCCGCCCGGCGGCCGCGGCCAGGATGCGGCGCAGGTTGTCGGCGCACAGCGCGCGGTCGAGCTCCAGGCCGATCTGCGAGAGCTTCACCGAGATCTTGCAGGGCAGCCCCGCGGCGCCGACCCGCTCGATGATCTCCAGGTAGTCCTCGGCCGCGCCGCGCGCCACCTCCGCCGAGGCCACGTGCTCGCCCAGGTAGTTCAGCGTGTGGGTGAACCCCCGGCGGTCGAGCTCGCGCACGACGTCCATCGCCTCGTTGAGGGTCTCGCCGCCGACGAAGCGGCGGGCGAAGCCGTCGGGGCCCCGCATGCCGTAGCGCGAGGCGCCGGCCTTGAGCAGGGTGCTGCGCGCGAGTGCCAGGAAGAAAGCCCGCGACAACGCGTCCCGCATCGGGCGTCAGCCGCTCAGTGCGTCAGCGCGGAGCCCCCGCGATCGTGCAGCAGATGGCGGATGCTGCGGCTGTAGTAGCGGAGCACGCCGCGCTGCCGGATGCGGTAGCGGTGGCCCTGGAGGACGATGATGCCGCGCGTCGCCAGCGGCTCGGCCGCGGCGTCGAGCGCCTCGCGGCCGCTGCGGACGTCGAGGTTGGCGCCGGCCAGGCGCAGGATCTCGAGCAACTGGTCGATGCGCCCGTCGAGCGCGCGCCGGCCCAGCGAGGGGCGCATCGCCCAGTTGCTCGAGATCCTGCGCCTGGCCGGCGCCAACCTCGACGTCCGCAG
>CAZMWA010000222.1:0-7889 GCA_964569405.1 uncultured Vicinamibacteraceae bacterium | reverse complement strand
GTGTGGCCGTCCGCCCTCTCAGGCCGGCTACCGATCGTCGCCTTGGTGAGCCATTACCCCACCAACAAGCTAATCGGACGCGGGCCCCTCGACAAGCGCCAGGTCTTGCGATCCCCGGCTTTGATCACCGCCCGTCCAAGGGCAGGATGTTATGCGGTATTAGCCCTCCTTTCGGAAGGTTATCCCCCACTCGAAGGTAGGTCACCCACGCGCTACTCACCCGTTTGCCACTCTACTCGCGGACCGAAGCCCGCTTTCGCGTTCGACTTGCATGTGTTAGGCACGCCGCCAGCGTTGATTCTGAGCCAGGATCAAACTCTCAAGTTGAATTCGCATGCCCTCGGCCGCCCTCGCGGGCGGCTTCCGGCAAACTCTCGACAAGAGGGCCGATATGGCTCCTTGCGTTGTTCAGCTTCTGTGTCAGGCTGATACTCGGACGCGATTGCGTCCACGTCCTATCCAGTTTTCAAAGAACCGGCGTGTCCGGGCCGCGCCCGAACCCGAGCCGTCCCGACAGGGGCAAGCCCCTGTCCATCGAACGGACCAGTAAGTCTAGAGAAACGCGGCGGGCCTGTCAAGGCGCGGCCGAATTTTTCGTCCCGCCCGCCGGCGGCGCCGCCAGAATGCGCCGGGCGCGGCGGCCGACCTGCAGGATGAACGGCGGCTGGTCCGCGGTCACGGTGTGGAAGCGGTCGGCGACGCGCACCCCGTCGACCCGGACGCCGCCCTGGGCGATGACGCGCGCCGCGGCGCCATTCGATGGCGCCAGGCCCGCGGCGACCATGATGGACGAGAGCCGGCGCCCGTCGTCTGCCACCTCGGCGGCGAACTCGTCCACCTCCGTCGGCAGCTCCCGCCGCGCGAACTGGCGCTCGAAGGCGTCGGCCGCGGCGCGCGCCGCGCCAGCCGAGTGAAAGTCCGTGACAATCCGCGTCGCGAGCTCGGCCTTGACCTGCTTGGGATGCGCCGCACCGGACGCCGTGCGCGCGGCGAGGACGTCGATCTCCGCGAGCGAGAGGTCGGTGAGCAGCTTGTGGTACTCCCACATCAGGGTGTCGGACATCGACATGAGCTTGCCGAACATCTCGTTCGGAGGCTCCTTGATGCCGACGTAGTTGCCCGCCGTTTTCGACATCTTCTCCGCGCCGTCGAGGCCGACCAGCAGCGGGGTCGTCATCACGACCTGGGCCTCGACGCCCCAGGCCGGCATGATGTCCCGGCCGACGTTCAGGTTGAAGAGCTGATCCGTGCCGCCCAGCTCGACGTCGGCCCGCAGGTGCACCGAGTCGTAGGCCTGCGCCAGCGGGTACAGGAACTCGTGGATCGAGATCGGCTGGCCGGCGTCGTAGCGCTGGCGAAAATGCCGCCGCTCGAGCATCTGCGCGACGTTGTAGCAAGCCGCGAGCCGGATCCAGCCCTCGCTGCCGAGGCTGCCCAGCCAGCCGCTGTTGAAGTCGACGACGGTGCGGTCCGGATCGAGCAGCTTGAAGATCTGCGCCTTGTAGGTCTCGGCGTTCTCCCGGATCTGCTCCCGGCTCAGCGGCGGCCGCGTCTTCGAGCGTCCGGTAGGGTCCCCGATGAGCCCGGTGAAGTCCCCGATCAGGAAGACGACCCGGTGCCCGAGGTCCTGGAAGTGCTTCATCTTGCGGATGAGCACCGTATGGCCGAGGTGCAGGTCGGGCGCCGTGGGATCGAACCCGACCTTCACGGTCAGGGGCGTCGATTCCGCGGCCGACCTGGCAAGCTTCGTGCGCAGCTCGGCCTCGCGGACGACGTCGACGCAGCCCTTGGTGAGATAGGCGACCTGCTCGTCAAGCGTCATCGACACCTCGCCCGGCGATGAACCGCCGCCCCTCGATCCGCCATCCGCCGTCCAGCATGATGCCGATTGCCTCCGGGTAGATCCTGTGCTCCTCGACCAGGATGCGCGTCGCTAGCGCTTCGGCGCTGTCGGCTCCGTCGACCGGCACGACCGCCTGACGCACGATCGGTCCGGCATCGAGCTCCGGCGTCACGATGTGCACCGTCGCCCCGCTGACCTTGACGCCGTGCTCCCACGCCTGGGCCTGCCCGTCCAGCCCCGGGAACGCCGGGAGCAGGGACGGGTGGATGTTGAGAATGCGGTTCGGGAACGCGCCGACGAACTCGGCGCTCAGCAGCCGCATGAATCCCGCCAGGCACACCAGCGCAACGTCGCGCCGGCGCAGCTCGGCCATCACGGCGCGATCGAACGCCTCCCGCGACCCGTAGCCCTTGTGATCGATGTGCAGCGTCTCGATGCCCGCCCGCGCCGCGCGCGCGAGTCCCGCCGCGCCAGCCCGGTTGGAGATGACGACCGCGATCGTGGCGTCGAGGCGCCCGTCGGCGATGCTGTCGATGATCGCCTGCAGATTGCTGCCGCGCCCCGAGATGAGCACGCCGATCCTGCGATTTCTCACCGCGCCTCCAGCGACCGGCCAGCCCGCCAATCGTCGCCTGACGGCTCCGCTCGACGCCCAACCAACCCTGCAGGAGTCGGCGCCGTTCTACGGCGCGGACTCCTGCGCGTAGACGACCTGCCGGTCGCCCTCGACGACCGTGCCGATCGGCACCGCGCCAGGCTCGCCGGCCTCGGCCAGCAGGGCCCTGGCCTCCGCCACGGACTCGGTCGCCACCACCGCGACCATCCCGATCCCCATGTTGAACGTCCGGTACATCTCGTCCTCGGGCACGCTCCCCGCGCGCTGCAGGAAGCCGAAGACGGGCGGCACCTGCCAGTTGCGAACGATCCGCGCGGCGGTGCCCGGCGGCAGCACCCGCGGCAGGTTCTCGGTCAGGCCGCCGCCCGTGATGTGCGCCAGGCCCCTGACCAGCCCCGGGCTCGTCTCCAGCAGCCGCATGACGGGCCGCAGATACGACCGGTGGGGGCGCAGCAGCTCGTCGCCGACCCGGCTTCCCAGCTCGTCGACGGCGGCATCCACGCCCAGGCCCAGCGTATCGAAGACGATGCGCCGGGCGAGCGAGAATCCGTTCGTGTGCAGCCCCGACGACGGCAGGCCGATGAGGCAGTCGCCGGGCACGATGCCGCTGCCGTCGATCAACCGCCCGCGGTCGACGATGCCGACGATGAAGCCGGCGAGGTCGTACTCCCCCGCGGCGTAGAAGCCGGGCATCTCGGCGGTCTCGCCGCCCAGCAGCGCGCAGCCGTTCTCGACGCAGCCCTGGGCCAGCCCCTGCACGACGGCGGCCGAGACGTCGGGCGCCAGCCGGCCGGTGGCCAGGTAGTCGAGGAAGAACAGCGGGCGCGCGCCCTGCACGAGCACGTCGTTGACGCAGTGGTTGACCAGGTCGACGCCGACCGTGTCGTGCCGCGCCGCCAGGAACGCGACCTTCAGCTTGGTGCCCACGCCGTCGGCGCTCGCCACCAGCACGGGCTGCCGATGCCGGTCCCATTCCGGCTGGAACAGGCCGCCGAAGGCGCCGATATCGGAGAGCACCCCGGGCGTGAACGTCTGCCTGGCCAGATCGCGCACGCGCTGCACCAGCCGGCTCGCCGCGTCGATATCGACGCCCGCCGCGCGATAGTCCACCCCTAGAACTCCAGCACCCGCAGGGCGGCCTCGGCGGCGGCCCGGATCGCCGCTCCCTCGGCGTCGCCCCAGTACGCGCGGCGCAGATGCGCCTGGAACCGCTCCTCCGCCATGTCCTCGTCCAGCATGTCGAACGCGTCGCGCAGCAGCAGCAGCTCGGCCTCGGGCGCCGCGCGGTCCGCGAGCCCCCGCAGCACGACGCCGGGCCGCCGCAGCGCGACCGTGCCGAGCGCCAGCGCGATCGGCGCCTGCGCCGACGCGCCGGCGGCCAGGCCGGTGTCGAACAATGCGTCGAGCGCCGGGCCGTCGCCCGCGGCGGCGAGCGCGGCGAGCCCGGAGGCGGCGTTCCGCAGGAGCGGCCGCGCGTCGGCGGCGGCTGTCTGCGCCCCGTAGCGCAGCGCCTCGACGATGTACGGCACCTGCGTGTCGCAGTCGATCTGCAACAGGCAGGCGGCCGCCGACACGACGGGCTGCAGCACGTCCGGAACGGCCGCGCGCGCGCCGGCGATGACGCCGGCGGCGCGCCGGTCGCCGATCTTGCCCAGCGCCAGCAGCGCGTCGTCCTGCAACGCCCCCTGCTCGGAGGCCACGGCCTGCAGCGCGTCTACGGCGTACCGGGCGCCGTGGTCCCCGAGCGCCTCGATGACCACCGCGCGAAAGTAGGTCTGGCCGCGGTCGACGTCGCGCACCAGCCGGTCGCGAACCGCCGCGTCGTCGTCGTGCGCCGCCAGGGCGCGCACCAGTGCCGGCCGCACGAACTCGGAGGTCTCCCGCTCGAGCGCCGCGAGCAGTCGCGGCGCAACCGCCGGCTGCGGGTGGTTCTCGAAGTAGCCGTACGCGGCCGCCCGGACCCGATCGTTGGGCGACGCCAGCGACGCCTCCATGACCTCGGCGGTCTCCGGGGCCGCGACACCGTAGAGCAGGACCAGCGCGCGAAACTGCACGTAGCTGTCCTCGTGCGCCTGCAGGGCCGCGCGCAGCAGGGGCCCCGCGACCCCGGGATCCGCCCGCCGCACCGTCCGCGACGCCTCCATGCGCACGGTGTAGTCGAAATCCCCGAGCCGATCGATCGCCTCCCGGAGCCGCTCCGGCGGCGTCTGGGCGGAACCGCCGCTGACGCTGGCGACCGCCAGCAGCAGGGCGATCGGGACGCGGCAGGCCGCGCGCGGGTTCCTCATGACTGCGAGGGGTGGCCGCCCTCGGGGAGCTTCAGCACCATCTGCATGTACGCATCGCTGTCCGACGGCGGGGCGACCCGGTACTCCCGCGTGTAGCACGCGTAGCAGTAGTTGGGGTGACTGGCGCCGACCGCTTCCCGCAGCCCGTCGAGGCTGAGGTACGAGAGCGTGTCCGCGCCGAGAAAGTCGCGGATCTCGCTGACGGGGTGCCGGGCCGCGATGAGCTCGTTCGGGTGCGGCGTGTCGATCCCGTAGTAGCAGGGCGAGACCGTGGGCGGACAACTGATCCGCATGTGCACCTCGCGGGCGCCGGCGGCCTTGATCATGCCCACGATCTTGCGGCTGGTCGTGCCGCGCACGATCGAGTCGTCCACGAGCACCACGCGGTTGCCCTCGATGATGCTGCGCACCGTGTTGAGCTTGACCTTGACCTTGAGCCCGCGAATGGACTGATGAGGCTGAATGAAGGTCCGGCCCACATAGTGGTTGCGAATCAGCCCCATGCGGAGCGGAACGCCCGCGGATTCGGCGTAGCCCGCGGCGGCGCAGAGGCCGGAATCGGGAATCGGGACGACGACGTCGGCCGGCACCGGCGACTCCCTGGCCAGCAGGCGCCCCAGGTTGGTGCGCACCTCGTTGACGCTCTGGCCGAACACGTAGCTGTCCGGACGGGCGAAGTAGACGTGCTCGAACACGCAGTGGGCGGGCGTCACCGCCGGGAACGGCCGGTACGACCGGAGTCCGTCGCGGCCGATCACCAGCACCTCGCCCGGCTCGACGTCGCGCACGTACGTCGCGCCGATCAGATCCATGGCGCACGTCTCCGAGCAGACGACGTGGGCCTCGCCCAGCCGGCCGAGAGCGAGCGGCCGGAACCCGTGGGGGTCGCGTACGGCAACGAGATTGTCCGGAGTCAGCGTGACGAGCGAAAAGGCGCCGGCCACCCGCGAGACAGACTCCACCATGGCGTCCTCGGCGGTCGCAGCGGTCGAGCGCGCGTAGAGATGCAGGATGACCTCGGTGTCGCTGTTGGTCTGGAAGATCGAGCCCCGGCGCACCAGCTCGGCGCGCAGCTCCGGCGCGTTGACCAGGTTGCCGTTGTGGCAGAGGGCGATCTGCCCGTGCGAGCACTCGATCAGGATCGGTTGCGCATTGACGATCCGGCTGTCGCCGAAGGTGGAGTACCGGACGTGTCCGATGGCCGACCGGCCGGCCAGTCCCTGCAGGGCGTCCTCGTCGAACACGTCGCTGACGTGCCCCATCGCGCGCGACAACTGCACGCGCCCGTCGCGCACCGCCGCGATGCCGGCGCTCTCCTGGCCGCGATGCTGCAGCGCATACAACCCCAGGTAGGTCATGTGCGACGCCTCGTCGTGGCCGTAGATCCCGAAGACGCCGCATTCGTCCCTGAACTTGTCTCTGTCCATGCCGCTTGGCAGCTCTACGCTGACTCCTGGACCGCCCCGGGGCCGAAGTAGCGTGACAACCCGGTTTCCCAGGCTTGCTCGGCTTCCGCGACGGGCATGTCGATGACCGGCGCGTCGTCGACCGCGATGCGACAACTGGTACCCCCGGTGCGCCCGATCGCCCGCGCCGGCACGCCGGCCGCCGCGGCGCGGGCCAGCAGGTCCCCGGCGCGGCTCTCCGCCAGCGACACGATGACGCGCGAGGCGGTCTCCCCGAACAGCGTCCCGGCCAGCGCGGCTCCCGCCGGCCCGTCGAGCGCCTGCGCCGGCAGCGCCGCGTCGACCCCGCCGCCGCCGTCGAAGCAGCACTCGGCCAGCGTGACCGCGACGCCGCCCTCCGCGCAGTCGTGCGCCGACTCGAGCAACCCGTCGGCGGCCGCATCCACGAGCAGCCGCTGCAGCGCACGCTCGAGGTCCACATCCAGCGCCGGCGGCCTGCCCCGCACCAGCCCGTGCACGACCTTCAGATATTCGCTGCCGCCGAGATCGGCGCCGGCCGGCCCCAGCAGCACGACCACGGACCCGGCCTTGCGGAACACCCGGCCGAGCGTGCGTCCCGCGTCCTCGATCACGCCCACGACACCCAGGACGGGGGTCGGGTGGACGGCCTCGCCGTCGGTCTCGTTGTACAGGCTCACGTTGCCGCCGGTGACCGGGATGTCCAGCGCGCCGCACGTCTCGGCGATGCCCTCGACGGCCTCGGCGAACTGCCACATGATGTCGGGCCGCTCGGGACTGCCGAAGTTCAGGCAGTTCGTCGCGCCCACCGGGAGGGCGCCCGTGCACGCCACGTTGCGCGCCGACTCGGCGACCGCCAGCCGCGCCCCCTGGCGCGGGTCGAGGTAGCAGTAGCGGCCGTTGCCGTCCACCGAGAACGCCAGCGCCCGCCGGGTGCCCTTGATGCGCACGACACCCGCGCCCATGCCCGCGGGCAGGATCGTGTTCGTCCGCACCATGTGGTCGTACTGCCGGTAGACCCAGCGCCTGCTCGCCACCTGCGGGGAGGCGAGCAGGGCGCGGAACGCGTCGGCCGGCGCGGGCGCGGCGGCCAGCAGCCCGGGATCGAGCGACTGGCGCGCGGCGAGGTCGGCCGGCGGGCGCATGGGGCGATCGTAGAGCGGCGCGTCGTCCGCCAGGGCCCGGTTCGGGATCTCGGCCACGACGGCGCCGCCGTCGCGCACGCGCAGCAACCCGTCGGCGGTCACCTGACCGATGCGGACGGCGTGCAGATCCCACTTCTCGAAGACGCGCTCGACCTCCGCCTCGCGCCCGCGCCGCACGACGAACAGCATCCGCTCCTGCGACTCCGACAGCATGATCTCGTAGGGCGTCATGCCCGTCTCGCGCTGGGGCACGCGCCGGACGTCGATCTCGATGCCGGCGCCGCCGCGCGAGCCCATCTCGCAGGTCGAGCAGGTCAGACCGGCCGCACCCATGTCCTGGATGCCGATCAGCGCGTCGGTGCGCATCACCTCCAGGCAGGCCTCGAGCAGCAGCTTCTCCATGAAGGGGTCGCCCACCTGGACGTTCGGCCGCTTCTCTGCCGACGTCTCGTCGAACTCGGCCGAGGCCATCGTCGCCCCGTGGATGCCGTCGCGTCCCGTCCGGGCGCCCACGTAGTAGACCGCGTTGCCCACCCCCTCCGCCCGGCCGCGGACCAGCGCGTCCGTCCGGGC
>CAZMWA010000221.1:0-14472 GCA_964569405.1 uncultured Vicinamibacteraceae bacterium | reverse complement strand
TCGACCTTGCGGGTGACGAACAGATCGCTGGCGTTGCGGGGGTCGCTGGTCGCCAGCCGGTCCGACTTGAAATAGATGGTGTTGCCGTCGGCGGTGATCCACGGTTCCCGGTCGTCGCCGAGCCGTAGCGGGTCCACGCCGGTGGCGGGGGCGGAGTTGACCGGCTGTCCCATGTTGACGGGTGTGTTCCAGCGTCCGGTCTCGGCGTCGAACGTCGCGATGTAGAGATCCTTGGGGTCGCCGGGCGCCGCGCCGAGGTCCTCGCGCGCGCTGCAGTAGACCATCGTGCCGTCGGCCGCGAACGACAGCTCACCCTCGGCCCAGAGCGTGTTGATCGGCTCGCCGAAGTTGTGCACGGCACGCTCGACCCAGCTCTGCTGCGCCGCCGCGGGAACCGCCGCGGTCAGGCAGGCGACGACGACTCCGATCCCCCACGCCGCGCCGGTCATCCGTCTGTTCATGTCCATCCTCCTCGACTCGTCGGATCATAGGGTACGCTCGCGCCCGGAAGCCCGTGGCAATGGGCCCCGCCGTATTCGACGGGCGACTTCTCGCGGCTTCAGCTTCTCCGGTAGAATCGCTTCATGGAACTCCTGACGGCGGTCGCGGCCGTGCTCGCCGCTGTGGGCAGTCTCGTTGCCGCTGTCGGCGTGCTCATCGTCAACGGTAAGCTCGATAAGCTCATCGGGCGCGTCGAAGCGCTGGAGACCTCCCACAACGCGCACGTCAACGCGCCCGGCCTGCACGGCTAGACTGCCACCCGAGTTGGACGACGCCGGTTTCGGACTCGACCGACGAGAGTGGCCAGTGAAAGTCCTGCTCTTCACCTTTCTGGAAGTCGTATTTTTCCCCCTCCAGCTCATCGGATCGCTGGTGTACGCCTGCCGGGTCCGTTTCGTGAACATGCCGCGCGGGATCTCGGGTACGGCCTACGAGCCGTACATGGCACGGCTGCTGCTTCACCACACCGGGAGCCGCAACGACGGCGCAGCCGAACGGATCGCGCCACACCTCCCCGCGCTGTCGCCGGTGGTGTTGCACTCGATGATGGATACCCTGGTTCTGGCGGCGCGGTGGAGCGGCTTCCGGGGTTCGTTCCTCGCGTACCCCGGCCCGCGGCCGTCGACAATGATGACCTTCATCAGCCACCGCACGCACTTCTTCGACGGCGCCGTCGCCGCCACTGCCGCCGCGGACAGTCCGATCCGGCAGTTCGTCGTGCTCGGTGCGGGCTGGGACACGCGCTCGTACGCACCCTTGCCGGACGGAGTGGACCTGCGCGCGCCGGCCGGAGGGGACAGCGCCGAGGGCTTACGATGCTTCGAGATCGACGAGCCGCCGACGCAGGCGGCCAAGGTAGAGGCGCTGCGCGCCGCCGGCGTCGACAGCGGCCACGTCGTCTTCGCGCCGACCGACTTCAACCAGCAGTCCTGGCTGGAGTCGCTGACCGAACACGGGTTCGACCCGGACTCGCCGGCCTTCATCCTCTGGGAAGGCGTGACGATGTACCTCGATGACGCGGCCGTCGACAAGACGCTGAGTGAGGTCGCGGGACTCGCGCCCGGATCGCGCATCGCGTTCGACTACCTGAGCCGGGAACTCGTGTTCGGCCGCAGGCCCTTCGTGGTGCTGGGGAACTACGCGAAGTACGCGATGAAGGCCTTCTACGGCGAGAGCTGGCCCTTCGGCATCTCGACCGCCGCCCCGGCAGGTGAGCGCGCCCGGGAGTTCATCGAAGCCCGAGGGCTCGAGTTCCGGAGCTTCGAGGCGTTCGGGGGCGAGGCCGAGCGTGGATCGCCTCTCGGCGGGTTGATCGTCGCCGGCGTGCCCGATCGGTCGGCCAGGGCGGCGTAGCCGTCGCGCTGGAGATCCTCGGGAAGGAGGATCGCCACCGAAGATTTGCCAGGCGAGCGCCTCAGCCCTCAGCGCAGCTCGCGCGGAAGCGACTCGCCTTCCAGCAGCAGGTACAGGTGTGCCTCGAGCTGCTGCATGCCCGCCTCGCCGTCGAACGACATCCGCCCGTCGCCGTCGCCGTCGAAGCCTTCCGCGATCTGATAGGCCAGGGTGCGAACACGGGCCACGAGCGGCGCCGCACGCCGGATGGAGACGGCCTCGCCGAGCTGCCGGGCCAGTCGGGCGGCCTGGCGCGCGTTGGCGAGCATGCCGGCCGCGATCTGCGAGACATGCCCGGCATGGGTCCGCAGGTTGTCGGAGGCGCCGCTCTCGGCCGCCGCGCGCTGCAGGTGGCTGACCAGCGCCTCTAACGCGGGGATCACGCCGTACCCGAGGCCGGGCCCCGGCGCCCCCTCGGCCGGCTCCAGCAGGTGCAGCACGTGCCCGCCGTGCCGCCGCATCGCGCCGTAGTCGCTCAAGTCGCCGGCCGCGAAGTTGGCGTGCAGCACCAGCGTGCCGATCTCGGCCGCGGCGGTAGCGGCCAGGCTCTTTCCCCCCGGCGCGCCGGGGAAGGCATAGGCGACGTGACCCACGTGCGCGGGCGCGTTGTCGCCCGGCAGCGGAGTGGCCTCTCCGTTCGGCACGTGCTTCTCGATCATCCGCCGCCGGACGACGCCCCCGTAGACGTTGCCGGCCGAGTCGACGCCCACCCCCTCGGCGCCGCTGTGCTCGATGGCCGTCGGCTCGAGGTCCTCGATGAGGTACTGCACCGACCCGTCGCGCGCGCTGCCTACCCGGATTCCCTTCTTCCACCCCGGGTTGTCGGTGCCGTAGGATTCGGAGTCGGCCACGTAGATGCGGTCGTCGGCGCCGATGGCGATGCCGCTGGGACGGCCGAACTGGTACCAGACGTCGAGCAGCGTCCCCTCCTGGTCGAAGATCTGAATCCGGTTGTTCGCGCGGTCGCCCACGAACACGCGCCCCTGCGAGTCGAGCGCGATGGTGTGCGGCACGTTGAACTCGCCGGGCCCCGAACCGGTGCGGCCCCAGGACAGCAGGAACGTGCCGTCGGCGGCGTACTTGGTCACCCGGTTGGCGCCGCTCGAGAAGCTGTGCCCTTCGGTGATGAAGATCTCGCCGCTCGGGACGACCAGGACGCCGGTCGGCTCGTTGACCAGCGGCGGGTCTCCCGCCGTGCCCCGCTCGCCGATGGTCATCAGGTGGTTGCCCTCGGCATCGAACTTCACCACCTGGTGCCCGCGCTGGTCGGCCACCCAGACGTTGCCCTCGCGGTCGACGTCGAGGCCGTGCGGGAAGTCGAACATCTCCGAGCCCCAGCTCAGGAGCAGCCGCCCCGACGGGTCGAGCTTCAGCAGCGCCGGCTCGCTGCGTCCCGTGCAGGAGTTCTGGAGGCAGCGGCTCAGCAGGTAGATGTTGCCGTCGGGTCCCTCGTCGACACCGATGAACGACGCCCGCTCGTTGTAGGCGCCCGGCACGTACGGATCCGGCAGCTCGCCCCACGGATGCACCCGGGCGTAGGGGTTGGGCAGATCGTTGGTCGGCGCCACCCGGGTCTGGTCCTGGAGCTGGGCCTGCGCAGGGGCGGCTGCCGCCAGCGTCCCGATCAGTGCAACTGCAGTCAACGTGGAGAGCATCGGGTTCCGCATGAGCTGTCGCCTCCTCGGCGGGTCAACTGGTCGCGTCGATGAAGAGATCGACCACAAACAACATAGTCGCCGGCCGGACCAGTGGGCAGGACACCAGCCCGCCCGGCGGTTGCCTGCAGCAGTGGACGCCGAGGTAGAGCCCGCCTACTGCGAATCGTCCGTGGTCGTCGCCGCCGCGCGCTCCGCAGCCAGCTCCTCGTACTCGGCATCCTCCAGGTAGGTGATGCCGATCCACGCGTGCGACATCTCGTCGACGCCCCGCGCGCCGAACACCACCCACTGGTCCGGGTCGGGGTTGATGCGGTTGGCCGCGGTGTTGTCCCACTTCGCGCGCAGCATGATCACCGAGCCCTTGGGCAGCAGCGGCTGCGCGTCGTCGTCGTAGACGTAGGCGATCTGCCAGTTGTGGTCGTAGCGGTTGACGCTGCTGAGCAACTCGCGGCGGCCGTCCGGATAGAGCACGGCCATCGACATCTCGGTGCCCCGCATGTGCATGTGGGGCCGGAAGCTCTGGATCAGCGCCGGCTGCTCCATGATGTACTGGTCCTCGAGCACCAGGTGCCCGTGCGGCGGGATCAGGATGTCGCTGGCCCGCAGCCGCTCGCGGTGCGTGCCGTCGACGTAGAACTGCCGCTCCCCGGCGGTCACGATGTCCGGCTCCTCGCCCTCGGGATAGAGCCACACGCCGACGTCGGCCACCTCGGTCACCTCCTCGCCCACGGGGAAGTAGTGGAGGCTGAAGTTGACCGTGCCCGGGCCGGGCGGCAGCAGCTTGCCGACACCCTCGGGAAGCAGGTCGTACCGCTTGCCGATGCCCATGCCGACCAGATGGGTGCGCGGCGGGTCCTCACCCTCGGCCGCCGTGCTCCGCAGCGTGGCGTGCCCGTGGTGGGTGACCCTGATGCCCAGCGGGTAGGACGGCTTGAACTCGGCCGCGCGGATGTAGCGGGGCCCATCGAAGCCCTCGAACTCGATCCGCGGCGACCACCACTGGTCCTGCCCGTTGGCGACCACGTGGTAGGGCGTGGACTGGACGACGAAGTCGGGCGGGCGGCCGAGCAGCGCCTCCACCTCCCACGTGTCGGCGCGCGGGAACTCCAGGGGCGCGGGCAGATCGGCCGGGTCGCCCTGCGGCGCGCCCGCGTCCACCCAGCGGACGACGGTGTCGATCTCGTCCTCGGTCAACGAGATGTCGTTCTTGTAGTCCTGGACGCCCACGGTCGTATCCAGGTGCCACGGGGGCATGAGGCGCCGCTCCACCCGGTCGCGGATGCTGCGCGCCCAGGGACGCGCGTCCCGCCAGGTGAGCAGCGACATCGGCGCGATGCCTGCGGGCTGGTGACAGTGCTGACACGAGCGCTGCAGGATCGGCGCGACGTCCCGGCTGAACGTGGGCGCCGTGTCGGTCGCCGCCGACGCGCCTGCGACACCGGACTGCGCCAGAGCCGGGACCGCACCGGCCGACAGCAGCGTTACTGCCAATCCGACCAGGAGCAACTGCCCCCCAACGAACCTGTCCACCTTGGCCATGATCTTCTCCCCCGGCCGGCCGGTGTTGTCTCGCATGAACAACCCGACTCTCTCACAGAACTCCGCGCCGTTCCAGATAGTCGCGCCCTATCGCCGACAGCCCGCAGACAACCGCGACGGTGTGGGCTCCCATGCCCGATCGACAGTCACGGAGCGACCGTCACCGGCACGAAGCCGTTGGTCCAGCAACACTGGAACTCGAACTCCCGGATCACGTTGAACGCGAGCACCCGCAGCAGGTACTCGCCGGGCGCGGAGAAGGTGACCGTGGTGGCCACCTCCGCCCCGCCATCCTCCGCCCAGGCGGCCGGCTCGACGACGCCGGTCCGCTCGGCGAACGTCGCCTCGCCGGGCCCCTGGTGCTTGAACCACTTGATGTTGATCGGACGCTCGTCGATGCCGGCCTCGGCGTCGCGGGCCACCCACGCAGCGAGATCGAGCGGCACGCCCACCTTCGCCTGCCGCGCCGCGCCGGTGATACCGCGCGGTCCGCGCCCGCCCGGCCCATCCGCCGTCCAGCGCAACAGCGGCGACACGCTCGACCGTCCCGGAAACTCCCAGCCGGCCAGCTCGTAGGCGGGGCTGGTCAGCCGCCCCGGCACCGAAAGCGTCTGCCCGCGCACGTGCAGCGTCCAGACCACGTCGCGGCTGCCGAAGTCGGCCGGCACCGTCACGGTGAAGGCGCCCCAGTGGCGACGGTCGCTCTCGGGCACCGGCTCGAACACGGTCGGCTGGCGTCCGTCGAACGCGGCCGGCTCGATGAAGTTGTCGGACCCGAGGGGGATCTCCACCGTCTCCTCGGTGTTCACGTTGAAGTAGCCGAACGACAGCTCGAAGGTGCCGTCGGGGTTCCGATACCAGCCCTCGAAGATCGGCACCACGGGGCCGCCCGACGGCCGCAGCAACTGAAGCTCGAACTGCGTCTCGCCCGGGTTGGCCACCCGCCGCTCGGACGCCCGCTGCGCCGCGAGATCGGCGGCGCCCAGCCCGATGGCCGCCGCGAAGGCTACCGCGAGCGAAGTGGCCCGTCGCATCGTGTATGGCAAACTCGCATCATAGCGCAACGCTTGCACGTCCGCTCGCTTGCCGAAGGCGCCGGACGTCAGAGCGCCCCGTCGGCTTCCTGCATGGCTTCGGCCGCAACCGCGTTCAAGGCCCGGAGGCCCCTGCGCCCCTTCACCTTGACCAGCTTCGGCCATCCGCTCCGCTTGTGCGGCTTGCACAGCAGACATCCGGCTCGTCGATGCTTGGCCCGCTTGCGTTTGTGGTGCATCCCCTCATCTCCGGCCGGCCCCGCCGCGACCGGACCGACTACCTCTACTCGGACAGATCGCTCAGCTTCCACAGGTGCGAGCGGGTCCGGATGAACAGGTTCCCGCGCGCGATGGCCGGGGTCGACATGGCCACCTCTTCCAGCGCGTTGGTGGCCACCAGCCGGAAGCGGTCGTTGCTGTCGAGCACGTAGGTGTCGCCGTCCTCGCTCAGCAGGAAGATCATCCCGTTGTAGGCCCACGGCGACGACGTGAAGCCGGTCGCCCCGCGCGCCACGCGGCGGCGCACTTCCTGCGTCTGGATCTGCTGCTCGGTGAAGTACAGCTCCTCGCCGGTGTGCGCGTCGTGCACCGTGAAGAATCCCCGGTCGAGCAGCGTGATGTAGTGGTCGCCGTAGACCAGCGGCGTCGGATGGTACGGCCCGGCGGCATCCTGGTACCAGGCCACGTAGTCGCTGCTGGTTTCCCCCTCCGGCAGGGTGATGTCGCCCTCGGCGCCGGGGCGGATGGCGTAGACCGGCCGGACCGCGTCGCCGACGTAGCCGGACATGACGTAGAGCAGGCCGTGGGCGGCGAACGGCTGCGGGATCGAGATGGAGTTCATCCCGCGGAAGCTCCACAGCTCGCGGCCGTCGGGGTCGTACGAGCGCACCAGGTCGCTGCCCGTGGTCACGATCTCGGTGCGGCCCTCGTGCTCCCAGACGAAGGGCGTCGACCAGTTCGTTCCCTCCTCGCGGTCGTCCCGCCAGCGCTCCACCCCGGTCTCGGCGTCGAGCGCCACCAGGAACGACTGCTCGTCGTTGTCGTTGACGACGTAGAGCGTCCCGTTGTGCAGCACCGGCGAGGCCGCGGGACCCCACCCGAGACGCGTGTCCGTCGCCTCGAAGCGCCGCTCCCAGACGATGGCGCCCTCCATGTCGAGGGCGTAGACGCCGACGTTGCCGAAGTAGGCGTAGACCCGCTCGCCGTCGGTCACCGGCGTCGACGAGGCGTAGGTGTTCTTCAGGTGGCGATCGAAGTCGGGCCGGCCGGTGTGCACCTCCGACGTCCAGAGGACGTCGCCGCTATTGAAGTCTATCGCCTGCACCAGCCAGTGATGGACGGCCGCCGAGCGCTCCATCAGGTCGCCGGGCTCAGGGTCGCGGAACCGCCCGCCGGAAGGCATCGGCTGCGGCGAGCCGTAGGGGAAGTAGAGCCCCATGCGCGGCTCCTCCTCCTCGCCCTCGCTGATGACGGTGGTCAGGAAGATGCGGTCGCCCCAGACCACCGGCGACGACCAGCCGAGCCCGGGGATCGGCGTCTTCCAGACGACGTTCTCGGTCGTGCTCCAGGTGAGCGGCAGCCGCGGATCGTCGTCGGCCGTCGACATGGCGTCGGCGCCCCGGAAGGCGGGCCAGTTCTCGGACGCCGCGGCCGGCGGCGCAACGGCGGCGAGGGCGAGCAGGACGGCGGCGAACGCCGCGGTGGCGGAACGGAATCGTGCGTGGCGCATCGGATCTCCTTGATGTCGGCGGTTGCCGCCGCGATTATACGCAGGGTCGGGATGGTCGCCTTCGGTCTATGGGCCGCCGGAGCCACGGAGCAGTGAGAAACCGGCTTGCTCGAAGTGCCGATCGAGTCCCAGCACGTCTTCAATCGCGTGCTGGCGCATGAACTCCAGGCTCACGCAGTCGACGAGACTGAGGCGACGGCGATTCTCTCTCGACAGGCGTCGCATGCCGCGGCGATGCAGCTCGTCCGACACCCACTCGACGGACAGCAACGGATACACGTGGCCGTCGAAATCACGCACCGCTTCCAGCCCCACACGGTGCTGCAACAGGGCGAGCGTTTCGACGACGACATACGACGTCGTCCGGAGCGGACGTTGCTGAGCGACAAGGCCGCGGAACGCGTGCACGACGCCGGCATGGCCGTCTTCGGAGCCAACGAGCAGGGCATACAGGCCGGAGGTATCGGCGAACACGCTCATGAGCGGTACGCCTCGTCCAGGTACCGATCGTGGTCCCGAGCCACGTGGGTCTCGCCGCTCGAGTCGCGGTATTTTCCGCAGACGGCAAGCGCGGCACGAATTCGTTCGTCGCGCGTCGGCAGCGCCTCGTCCCGATCGAGCTGCGCATCGACGCAGCGCCGAACCGCTTCCGCCAGCGAGATACCGAGTCGCGCAGCGTAGCGCGTCAAGCGTCGGTGTTGAGCTTCCGTCACCTGTATCTGCGTACGCACCATGATGTAGTGAAGATTACATCTCTCTGGGTACGGCGAATTGAAGCCCCGGGGGAAATCTGCCAGGGCTCTTGGGACCGGGGCAGCCATTTCCAGGCTGGGTCCGGGGAGCGATGCCGCCCAAAAGGACTCGTAGATGCTCTATTTTCAGGTAAAATAGTACATATTGTACGCCAGATCACTCCCGACTCCGACGCGTTCGGTCTTCCTGTTCGGCCCCCGGGGCACGGGTAAGACCACCTGGATCCGCGACCGGTTTCCGACCGCCGCCGCCTACGACCTGCTCGACACGCGCGAGGCGTTGCGGCTGAGCAAGAATCCGGACGTGCTCTTCCGGGAGCTCGCCGCGCTGCCCACCGGAGCCTGGGCCGTGATCGACGAGGTGCAGAAGGTCCCCGAGCTGCTGAACGAGGTGCATCGGCTCATCGAAGCACGCGGTCTGCGCTTCGTGCTCTCCGGTTCGAGCGCCCGCAAGCTGCGGCGCCGAGGCGTCAATCTGCTGGCCGGGCGGGCGATCACCACGACCCTGTTCCCGCTCGTGTCGGCCGAGCTGGACTTCGAGCTCGACGTCGAGCGGGCGCTGTCGTACGGGACGCTACCTATGGCCCTGGTCGACGACGACCCGTTGGACTACCTGCGCACGTATGCCGAAACCTACCTGGTCCAGGAAGTGCAGGCCGAAGCGCTGACCCGCAACCTGGGCGCCTTCGCGCGGTTCCTCGAGATCGCGGCCCGCCAGAACGCGCAGGCGACCAATGCCACATCCATCGCCCGCGACGCCGGCATCGACCGCCGCACCGTGCAGAACCACTTCGCGATCCTGACCGACACGCTGATCGGGTACTGGCTGCCGGCCTGGAAGCTGAAGTCCGCCACGAAGCAGGTGCGGCAGAGCAAGTTCTATTTCTTCGACGGCGGCGTGGTCCGGGCGCTGTCGGGCCGCCTGCCGTACCCGCCGACGCTCGAAGAGCGGGGCCCCCTGTTGGAGACGTTGATCCTGAACGAGATCCGCGCCTTTCTCAGCTACACCGGCCGCCACTATCGCCCGCACTATTGGCGGAGCTACGACGACGCGGAGGTCGACGTGCTCTGCGAGACGGCCGCGGGATTCGTGGCGATCGAGATCAAGGCGGCGACGCGCTGGGACCGGCGCTTCAACCGGGGCCTGCACCGTGTACGGCAGCATCTCGACCCGCACCCAACCACCTGCTTCGGCATATACCTGGGACAGCGGGCGGCCCTCTGGGACGAAGTGCGAATCCTGCCCGTGCTGGATTTTCTGAAGCGGTTGTGGGACGGTGAAGTGTTGCGCTGAGTGGTCCGCGACACGCCGATCCCACGCGCGCGATGTCGCGCGATGTACTGTACCGATCGATGCCGGCGACCGAAGCAGCCATCCGTTCGTTCGCCTCCCGCGCCGACTACGACGCCTGCGTCCGGCTGCAGCGCGAGACCTGGGGCGAGGACTTCGTGGACGTCGTCCCGGCAACGATCCTGATGGTCTCCCAGCGGGTCGGCGGCGTCTCGGCGGGGGCGTTCGACGCGGACGGGCGCCTGCTCGGCTTCGTCTTCGGCATCAGCGGCATCCGCGGCGGCGAGCTCGTACACTGGTCCGACATGCTCGCGGTGCGGCCCGAGGCGCGCGGCGCCGGGCTCGGCAGGCGGCTCAAGCACTTCCAGCGCGAGCAGCTTCTCGAGCGCGGCATCCGGCGCATGCTCTGGACCTACGATCCGCTCGTGGCGCGCAACGCCAACCTGAACCTGAACAGCCTGGGGGCCCGGCCGGTGGAATACGTCGTCCACATGTACGGGGACACGCGCAGCGCGCTGCACGCGGGGCTGGACACGGACCGCTTCATCGTCGAGTGGCAGCTCGACGAAGACGGGCCGACCGGCGGCGGCACGGCAACCGCCGCTGCGGGAACCGCACACGCCGCCTCCCATTGGAAAGCCGCGCGGCCCGGGAGGAACGAACCGGCAACCGCCGCTGCGGAAAGGGTACAGGTCGTCGATCCGGAGTCGCTCGTCCGGGGCGGCGCGCTGCCGACGGACCCGCGGGTGCGCGTGGCCGCGCCGGCCGACATCGACGATCTGAAGGCAGCCGACCCGGCGTCCGCCCGGGCGTGGCAGCAGGCCCAGCGCCGCGCGTTCACCTGGTACCTCGCCAATGGGTACCGCGTGTCCGGCTTCGAGCACCGTCAGGCGCCGGGCGACTCGTACTACCTGGTGACCAGGGCGCCGGCATCCGCGGGCGAGCCGGCCGGCTCACCCGCAACGGACGACCGATGAGCCTCCGCCTGTCGCGCATCACGCTGCGGGAGATCCGGATGACGCTGCGCGAGCCGTTCGAGATCTCGTCCGGCCGCACGACCGACCGTCGGATTCTGCTGCTGGAGCTGGAAGACGCCGACGGCACGACCGCCTGGAGCGAGTGCGTCGCCGGGGAGCGGCCGAACTTCTCGGCCGAGACCATCGACACGGCGTGGCTGGCGCTTACCGAGTGGATCGCCCCGCGCGTGCTCGGCGCCGGCATCGGCCACCCCGACGCGATCGACGGCATGCTGCGGCGCGGGTTCCGCGGCCACCCGATGGCGAAGGCGGCGGTGGAGATGGGCGCCTGGGCGCTGTGGGCCGAGCGGGAGGGGCAGAGCCTCTCGAAGCTTCTCGGCGGCACCCGCCGCACGATTGCGACCGGCATCTCCATCGGCATCCAGGACAGCCCGCGGGCGCTGGTCGACAAGGCGCGCGAGTCACTGGCGCTCGGCTACCGCAAGATCAAGATCAAGATCCGGCCCGGGGCCGACATCGAGTACATCGGCGCGGTGCGCGAGGCGCTCGGTCCCGACGCCCCGCTGATGGCCGACGCCAACAGCGCCTACACGCTCGGCCACACGGAGCACCTCGCGGATCTCGACGCCTACCGATTGCTGATGATCGAGCAGCCGCTCGCGCAGGACGACCTCCGCCGGCACGCGCAGTTGCAGGACCGGCTCGAGACGCCCATCTGCCTCGACGAGTCGATCCCGCACGCCGCCGCCGCCGAGGACATGCTGGCCCTGCGCGCCGGCCGCATCGTGAACGTCAAGCCGGGCCGGGTGGGAGGCTTCACCCAGGCCCGGGCGATCCACGACGTGTGCCAGCACCACGCGGTGCCGGTCTGGTGCGGGGGGATGCTGGAGAGCGGCATCGGCCGCGCCTGCAACGTCGCGCTGGCGTCGCTGCCGAACTTCACGCTGCCCGGCGATGTCAGCCCGAGCGCCCGCTACTGGACCGAGGACGTCGTGACGCCGGAATGGACGATGGATTCGGCGGGGATGGTGACGGTGCCGGCCGACCGGCCGGGCCTCGGCGTCGCGGTCGACGTGGATCGAATCGACAATCTGACGGTGCGGACGCGGTCCCTCACAGCAGCGAGGGGGTGACCATCATGGCGCGGACACACCTGCCGCTCATCGTGTTGACGCTGGCCGTCGGCGTGCTGGCACCGGCGCCCGCGGTGCCGCAAGAGCCGGCCCCGGCCAGCCGCGAGGCCTTCGACGCAGCGGAACGCGAGGCCTTCGACGCCGTCGCGCGCGCCGGCGCAGCGATCGAGCGTGCTCCGCGGGGCAACGCGCTCCGGCGAGCGGCCGACCAGGCGGTCACCGCCGCCGAGCATGCCGCCGCCGCCTTCACCGCGGCCGATGGCGCTCGGGATGCGGCCCTGGCCGCGTACCGCACCGCCTATCGGGAAGCGCTGGCGGCCGCGGTCACCTGCGGCAACGGCTACCCATGCACCAACGGCCGGATCGATCCGTTCGACGGCTTTGCCGCCGCCTTCGCCGCCCATTTCGAGCTCCTCGCCGCGGTGTCGGCCGCCAACGCCGCCTATGTCGATGCCGTAGGCGTTCCCGGCGCGGACGAGGCGCGCGCCCGGGCGGCTCGCATCCGAGGGCTGGCGACCCGGATGCGCGGCTTGGGAGCCATCGACGATCCCCGCAGGTGGAACGCGCTGGTCGCCGCCGCCGGCGCCGAGATTGCCGCGGGCAACCTCCTCCACAGGCGCGCGACCGAGGCGCGGCATGCCGCGGACCTGGCCCTTGTCGATGACGTGACCCGGGTGGTGGAAGCACTCCATCTGGCCGGGAACCGCGTCGCGCAGCGCCCCCGACCGGCGACCGGCGGCCCCGCCGCGGACGCCGGGCACGCTCCGGCCGCCGGCGCCCGCGACGCGGCCGGGACCGTCAGCGACGCCGTGTTGCGTGCAGCGCTCGACACCGCACAGGCCGTCATGGAGTCGCTGCGCTTCCGCATCGTGGCGGCGGCAACCTCGGTGCCCGACGTTGACCCCACCCGCCGGGCCGATAGCGGCGGAACCGGCGGCGGTGACCCGCGGCGAGCCGGTGCCGCGACCGCCGATGCCGTGGTCGCCGAGCCCGAACCCGACGCGCGGCGCGCCGTTACCGCAGCCTCGGAGCCCGAACCGGCGGACGACGTCGCGCCGCGTGCGGACACCGCGGCCGCCGACCCCGAACCGGCGGACGATATCGCTTCCTGGGGGCGCACGCTGATAGCGGCGGCACGCGCGGCGGAACAGGCTGCCGCGGACGCCGAGACGGCGGCCGGCGCCGCGGGGAGCTCGCGTGCGCGCGCCTCGTCGTGCGGCGCCGCGGAAGCGCGTGTCACCGCCGCGGCGGCACGCGTCACGAGCCTCACCGTGGGCGACGACCGGCCTCGATTCGTTCCCGCCCGCGCCGGACGGGAGACCTACAGCGACCTCTTCCATCTGCTGGATGCCGCGCAGCGGCGCGCGCGGGCCGCCTGCAGGTCCATCGGACGCTGATCGCCCGGGCAGCACCGGGAGCGGGGTGGTTCACCATGGCGGAATGGAAGCGCAGCACATTCGACCTGCCCGACGATCACGGCTGGACGGCCAGGCCCGGCAACAGCATCTTCGTGGCGGACCGGGGAGCCGTGCTCTTCGAGTACCCGTCGGACTGGGTGCTCAAGCCGGAGGGGAGCTCCATCTGCCTCTATGACCGAGAGGCGCCCGACGACAACATGCGCCTGCAGATCTCGGTGCTTCGACTCGGTCCCGACAGCGCGATCGTCGATTGGAGCGCCATGCCGCCGCTCGCCAGCCTGATGGAGGATGCGGTACTGGCCGACGACCCGCGGCCGTGCACGCGGAAGGGCCCGCTGCTCGGTGCCTCCCGCGGCAATCTGGAGTACCTGTGGCTGGAGATGGACTTCGTGGACCCGAACGAAAAGCGCAAGGCGCATTCGAGGGCCTGCCTCGCTCGCGGCGGGAACGTCCAGGCGTTCATCACGATGGAGTACTGGCCCGAAGACCACCGGGTTGCCGACCAGGTCTGGAACCACATGCTGGAGTCGCTGAAGCTCGCCGACTACCTCTACGCCGACAACCCGCACTGACGCGGCGGTCGCCCGCCGCCGCTGCGATGAGGCGACGTCCCCGCCGCCGGGCGCGCGTCGGTAGAATGCATCCGGTTCAGCGCAACCCGATGAGCACCACGCGAGCCGATCGGACCGCCATCCGCCGCACCTCGTTGTCCCGCCCCGTCGCCCTCGCGCTCGACGACGGCCTCGTCCACCAGGAACGAACGTTCTTCGACTACGGCTGCGGCCGTGGCGACGATCTGCTGCGCCTGCACAAGATGGGCATCCCCGTGTCCGGCTGGGATCCGGCGTTCTTTCCCGACGAGGAGCGCGCGCCTGCCGACATCGTGAACCTGGGCTACGTCGTCAACGTCATCGAGGATCCGGACGAGCGCATCGTCGTTCTCGCCGCGGCGTGGGAGCTCGCCCGCAAGGTGCTCATCGTCTCCGCCCGGCTCGACTGGGAGGCGGTCGATGCCGCCGTCGATTTCCAGGGCGACGGCATCGTGACC
>CAZMWA010000220.1:0-25655 GCA_964569405.1 uncultured Vicinamibacteraceae bacterium | reverse complement strand
GCCGCCGAGCTCGAGGAAAAACAGCGCCGCAGCGTCGAGAGCCGGCTCAAGCGCGCCCGACTCGGGCGCTTCAAGCCGCTCGCCGACTGGGACTGGGACTGGCCCACCGCGCTGGACCGGCCCGCCCTCGAGCGCATCCTCACGCTCGACTTCCTCGACCGCGGCGACAACGTCATCCTGGTCGGTGCGCACGGCTTGGGCAAGACCATGCTCGCCAAGAACATCGCCCATCAGGCCGTCCTCGCCGGACACTCCGTGCTCTTCACCACCGCCGCCGACCTGCTGCTCGACCTCAGCGGACAGGAGACCGCCCGCGCCCTCGAACGACGCCTCCAGCACTACAAACGGCCGACGCTCCTGGTCTGCGACGAGGTGGGCTATCTCACCTACGACGCACGCGCCGCCGACCTGATCTTCCAGCTCGTCAGCCGCCGCTACGAACACCGCTCCCTGCTGATCACCACCAACCTGCCCTTCAAACGCTGGGACACCGTCTTCCCCAATGCCTCGTGTGCCGTCGCGCTCATCGACCGCCTCACCCACCACGCCGAAATCCTGCTCATCGAAGGCCAGAGCTATCGCAGACGGGAGGCCGAGCTCCGTCAGCAGGAGCGCAACCGCCAGCGCCCGCGCCGCCGTGACGCGGCAAAATGACCACGCACCCCACCTCATCAATCCGACCGGTCGACACCCGTCCAGAAAGCCGCGGTTTTAGAAGATTGCCAACAATCCTGCCAGCGGCACCGCGCGGGCCGTGTCGGTCGAGCGCACCGGCTATGCGCCCGTGCGGCTGGACGAGGTCCTCGCGCCGGGGCACTGGAACCGCCGGATAGCGGGCTTCAGCCGGGCGGGGCATTGCCCTCGATGACCTCGCTTGACGGGCCATTCCGGGGCCCTGGGCGCTCCAGAGGTTCGATGCCGTCGTGCAGCGTGTGTCCCGGTCTTCCTTTCTCATGACTGCCGGTTTCGCTGGTGCAGGCCGATGAACCCCACGATCACGCGCTTGTTTTCCTCGTCACGCACGAATCCGATCCGGATGGTGTGTCGCGGGTCGCGGCTGGTTCCCTTGCCGATGTGGGCGCCGAGGTACCAGGTCTTCCCGTCGGCCAGCGTTTCGTACCATTCGCGGTACTTCGCGATCGAGTCCTCGCGCTGGCTCGCCTTGTAGGTCCATCCGGAGCAGGCTTCGCCTATGCGTTTGTCGTTGGCGTCGCACTGCGCGGTGGCGAGCCAGGCAAGCGCGTCGTACACCTCCGCAGGGTTCGTGAACGGCGTGTTCTCGTTCGAGCGCGAGTTGAGCTTGATCAGCAACCTGTCGGGGAAGGCCTCGCGCGCCAGCGCCACGGCCTCGCCGACGCTGTCGATGCTGACGGGCGTCTCGTCGGGCCGACGGCCCTTCCGGCTCTCGACGTAGGCCTGCCGCCACTGCTCTTCCGTCCGGCGGCTGCGGGCGATCAGGTCGTTCAGCTTCCCGATCTCGGCGTCCCGCCGCCCGCTCTCGGCGCGCAGCGCCTCGTTGTTGCTGCGGAGGCGCCCGTTCTCCTCGCGCAACGTGTTCACTTCGCCCTGCAGCCGGTCGTGGTCGGCCGCCGACGCCTCGATGGCCGCAGGGTCTCCGCCCGCCTGCTTCCCGGCCGGCGGTTCTTCCTGCTCGACAGCGGGTTCGGCTCGCTCTGCCGTCGCCGCGTCCTGCGCTTGCCTGGCGCGCGCCGTTCGGTCCCGCCACTCGGCCGTCAGCTTCAGGATCCCGTCCTCCGCCGCCCGGCGCGCTTCGGACCGTTCGATCTCTTCCTGCCGGGAGGCCGCCTGTGGCCGCAATGGCCGATAGGCCTCCAGCTGGACCCGTAGCGTTGTCAGGAACTCGAGCGTTCCGATCAGAAGCTCCGGTCCGCCGGGCGGGGTCTGCAACGTGATCGGGTCGATCCCCAGGTAGTGCAGGTCGTCGTTGAAGCCGTTCTCGATCCCGTTCCACTGGTCGGCGATCTTGTGGATGGCGTCTTCAATGACCTCGCGTTCCTTCTCTCGCAGGATGTAACGGATCCACTTGCTCAGGTTGGCAGCGTCGGCGGGCCACTCCGGCGCTGACGCGGGCAGGTCCCACAGCGTGTCGATCCAGGTCCTGAAGAGCTCGGACTCGACCGGCGGGGGGCCGGGAAACCGGCCGGACACCAGGCTCAACATCAGCGCGGCATCGTCGCGGTCCACATAGGCGCCGTCGCTGTCCTGAAGCATCCGGTTGCGTTCGAGCAGCCACTCGTCGGTGTCCCAGCAACTGGTGAATCGCACGGGCGGCGCGTCGGCGACGTCGATGCCTTGTTCCCGCAGGTGCGCGGCGGCCCGCTCCCGCAGGGCCGAATGGGTCTGCATCCAGATGGCGAGGACAGCCGAGGCGAGCCGGTGGTCGCCCTGGGTGATCGCGTCGAGGATCGTATCGACCAGTCGGTCGTGCGGCGCGCGGTTGGCGTCGCGGAACCCCTTGATGCGCAGCTTCCGGATGCGGTTGGACAGTTCGTTGCGGGCCCCCTCGCTCACGCCGTTCCGGCCGGCGAGCGCATCGATGACGACCGCCATGTCGTGCCCCTCGGACAGCAGCATGAAGATCTCGTTCGCCGGGCGCACGTCGCCTTCGCGCGGGACGGTGTGCATCATGGCGTCTCCTTTCCCCCGGCCGCGGGGCCTGGTTGCTGCGGCCGATGCCGTCGCGCGCTGCGCCGGAGCCACCTGACGCGAGTCGCGCTCGCCTTCGCAAGCCTCCACGTTGACGGGCGCAGCCGAGTGTCCCTGTTTGGGTCATGGCCGTTCACGTTACCCGATCTTGTGTCCTGTGGTTCGCGACGTCCTGGCGACGGTTCTCCATGCTCGGTTGGACCTGCGTGGACTCTGCGCCGATGCGCCGGCGGCGCCATCCCGCTTGCCAGTGACCGTGGCCGCGTTGCGGCTCCGGATCGACAGACGGAATGGTCGCCCCGAGACCTTCAGCTACCTCGGAGGACGAACGTGGCGACCGCCGGGAGCACGCCCGGCAGGGTGAATCCGCTCCCGATCATCCGGCGCAGCGTGCCGATCTCACGCTGGAGAGACTGAACCCAGCCGGCGAGCGTGTCGATCCGGGCGTTCATGTCGGCCCGAAGTTCCTTGAGGTCTGCCCGGAGCGCCGTCGTGACGTTCTCGCCGGCCATGCTGGCGACATCGGCCACGGTCAACGCGTCAGCCCGCCTGGCGCCGCGGCCCTCGACCGCTGGCCTCCGGACCGGTCCGAGGCTATCGGTCAAGGCCCGGGTCATGTTCCCGGTCCCTCGACGGCGGCGGGCGCCTGCGCCTGGGTGACGGCGGCAGGCGGCGGTCGACTACCTGCAGCCCAAGCTCGTCTGACACGGTAGACGGTGGCGACGGCCAGCCGGACCGGCGGGGTCCTTGAGCACTCCGCATCGACTCGTTGTGCGGGTCGTTGCGCCGCGTGGGCTGGACCACTTAGACTCACACGCAGGGTCCATCCTGGATCTGTTTGCGGCGGGCCGGCCCTTTTCGTGGCCTGTGGGGGTCGGCCCGCGGCATGTACGGATAGGCTGTTGCGAGCCCGTGGCCCGATCAGCGCGCCGAGCGGGGATGTCGTGAGACTCGGAGGGAACCACGCAGCCGCGGCCAGGGTCCAAGGCCGCGCTTGGCACTACATGGAGTTCTGCTCGCGATGCGGCGCACGGCCCGCCCTGCCGCTCCCCAAGGGCGAGGCCCTCTGCCGCCTCCACGGCGGCCGGCTGCCGCAGCCGGCCGAGCGCTGGTCAACCGGCGCCCGCAACGGCAGCCGGAACATCATGCTGCCGAACTCCCGCCAGCAGCCGCATCGACGCCTTGGCCAAGGACACGGCTGATCCCCGAAGGATGACGGCCTCGACCGCTGGCCTCCGGACCGGTCCGGGGCTATCGGTCAAGGCCCGGGTCATGTCCCCGGTCCCTCGACGGCGGGCGCCGGCGCGTGGGTGACGGCGGCGACAACTCGGGCGGTGCGTCCCAGTCCCGGACGGGGGTCCGAACCGGGCGCTGCCCCTCGGCGGGACGCTCGACCCGGCCGCGGCCCGGCAGAGGCGTCGAAGGCGGCGGCGGCTCGTTGCGGTGCGCCGCGGCGGGACTCGGGGCGACCCGTTCGAGCTCGGCGAGCATCGCCGCCCTGACGACGCCGACCAGCTCGGCGCGGGCGGCGGCGAGCTCTTTCGGGCCCGGCAGGCCGGGACTCTCCCGTTTCGGCTTTCGGGTAATCCGGCGGCGCCCCCACGACAGCGCCTGCCACTCGGCGAGGGCCTGCTGATGGCGCTGGTCGGCCGCCGCCTGCTTCTCTTCCAGCCAGCGGCTCCTCAATCCGGCATCCTCGGTCGAGAGACCGCGGACTGGCGCCGTGTCCCAGTCGATCCGCTCGAGGATCGCCCGCTGGTCCGCCGACGTCTCCGGCCGGGCGCCGAGAGACTCGGCGGCGGAGACGACGGTGTCCGAGGCCAGCAAGATGCCTCCCCACTTCAGGGCAGCCGCCTGGGCGGCCGTGATCAGCCTGCGGGCTCCGGTCCGCTCTCGCCGCTCCCGTTCGGCCGCGGCGGCTCGTTCCCGTTCCGGTTCGACGCCTGCGCTCCCGGAACGATCCCGGCGCTGCGCCGGTTTCGACGGGCGAAGCCTGCCCAGCAGTCTCCCGACTCGCTCCCGCACCCACTCGATGACCCGCTTCACCAAGCCGGGCGGCGCCGGACGCGCGGGCTCGTCGGCGACGAGCGACCGGACGTGCGCGCGGTCCGCAAGTCGATCCAGGACGCTCCCGGCATACCGGCCGGCGTCGCCGGTCCTGTCGACGCCGCCGCCCGCTTCTCTCCACACCGCTGCGGGAGCGTCAGGGAACGCGCCCTCCGCCTCGAGGACCAGCTGATGCCGCCGCGGATCCGGCTGCCGGGGGCCGCTCTCGGCGGCGTCGAGCGCCAGGCCGATGCCGCCGGCAGGGAGCGTCGCTTGCTGACGCCACCGCGGCTGCCGCTCGTCGAGGGCCGCAAGCACCTGTTGGTCGCCGCCGGGGGCCGCAAAGAGCCGCAGCACGCGGTCCTGACGGCGTTTGCGTTCCGCCGCCGCGGCGGCCTTGTCGATGACGGCCTGGCGTTCAACGAGGCTCTGCGCCTCCCGGTCGGCGTTGCCGAGCACCTCGAGCCGGGCGCTGCGAAGAAGCTCCTCGCCGACGGGGTCTTCCAGGAGAGCCGCCTCCTCCCGCTCGAGCTCGGCGCGGTCCTCCTCGAGCAGGTCCTGCGCCCTGTCGATGACCTGCGCCCGCTCCACGATGCCCACATCCCCGGAAACGCCGCGCTCGCTCTGCTCTTCGAGCGCCTCGACGATCGGCCGGTCGCTCCCGGCGCTCGCGCGGACCCGCTCTTCGCGGCGGCCCAGCTCCCGCAGCAGCGCCGCGCCGGCCGTTGTCGCCAGAAGCTCGGCTTCGCGCTCGGGCGTCGGGCGCATGCGCGCCGCCACGCCGTCCCCGGCGACAACCACGGCGTCGCCGCCGAGCTCCCGCCGAAGATGCTCATCAAGGGATTCCGGGCCGGCATCACGCCCCGCCGGCTCGGCGGCAGCGGGGCCAACCGCGCGATCGCCCACGCCGCCGGCGGCCCGGACGCGGGCTGCACCCCCGCGACCTGCGCCGCCGTAGCGCGTCTGGTGGTACTCGGCGCGGCGCAGACGCGTTGCTTCAACCTCTTGCCAGAACGCTTCAGCCTGCGCCGCGTCGTTGCCGCCAGCGGCCCGCGGCCGGTCTCCGGACGCCGCGCCCTGCTGCCGCATGAACCGATCCCTGTCGAAGTCCTCCTCGTACAGCCCGCCCTTGAGCCGCCACCGCTCGCCCGTCTCCGGACGCCGGGCGGTCACGTAGTGCCGGCCCTGCCGCGTCACCTCCAGCCCGAACGCCCGCAGCGCCGCCACCACGCCGGCGCGGTTCTTGATCTCGCCGCCCGCCACGCGCTCCATCAGCTGCTCGCGGATCAGCTCCCGCGGGTCCGGCTCGACGTCCAGCCCGGCCCGCACCGCCGCCGCGTCCCGATACGCCCGGGGCGGGCTCGGCCGCGACGCCCGCGCGCGTGCCGGGTCGTCCGGCCGGCTCCAGGCATGCTCGTAGTTGAAGGCGTCGCGGAGCGGGTCGAACGTCTTCTGCCAGCCCGGCGGGGCGATGTTCAGACTGCGCCCGGTCGCCAGGTCGCAGCGCGCCGCGAAGACGTGCACGTGCACCCCGCTCCCCCGGTCGCGGTGCAACACCGCCGACCAGGCGTAGCGATCCGGCGAGAGGCCGGCCCAGGCCGTCTTCTCGAAAGCGTCCAAGACGCGCTCGATCTGGGCCGCGGTCGGCCGATCGTCCGGCGACCAGGCGATCACCCCGGACGTGTAGCGGTGCTCGAAGGAGAGCGCGTCGGCGACCGCCGCCACCTGGTTCGGGTCGCCGCGCAGGACCTCGACCGACGCCCGCTCCTTGCCCGCCGCGTTGTGCGTGCCGAGCAGGTAGTCCGCCGCCGCCTTCGCGGCGCCGCGGCCGCGGGCCAGGAACTTGAGGTGCATCAGCCCGCCGGCGGGCCCAGGGCCCGCAGCGCCATCTCGATCGCGGCGAGCCGCAGGCTCACCTCGCCGGCGTCGGCCGCCGACTTGTGGCGGTTGGCCCACCGCGCAATCTGGTTCAGGTTGTTGCCGATGCGGACCAGCTCGCGCGTCCGCTCGCGCTCGACCTCGCGCCGCCGCGCCCGCTCGACCTCGCTGGCCGACGGCGTCCAGGCGCCGGTGCGGGCCATGGCCTGGCGCAGCAGGGCCGACGACGAGACGCCGGCCGCCGCCGCCTTCGAGCGCCACGCGGCGAGCTCCCTCGCCGAGACCCGCGCCTGCACCAGGCCGCGCCGCCGCGGCGATTTCCGCTCACCGGAATCGGGCACTTGCTTTCCTGCGGGTCGTCGGGGGTCGAGGGGGCGTAGCCCCCCGCCAGCCCCATTGTATGACAATGGGTAGGCTGGCTTCGTTGGCATGCCGCCGCACGCCATATACCCAGATGGCCCCTCGGTGCTCCGTACGTTAGCATGCTCCGCAATGCCGGCGCACGTCATCATCCGCTTCCGAGCGGACCCCGAAACCGGACGGCTCCTCGACAAGCTCCGAAACGAAAAGGCCATCAACGTCTCCGCCTGGTTGCGCCAACGCGTCCGCCAGGCCCTCGAACAGGAGTTCCCCGACCTGGCCGCCGAGGACCCCCAGCCCGACCCGCCATCGATTCGCGTGAGCCTGGAGCCCGACCCCCACAAGAAGCCCATCGCGGGTTGGAAGCCGCGCCGGCTCGCCGGGGGCCAGTGGGGCGCCGTCCTCGAGGGCGACAGGGTCGCCACGCTCCCCCGTAGCGGCCAGCTGCCGGGAACCCCGCTCGTCGTGACCGACAGCAAGGACGAGTCCTGGCGTACGGTCCTCACCGAGGTCGTCGACAGAAGCGACACCGCCATCGTCGTCACGACTGCCGGCCGCCCACGCCAGTGACGCCCGCGAAGGCGCAACGGGGCTCGAGGATGAGGGAACCACCGTCCCTTCCTCGACGCACGTCGTTCGAGCGGCCGGACGGGGCGGCAAGTGCCTGAGCGGCGATGGCGCGTCGCCACCGGAGGCGGACGCGGTCTGTTCCGGATCGACGTCGACCATGGCCACAGGTTCCGGCCCGCGACTGCCGCCGAGGTCGATGCGGCAACTGCGCCGGCAAGAGTTGTTCGGAATCCCCAGCGGACCGCTTCGGCGACGTTGGCCCGGGGCGGGACGCTCGCCTCGCGCCCGCGCAGCGTCCCCGCCATGAAGATGAGCACCGCGTCGACCTGGCCGCGCTCGAGGGAGACCTCGTCGGACGCCACGCCGCGCCGGCCCCCCGGTCGCGGCCGGTCTTGCCGGTCTGGGCTGGGCTGCTCGTCCCCGTTGCCGCGCACAGCGCGGCAACGGCATCGCGCGCACAGCGCGCGCGATTTCTCCCGCCGCCCCGCTGGGCAGAGCGGCGGGGCTACCGTATCAGCCCCCCCTGTGCTCACCAGGGCCGTTTTCCGGAGGTCGTTCAGCGTGGCCGGCTGGTCGCCGCGAGATAGGCCGCCCACTCGTCCATCAGCCGCCGGCGCCGCTCGAACAGGTCCGACCGCGCATAGGCTGCCTCGACCTGGTTGCGGACCACGTGCGCCAGCGCCGCCTCGATGACCTCACGCGGGTGGTCCGTCTCCTCGGCGGCCCAGTCCCGGAACGAGGAGCGGAAGCCGTGCGGCACGGCGGCGATGTCCAAGTCCTTGAGCAGCTGCGACAGGAACGTGTCCCGTATGCGGTTGCCCCAGCGATTCGGGAACACGAGCGGATTGCCGTCGGCGAGCGACCGCGCCGCGTCGAGGACCTCCAACGCCCGCAAGTTGAGCGGGACCCGGTGCTCGCGGTTCATCTTCATGCGCTCGGCCGGGATGGTCCACACACGGCCCGCCACGTTCATCTCTTCCCACGTCGCCAGCCGTACCTCCCCGGACCGCGTGGCGGTCACGACCAGGAACTCGAACGCGAGCTTGACCGCCCGCGTCGACCTTGAGGCCCGCACCGTCTCGACCGCCGCCGCCACGTCGCGATGGGGCAGCGCCCGCATGTGGCGCACGATGTCGCGTTGCGGTCCGAGCACCGGCCCGATGCGGTCACATGGGTTGTCGGTCCGGTGCTCCATGGCGATGCTCCATTCCAACACCGCGTGGATGCGCTGGCGCAGGCGCCGGGCCGTGTCCGACTTCACGTGCCAGATCGGCGTGAGGACCGCCAGCACGTCGGCGCTCGACACCTCGGAGACGGGCCGGCTTCCGATGCGCGGGAAGACGTAGCGTTCCAGGCTCTGGAGCCAATCGGTCGCCTGTCTGGGGCTGCGCCAGCCGGCCCGCTTCTGCTCGACCACGGTAGCGGCGGCCTCGGCGAAGGTGGGCATGCCCTGGGTGCGGCGCTTGTCGGCGAGGGGATCGCCCCCGGCGCGGGCGAGCTTGCGGTTGGCGAGGGCCTGCTCGCGGGCCTCGGCGAGCGAGACGAGCTGGACGCTGCCGAGTCCGAGCTCGTGTTTCCGGCCGCGGATGACGAGGCGCTGGATCCAGCTTCGGGTTCCGGTACGCTGGACGTAGAGGTAGAGTCCGTTGCCGTCGGAATGCCTGCCGACCGGCGCGGAGCGGATGAAGGTAGCGGCGAGTGCGTTGTGTGGATGTCGGCCCCTGGGCTTGATTTTGCGGGGTTTGGCCGCGTCTGGTGTCACACTATCCATTCCCCAATCATATACGAGATGACCGCGGATTTCCCGCGACGACCTGACCCTGAAAGTCTGGCCAGATGAGCTGTAAATGATTATAAATCAGTTATTTGAAGACATGTACGTATGACGCTGGATTCAGGTGGATCCTGTGATGATGTTGCTGTGCCGGCGGCACCATCGGGCGGTGCACGAGGAGGGGTTCACGGTGCGGCTGGGGCCGGACGGCGCGGCCGAGTTCCGCTGGCCGGACGGGCGCCTGCTGCCCGCGGCGCCGCCCGCCGAGGCGTGGACAGGGCCGGCGCTGGCGCCGACCGCGGGCCGCCTGCACGCGGCCGGCGTTCGCATCGGGCCGGACACGGCCACCCCTGCCGGGGGCGGGGGCCGGCTCGACATCGGCTACGCGATCGACGTGCTGTGGACGCCGCGCACCAACGCGGGAACGCCCGAGGCGTCCGGCCCGGCGCCGTCGGCGTAGGGCGCGGCCGGCGGGGGCCGTCTTCCGTGGGGCGGGGTTGCGTGCCCGCTGCTCACCGCGGCCGCGCCCGGCCGGCAGCCTCCAACCGCGAATCACGCGCGGCGGAAGGTGTCGTAGCGAATCTCCAGGTAGTGCCGGTCCGGTCGGTCGCCGGCCTTCCGCGGCATAGCGATGCGGGCGCCGTGCAGCGCCTGGATGCCGTGCACCAGGGTGGGGCCGTCCTTCTCGCGCAGCAGGTCCGGGCGCACCTGCACGACGTGGTCGGGTCGCACGCCAACGAAGTAGCGGTCGAACGCGGCATGGTGGAGCTTGCAGAGCGCCAGGCCGTTCCTGACGGTCGGCTCCCCCTCCTCGGCGTCGGGGACGATGTGCGCGGCGTCGAGAAGCTCCGCGTGCCGGAAGCGGCAGAACGCGCACTGGCGCCGGTAGGCGTCGAGGACGCGCTCCCGGAACGCGCGCTGGTGGAGCCGCTGCCGGACCGCGGCCGTCACGTACTGCCGGCGGCCGCTCTCGAGGTCGTCGCGCACCGCGGTCCCGTCGTCCCGGGTCGCCGACCAGATGTGCCGTGCGTCGTCGACGGCGACGGTGAAGGTCAGGCCGCGCCGGTCGTCGCCGACGACGAACACCGGCCAGGCCGGGAGGTACTTGCCGGGCACCACCCCATGGAAGTAGATCAGCGGCAGGCGCTCCCGCATGGCGACGCGGACGCGCCGATTGTCGGGGTGGTCGGGGTCCGTGCCGCGGTAGCGATAGCGCAGCAGACCGTTCGGTCCGAAGGCATCGTCGTACGGCCCGTCGGGGGCGGTCGTGATGGAGAGCGGGGCCGCGGACAGCACCTTCGGCTTGAAGATGCCCTGCGGCCCGAGCAGCGGGACGCGCACGCCGCTGAGCGTGAAGCCCGCGGCGAGCAGGGCCCGCGGCAGGACGTCGCCGTGGTGCTCGACCTGGGCCCGGAGCCAGTGGAAGGCGGCGTTGCGAACCGCAGCGTCCTGCGTCCGATCGAGCATCTCGACTGTCGATCTTGCCACGTGCGGCCGCCGTTGCGCCTCGCCAATCCTCGACTCGACCGGGACGGCGGGACGGCAAGCGCGGCGGGACGGTCAGAACCGGAACAGCCGGGTGATCTTGACGATGAACGCGCGGGTCTCGAGCAGCGGCGTGGGGCGCAGCGCGGTGTCCCGCTGGTCGTTGTAGACGACGAACAGCTCGCTGCCGGGTTGGTACTCCCAGCGGAAGCGCAGGTTCGTCCCCAACGAGGCCGCGGTGGAGTTGTACTGCACCAGCCCCGAGAAGAACATCCGCGGCGTGAACGTGTGGGTGACGCGCGTCGACGCCAGCGTCGCCGTGAAGGGGCCGTTCGGCAGCGCAACCCGGTTGATCTGGACGGCGGGCTCGATCGTCAGCCGCCGCGTCACCTCGAGCCGCGCCTGCCGGTACCCGAAGGCGGTGATCTCGCCGTCGTAGAACCCGCCGCGCTGGACGAAGACGGTCCCGGACAGCCGCCGCTGCTGCCCGAACAGGTACGACAGGAAGATGTCGCGGAAGCCGTAGCCGCCGGCCGGGATCGTCACGTCCCGGGTGATGTCGAACGGCGCGACGAGCAGCTCGTAGCTGCGCAGGAAGTCGACGTTGATCTCGTCGCTGCTCTCGAACTCGGTCGTGAACCGGAGCTGCGCCGCGCGGGTCTCGAGCTGTCCGGCGCCGTTCTCGATGTAGTCGAGGCTGCCGCCCCAGGTGAACTGCCGCACGGCCTCGACGGCCGGCCGCGGGCTGTACTGGGCGGCCGCGAAGGTGCGCCGGAAGTCGTCGCGGCGCAGGAAGCCCACCTCGGGGTTGAAGTTGTCGCCGACCAGCAGGTGGTCGACTTGCACCGCGTACAGATCGCCGTCGTAGGTGAACGCGGCCTGGTAGCTCGTGTCGTCGCCGGCGAGCCCCGGCGTGCGGGTGCGCGCGTAGTAGCCGTTGAAGGTGACGTTGTCGTGGAACGAAAACGCCGCGTCGAGGCCGTAGGCCTCGTTCGCGCCGTCGCCGGCGCGCGCTACGGACCGCCGCGTGTACATCCCGCCGACCCGGCTGCGGCGCAGGATGTCGCGCTTCAGGCGCACGACGGTGAAGTTGGTGGCCCGCGCCCCGACGCGGGCCGCGTCGCCCGCCTGCATGTTCAGCGCGCCGACGGTGAACGCGCCGAGCTTGCCGGTCAGCCGGCCCCCGCCCCGGATCGGCACGGTCTGGCCACCCTCGAGGCCGATGCGCCGGCTGAAGAAGAGCGTCGGCACGTCGACCGGCTGCGCGCTCCCGGGGCCCGAGTAGCGCCCCCCGCCCTGGTTGCCGCCGAGCACGCGCGGACCGCTCGCGAAGTCGAAGATCCCCCGCCCCTCGAGGAAGAACTCCCGCTTCTCCGGGAAGAACAGGTTGAACCGCGTGAGGTTGACCTGCTGCTCGTCCACCTCGACCTGGGCGAAGTCCGTGTTGTAGGTCAGGTCGGCCGTCAGGTTCTGCGTCACGCCCCACTTGGCGTCCACGCCGCCGTCGCCGCCGAGGCGGTTCGCGTAGACCGGGTCCGCGGTCAGGTCCGTCGCCGACGTGCCGATGCCGTACGGCTTGAGGTCGAGCCGCGTGACGCTCGGCGGCACCTCGATGCCGACCAGCGTGGCGGCCTGCGACAACCGGAACATGCCGGGGCCGACGGAAATCGGGACCGCCGTCAGGTGCGAGGCCTCGTTGAGGCGCCGGATGCGCCGGCCCATCTGCAGGCCCCAGACCTGCACCCCGCCCGGGCGGTAGCGCAGGGACTTGAACGGGATGCGCATCTCGGCCGTCCAGCCTCCCTCGAAGCGGCCGACCTCCACGTCCCATACCGCGTTCCAGTCCCGGTTCGGGCTCCCCTCGTCGCTGATCTCGTAGTCGAAGAAGCCGCCGATGGGGGTTACCTGGAACGCCACCCCGTTGCGGCGGTCGTAGAACGTGTCGAACGCCACCTGCAAGCGGTCGTTGTCGAGGATCTGGGACGAGTCGCGCTGCAGGGTGTTGGCGATCCACTGCGCCTCGGGCACCGACTCCCACATCCGGGCGGCGACGTAGACATGCTCGCCGTCGTAGAAGACCCACGCCTCGGTCCGCTCGCTCGCCGGCGCGCCCTCGTCGGGAAGCTGCTGGATGAAGTCGCTGAACGACGCCACCTCGGCGTAGACGGCCTCGTCGAGCCGCCCGTCGACGTCGAGGGGCCGGGCGAGCTCGACGGCGCGAACCGTCGCCCGGCCGGCCGCGTCGCGCCGGATGACGGCGGGGGGAATCGGCGGCGGCGGACCCTGGATGACTCGCCCCCCTACCGCGGCGGGGAGTTGCAGGCCGGCGGCCTGCGGCGGCTGCGCGTGCGCCGTCCCGGCGGCGGCCGCCCCGACCAGGACGGCCGCCGTCACCAGCCGTGCGGCGACGCGGGGTTGCACTACGGACTGCCCGGAGCCTGTGCCGTGCTACGCCGCAGCCTGCCTACGGGCCGGCGTTCTCGTACCACTTGAGGTTGGCCGTGCGGCTGCCGGCGCAGACGACGTCCGGCCGGCCGTCGAGGTTCAGGTCGGCCACCGCGCAGCCGCCCGCGCCCATGTCGCCGTCGTCGAGCACCTGCCGCGACCAGCCTGCTTCGCCGGCGCCCATCCGATAGAGGTAGACGCTCTGCCGGCCGCGCCGCTCGCCGGCGACGATCTCGTCGCGCCCGTCGCCGTCGAGGTCGCCCACCACCACCGTGTGGCCATCCTCGATCGTCGGGTCGAGCACGTGCCGCGACCACGCCCCGCCGGCCTCGGCCTCCCGGTAGACGACCACCTGGTGGCCGTGCCACGGCTCGATGGTGGCCACGAAGCGCTCGGAGCCCAGCCGGCCGACCTGCGCCTCGCTGGCGCCGCTCGCGGGCCAGTCGCTCGGATCGCCCGCCGCCACGTGCGTCCGGGTCCACCTGCCGTCCGCGAACTCGTGCACGTGGACGCCCAGGAAGCTCGCGCTCAGCACGGCGTCGCGTCCGGCATGGTCCCAGGATCCGACGCCGATGCCGTGCACGACGCCCCGCTCCGTGTCCGTCATCGTCCGCCGCTCCCAGTCGTCGGGCCGGTACCACAGCAGCGACAGCGTGTCGTGGAACTCGGGGCGCAGCGACTCGTCGCCGATCAGCGGCGCGCTGACGAGCACCCTCCCGCTGCTGCCGCCGACATCGGCCCAGCGCAGGCGATGGGTGGTGGGCACGCGATCGATCTCGCGCATCGACCACAGCTCCCGCGGGTCGCCCTGGTGGGTGAGCAGCGAGACGATCCCCACGCTGTCGGCGTACGTGCTCGAGAAATCGTGCGCGAGGGCCAGCTCCGGGATGCCGTCGCCGTCGATGTCGTGGGGCGCGACGTTGATCATCCGGCTCAGCCCGTCGGCGATCACGTGCCGCTCCCAGCCGGGGTTCTCGTACCAGACCAGCTCCGGCAGCCGGGTGGAGAGCGCGATGACGTCCGGGCGGCCGTCGGCGTTCAGGTCGGCCGCGACGGCCTGGTACGCGCCCGCCAGCTCGGTGGCGATCGTGTGCGAAACGAACGGGAGCGGCTCGGCCGCCGCGGGCGGCTGCGCCCGGGCCGCCGGAGCGGCCACCAGCACCGCCCCGGCGACCGCGCCGGCGCGCAACGACTCGAGCACCGCGACGCGCGTCACTTCCCTTCCGCCGCGGCGGCAGCCGCCGCCTCGTCCGCGCGCGCGCCGCTGAGCATGTTGCGCAGCGCGTAGTTCCCCTCGTGGCAGGCGTACTCGTAGAGCGGCCCCTCGATGGCCACCATCGGAATCGCCGCCGTCCACTCGTTCTGGTAGGTGGTCGGATCGATCACCGTCACGCGGTAGTCGAGCGAGTCGTCGTCGAGGCGCGTGAAGCGCTCGACGATGCGCGCGTGCTCGCCGATGCCGAAGACGACGTTGGCCATGTCGACGCGCTGCTCGTTGGCCTTCGCGCTCAGGTTGGTCGTCTCGACCACCAGCGTGTCCCCCTCCCAGCGGCCGCGGGAGCTGCCGAGCCACTGCTGGATGGACGGGTCGAGGTGCGGCCGCCCGTCGAGCGGGATGATCCGCGAGTCGTGGATCATCTCCACCTGCAGGACGACGTAGTCGGGCGTCTGCATGATGTTGTAGTTGTGGTTGTAGAAACCCGGCATCATGCCGCCCGGCAGCCCGCGCGTGATGCACCGGTCGTAGAGGTGGAAGTCCGTGGTCCAGTCGCGCCGGTCGCTGTAGCGCACCGCGTGGATGGCGTCGGCCCGCACCGCCGCTGCGGGCGTCAGCGGGGGCAGCAGCCCGCTGGGCGGGTCGACGACGAGCGACGTCTGCTCGCCGGTCACGCCCCGCTCGAACCAGAAGCTGTTGTAGGCGCCCGTCTGTCCCGGGGGCGGGGGCCGGTCGGCGTTGCGCTCCCGCTCGGCGTCGCGCTCGGCCCGCTCCTCGGCGGTCAGCGTGGCGCGCCCGGCCAGCTCCTCGGGCCGCTGCAGCGGCGTGGTGGTCGTGTTCGACCAGATGCCCTGCAGGTCGGGGTGGCCCCACGGCGTGCGGGGCAGCTCCTGGGCGGCGAGCGGAATGGCGGCTGCCGCAACGGCGGCCACCAGCGCGGCGGTGGTCAGGATTCGCATGTGTGTCCTCCGGTGTCTGGTCAGTGTCCAGGAGTCTGGTTGTCGAACAGCGGTGCGTGGGCCCTGGCCATCTTCTCGAGCCCGGCGCGGTGCTCCAGCAGCAGGTAGCCGTCCGCCACCAGCGCGTCCGCGGCCGCCAGGTAGCGCGCGAGATAGTCGTCGAACCCGGCGTACCGCTCCGTCACCGCCCGCCGCGGATCGCCGGTCCGCGCGCGGTCCGCGGCCGTGCGCGGGAACGGGATGGCGCCGCCGGTGAGCCGCAGCAGCTCGGTCGGCGCCCCAATGGCCGGCGCGCGCAGGTTCCAGCCGGTGTAGGTCGCCAGCGGCACGGCGACCGGCGGCAGCCGCAGCACGCCCCGCTCGTTGTTGTCGGCGTCGAGCGCGGGCACCCGCACGCGGTACGCCTTCCCCGTGCGGCGCGGCGGCTGATGGTCGATGCGCCGGTGGTCGGCGAAGTCGGGACCGTAGTCCAGATGCTCCGGCTGCTGGATGACCGTGGGGTACGCCACGCCGGGCAGCGGCCGCCAGCCGGCCTCGCCGGCCTTCCAGCCCGCCAGCGTGCCGTCGGCAAGCCGCGGGTGCACGCTGGGCGGCGGCGGCGTGCCGTCGGTGATCCAGCGATCCAGCGCCAGGAAGAGCGCCTGCTGGAACGGCAGGTACGGAATGGTGCTGGGCTGGAGCTGGCCGCGGTCGGACGGCCCACTGGCCGGACTGTGCTGCGTGCCGCCGAACACGTACACCCGCACCTCGGGCGGCAGCGCGGCGTCGCGCTCCCCGAGCGGGTCGGTCACGACCAGCGAGCCGCTGCGGTGCCAGTACTCCGACGCGGTGTCGAGGTGCATCACCCTGGGCACGGTGCCGCTCGCGCGCGACCGCCGCAGGATGCTGTCGCGGCGGCCGCTGAACGGGTCGGTCTCCTCGCCGTAGGTGAACGGGAAGACGTCCGCCGGATACAGGTGCCCGCTGTGCTGCGTGTTCGTGCGCGTCGGCGACGCGAAGCGGTGGTTGAAGAACCCCTGTCCGCCGCCGGCGATCGTCGGCAGCACCCCGTCGAAGACCTGCCGCCCCTGCTCGTCGGCGTTGAAGCCCTCGTGCAGGAACATGCGGATGGCCCGCCCGCTCTGCGACCGGCCGTGGGCGATGACGCGCGCCGCGAGCGGACGGCCGTCCGCGCCGCGCAGCGGGTTGAGCGTCGATTCGTCGTACCTGAGCAGCGCGACCAGGTCGCGGATGGCGGCGAACCCCGCGCCCTGCACCACCGAGCCCCGCGCGTCGTAGATCAGCTCGTAGATGACGCCCGGCTCGAAGCCGTCGTCGAGCGCGACCTCGAGCTCGACGAGACCGCTGCCCTCCTCGCGCGGCCCCTGCTTGACCCGCAGGCGCCAGCGGTCGCGCGCGATCGGCTGCGGCGGATCCTTCTCGCGCAGCCGCCGGGTCAGCGTAGCGGCGGGCAGCCGGCTGGCCAGCGGCTCGTAGCTGAGCTGGTTCGAGATCGGCAGGCGGTCCGCCGGCCGGTCGGTCACGAACTCGGCCCGCACCGTGCCGACGATGTTCACGTTGTCCTCGTCGCTGGCGATCGGCGCCTCCAGCCGGAGACGTCCCGGCGCCGGCGGCACCTCGGCGATCCAGCCGCTCGAGACGGTGACGTAGCCGCGGGCGAGCAGGAACGGATCGGGGCCCCACGTCAGCCGCCCGCGGTTGTTGACGACGTACAGCAACGTCGGCTGCGCCAGCGCGCGATCGACCGGGGCCAGGATTTCCAGGTCGGCGTAGAACTCCACCCGTCCCTGCTCGTTCGGCGTGGCCGCCGCCAGGTCGACGATGCGGCGGTTCGCCTCGTGCTCGGGGTCGAGGGCGTAGACGACCCGGCCGCGCAAGCGCTCGTACGGCCCGACCTTGCCGGTCACGTCGGCGGCGAACGGCTCGCGCGACGTGATCGCGAGGTGGATGACCTCGGCGGCCACCGCCGAGGCCGGCAGCAACGCCAGCAGGGCGGCGGCGACGGCGCGGCGCAGGCCGGTCATGGCTGCCATGAGTGTAGCGCCACGCCGGGCAAGTTGCACCTACAGAATGCCGCGGGCCGGCGGCCGTTCAGCCGCCGAACCGATAGGTCAGCGCCACCTTGAAGCGGCGCCCCTTCGGGTCGTGCGTGAAGCCGTCGTACGACTGCTCGATGTTGGCCCACGGCGGTATGGTGCCGGTCAGATTCAGGCCGTAGACCATGAGGTCGAGACCGCTGGCCGGGAAGCGCCACAGGAAGCTCGCGTCCCACGTGAGGAACGGGTCGATGATCGGGGCGGTGGTCCTGTCGCCCCGGTCCCCGTACGAGGAGATGTAGCTCACGTAGTTGGCGAAGCTGTACGTGTTCCAGGCGTACGTCGCGGACCAGCGGCTCTTCCAGCGCGGCAGCGGCACCGCGATGGGGTGCGCGAAGTTCAGGTAGCCGGCCGCGCTCCGCTGCGAGTAGAGCGTCAGATTCGTACCCCCCAGAAACAGGGCCTTCGTGTCGTACTCCACCGTGTAGGTCGAGTCCCAGCTCGCCGAGAGCTGGCCCGGCCCGGCGTCGAAACGCGTGGCGAGATGCGTGTCGATCCCCGACGTGGTGAGCCCCGGCCAGTTCACGAGGTCGATCTGCACCCGCTCGAGGTTCACGGCGGGGCATCTGTCCGCGGGCGCCAGGTCCGAGGCGCGGCCGCCGGGGCAGATGATGAACGGCGACAGGGCGTCCTGCGCCGCCGGACCGCCGCTGTTGTAGAGGTTGGTCACTGCATCGTAGGGCATCGACCCGATGACGTTCTCGAAGTCGTAGTGCCAGTAGTCGACCGTCGCCTCGACGCCCCCCTCCAGGAAGAGCACGGTGCCGACGTTGTAGGTGAACGCCTGCTCGGGGAGCAGGTCGGGGCGGCCGAAGCGGTCGACCGCCTGGTAGGCGCCCGTTTCCGGGATCCACTCGAGCGTGGTCAGCGGGCTCGGGTTCAGATCGTCGAGCGACGGCGTGCGGAAGGTAGTCTGCACCGAGCCGCGCAGCGCCAGCGAGTAGTGCAGGTTCTCGGCAATCTGCAGGCGCCCGCCGAACTTGGGGTCGAAGCTGCTGACGTGGCGGCCGGCCACGTTGTAGAACTCGTAGTTCGCGGCGACCTGCGTATCCACCCGGGGGCCGATGGCCAGCGCGAGCTCGCCGAAGACGCGCTGCACCTGCTGATCCGCGGCATAGGGACGGTGCACGTTGGTGAACAGGTAGGGGCCGAAACGGTCGCCCGCCGCGCAGCCCGTGTCGCCGGCCACCGGGCAGGGGTTCACCGTGACGTCGCCGGGATCGTTCGGGTTGCCGTCGGCGCGCATCGCGCGGAACTGGTAGCCCAGGGCGAAGTCGGCCACGTTCTGCACGAGGTTGCCGCTGACCGTCGCGTCCGCCACGAGCAGGTCGGTCGTGCTGACCAGGTCCACCTCCTCGTTCATCCACAGCCGCAGCTCGTCCGGGTTCGCCAGGCCGGGAACGTAGTCGGGGTTCGCCATGTTCTCGAACGCCGCCCCCGGTTGATCGGCGTGCTGGATGGCGTTGCTGAACGGGTTGTAGTACATGCACGGGCCCTGGCCCGCCACGGCCCCGCCGAGCGGCCCGAGCGCCATGCCGGCCGGCGAGCTCCGGTCCGCCATCACGCCGACGCCGCAGTCCGGCCCGCCGTAGCCGCGGAAGGCGCGGTAGACCCGATCGGTGTACACGGCCGGCAGGTTCAGGTTGCCGCGGGCCCGGGAGTAGGAGAGGCCGACGTCCCAGTGGGCATCGCGTCCGCCGAGCACGAAGTCGCCGTCGACCGACCCCGCGATGCGCTGGGTGCGGGACTCCCGCCGCAGCCTGCGTCCGGGGCCCGAGTTGCCGTACGGGCGGCCGTTGAAGTACCAGGGGGCGCCGGCCGCGCAGGCGCTGCCGGGGTCGGCCTTGCCGTCGCCCGCGTAGTCGCCGCAGAACTGCTGCCGGCCCGGGTGGTCGGGCCCCACCTCCATGATGGTGGTGCTCGTCAGCGGGAAGGGCGGATACGACGGCGTCGTGTACCACTCCGGAATCGTCGCGTCGGACCAGAGCGCCTCGACGTGGTAGTTGGTCCGCGCGTTCAGGGGACCGTTGGCCTCGAAGAAGGCGCGGTTCTGATACTGCTCGTCGATCAGGTTGTCGTACGGCGCGTAGCGGAAGCGGCAGGTCCAGCCCTCGTCCTGGCCGCCGAACTCCGCGCAGCGCGGATCGAAGACGTCGGCCGTCCACGGCACCGGGGCGCCCACCGCGAACGTGCCGGGGTTGCCCAGGCTCGACCAGCCGGCGCGGTTCCCCGGGACGTGCGTGCTCAGGCGATCGAGCGTCCAGGGGCGCTCCGCCATCTGCAGCTCCTGGCGGGAGACGCGCTCGGCGGCGAACACCAGGCTGGAGCTGCCGATGCGCCCGCCCCAGATGCCGGCCACCGTCGTATCGCCCGCGCTGTCGAAGTAGTCGTGCGAGACGTTCAGCTCGAGACCCCGGAAGTCGCTGCGCGTCACGAAGTTGGCGACGCCGCCGACCGCGTCCGAGCCGTAGATGGCCGCCGAGCCCTCCTTGAGCACCTCGAGCCTGCCGATGGCGATGGCCGGAATCGTGTTGACGTCGACGAAGCGCCCGCCGATGAGGCGCGCGGGAACCGGCACGTGGCGGCGGCCGTTGAGCAGCACGAGCGTCCGCGAGGCGCCCAGGCCGCGCAGGTTGACGTTGGCCACGTTCTCGGTCAGCGTCGACGGCTGGTTCGAGTTGTACCAACTGTTCCGCTCGCCGACCACGCCGTGGCTGACGCTGAGATTCTTGAAGAGGTCGACGAGCTGCGTGGACCCCTGCTGCTCGATGGTCTCGCGGCTGACCACCGCCACCGCGTGGGGCATGTTGATGGCGGGCGCCTCGATGGCGGTGCCGGTCACCGCCACGGTCACCTCCTCGAACAGGCCGCCGAGCCGCAGGCGGACGTCCGCCATGGGCGCGGCGCCGGCGGCCAGCTCGACCAACCGGGTGAGCTCCTCGAAGCCCGGCAGCGTGAAGGTGAGGGTGTACGTGCCCGGGGGCAGCGCCTCGAACACGTAGCGCCCGTCCGCGTCGGTCACGGCGACCCGCGAGGCGTCGCCCAGTGCGGGCCCCGTGGCTACCACGGTTGCCCCCGGCAGAACGCCGCCGGTCTGGTCGCTGACCATGCCCGCAATCTGCCCGTCCTGTGCGGCGGCGGCGTACGGGACGGCCAGCAGGCACGCTACGAGAACTGCGATCCTCATCGTTGTCTCCTCCGGTCCGCGAGGGGGCGAAGGGCGGACGCCCGGGTGGCGAGCGGGGAAAGGGAGGGAGAGGCGGCATCCGGACGCGCCGGCCGCGGCGCGTCCGGACCAGGGACTACTGCTGCTGATTCGTGGCCGCGGCTTCCTGGCGAGCCCTGCGCGCGGCGAGCTCCGCCTCGTACTCCTCGTCCGTCAGGTCGTACCAGCCGATCCATGCGAATCCCATCTCGTCTATCGTGCGGCCCCCGTCGCCGGTCCAGTTCCGCGGATCCGGATTGGCGCGGTTGCCTTCCGTGTTGTCGTGCCAACTGATGATGTGCAGGATGGTGCCGGCCGGCACGATCGGCGCCACGTCGTCCTCGTAGTTGTAGACCAGGTGCCAGTTGTAGTCGAAGTTCGCGCAGCTCACCGTCTCGGTCTGCGCGGTCCAGCCGGGCCAGGGGTAGATGAGCTCGAGGCACTGGTAGGTGCCCAGCATGTGCATGTGCGGCTGGAACGCCGTCAGGCGCGCCGCCTTGGCCAGCACCGCGTAGCTGTCGGTGCGCACGACCTTGCCGGGCGGGATGTCCAGCAGGCGGTTGTTGATGCCGAGCTGCTTCGACCAGCGGATGTGCTTCGGCACGTGCCCCTGCGGATGGAACACCAGCCCGAGCTCGACCAGCGCGTTGACGTCCTCGCCCACCGAGTGGAGGTGATAGTCGAGGCGCATCTTGCGGCCGGCCTCGAGCAGCAGGCCGGAGTCGTCGGGATAGACCTCCCCGTTCTTGCCCGACGCGTACTCGACGAGGAACTGCGCCGCCGGCACGTCGTCGTCGCCCGCGATGCGCATCTGCTCCTCGTCCGGATGCACGGCGAACGAGAGGGCGTGGTGCACGACGCGCCGCGACGGGTCGTCCGCCGGACGGGTCTGGATGGCGCGGATGTAGCGGTCCTCGTCGAGGTCCAGCTCGGTGTACATCGCCCCGAACAGGTCCGGCCCCTCCGCGGGGACCAGGTAGGCCGGGTACTGCACCACCAGGTCCGGCTCGCCGATCTGCCACTCCGAGGCGTCCGGGAAATCGACCGGCGGCGGCATGTCCTCGGGGTTGCCGCGCGGCGCGCCGTTGTCGACCCACGCCGCCACCATCGCGATCTCCGCGTCGCTCAGCGACGGATCGTCCTTGAACGACTGGATGCCGATGTTCTTGTCGATGTGCCAGGGCGGCATCTCGCGGTTCACCACCCGGTTCCTGATCGACCGCGCCCAGGGACGCACCTCCTGGTAGGTGACCAGCGACATCGGCGCCATCTCGCCCTGGCGGTGGCACACCTGGCAGGAGCGCTGCAGGATGGGCACGATGTCCTTCGTGAAGGTCACCTCGGCCGCGCCGGCCTCCGCCTGCGCGCCGGCCGGCGCCGGGGCGGCGGCAGCCAGCCCCGCGGCGAGCACGATGCCGACGAGGACACTGCGCTTCGTCATCCTGCTTCCTCCTCCAGCGGCCTATGGGTCAGATTTGTCAGCACTTTGTCGCGATTTTGTCAGAATTCGGTCCAGGGGTCAACGCGGCGGGGCCGTGCCGGCGCACTACAATGTGGGGAATGCAGGCAAGACGAGGGTGGCCGATGATGCGGATGCAGGGATGGCGGATGGTAGCAGCCGTGCTGCTGACGGCGCTCGTGCCGGTTGCCGCGCCCGGCGCTGGCGCGGCGGCCGCGGCGGACGAGGGCTGGCCGCAGTGGCGGGGTCCGCTCGCGACGGGGGCCGCGCCCGAGGCCGACCCGCCCGTGGAGTGGAGCGAGACGCGCAACGTGCGCTGGAAGCTGGCGATTCCCGGCAACGGGTCGGCGACGCCGATCGTCTGGGGCGACCACGTCTTCGTGTCGACGGCCGTCCCGGCCGGCGAGAGCGGCGCGCGCGACGGCTTCTTCCGGCGCCTCACGCGGCGCTTCGTGGGCACCGAATCCCCGTCGCAGACGCTGCGGTACACGGTGCTGGCCGTCGATCGGCGCACCGGCGCGGTCGCCTGGGAGCGCGTGGTGCGGGAGGCGGCGCCGCACGAAGGCAAGCACCAGACCGGGAGCTGGGCCGCGCCCTCGGCGGTCACCGACGGCGAGGTGCTGTGCGCCTTCTTCGGCTCGGCCGGAATCTACTGCCTGGATCTGCAGGGCCGCCCGCTGTGGGACCGCGACCTGGGCGACATGCGCATCCGCATGGGCTTCGGCGAGGGCGCCTCGCCGGCGCTCCACGGCGACAGCCTCGTCGTCAACTGGGATCACCAGGGCCAGTCGTTCATCGCCGCGCTCGACAAGCGGACCGGGCGCGAGCGCTGGCGGACCGAGCGCGACGAGATGACGTCGTGGGCCACCCCGCTGGTCGTCGAGCACGACGGGCGGACGCAGGTGGTCACCAACGCCACGAACCGGGTGCGCAGCTACGACTTCGAGACCGGCGAGCTGCTGTGGGACGGCGAAGGCGGGACGACCAACGCCATCCCGACGCCGGTGGCCGCGGACGGCATCGTCTATCTCACGACCGGCTACCGGGGCAACCGCCTGGACGCCGTCCGGCTCGGCGCCGCGGCCGGCGACATCACCGGCGGCGGCGCCATCGCCTGGTCGCTCGACCGCGACACGCCGTACGTGCCCTCGCCGCTGCTGCACGACGGCATCCTCTACTTCACCAAGGGCAACAACGGCATCCTCTCGGCCTACGAGGCAGCGACCGGCCGGCTGCACTACGGACCCGAGCGGCTGCCCGGCATCCGCAGCCTGTACGCCTCGCCCGTGGCCGCCGGCGGGCGCATCTACATCCCGAGCCGCGACGGCACCACCGTCGTGATCGCGGCCGGGCCGACGTTCGAGGTGCTCGCGGCCAACCTGCTCGACGACGGGTTCGACGCCTCGCCGGCCGCCGCGGGCGGCGAGCTGTACCTGCGCGGCCGCGAGCACCTGTACTGCATAGCCGCGGACTGACCGGTCGCCTGCACTGCGGACTCCTGGCATGCCCCCGGTCCGGCTCCTGCCGCTGGCGTTCACGGCGGCGCTCGCCGCGCTGAGCCTGCTGCCGGCGGTGCGGGGCAACGCGGCGCTCTGGGCGACGCTGCTGTCCGCCGCCGGCGCGCTGGGCGCCTGGCACGCGCTGCTGGCCTGGCGGCGGCCGGGCGTGGTCGCCGAGGTGGTGCTGCGGCGGCAGCACTACGTGCAGGCCTGCGCGCAGGGCGCCATCCTGCTCTACTGGGGCTGGTACTGGCGCGAGGTGTACGACGCCGCCCACCTGCTGCTGGCGCAGCTCCTGTTCGCCTACGCCTTCGACATGCTGCTCGCGTGGTCGCGGCGCGGCGCGTACACCGTCGGCTTCGCGCCCGTGCCGGTCATCTTCAGCATCAACCTGTTTCTCTGGTTCCGGCCCGACTGGTTCTACTTCCAGTTCCTGCTGATCGCCGTGGGCTTCGCCGCCAAGGAGCTCGTCCGCTGGAACAAGGACGGGCGGCAGGTGCACATCTTCAACCCGTCGTCGTTCCCCCTGGGCCTGTTCTCGCTGGGGCTGATCCTCACCGGCACCACCGGCCTGACCTGGGGCCAGGAGATCGCCACCACCCTCAACCGGGCCCCGCAGATCTACCTGCTGATCTTCCTGGTCAGCCTGCCGGTCCAGATGCTCTTCGGCGTGGCGACCATGACGCTCGCCGCGGTGGCGACGACGTACCTGTTCGGGCTGCTCTACTTCGCGAGCGCCGGCACGTACTACTTCATCGACGCGTACATCCCGATCGCGGTCTTCCTCGGGATGCACCTGCTCTTCACCGACCCGTCGACCGCGCCGCGCACCGAGCTGGGCCGCATCCTGTTCGGCGTGGCCTACGGCCTCAGCGTCATCGCCCTCTACGGCGCGCTCGGTGCGCTCGGACACCCGCGGTTCTACGACAAGCTGCTCGCCGTGCCGGTGCTGAACCTGCTGATCCAGGTCATCGACCGGCTGAGCCGGACGACGCTGCGGCGGCTCGATCCCGCCGCGTTGTGGCGCGGCCTCGCGGGCACCCGGCGCAACGCCGCGTGGGTCGGCGTGTGGACGGCCGTCTTCGTCGCCCTGAGCGCCGCGCAGGGCGTCGGCGACACGCACCGCGGCACGCACGTGACGTTCTGGCGGCAGGCCTGCGCGGAAGACCTGCCGAACGGCTGCCGGCACTTCGGGGTGCTGGTCTCGGCCTTCTGCAACAACGGCTCCGGCTGGGCCTGCAACGAGTACGGCCTCCTGCTGCAGCCCGAGCTGCGCCCGGAGCTGGCGGCCGACGCGTTCCGCCGGGCCTGCGACCTCGGCTCCGCCGCCGGCTGCGCCAACCTCGACCGCGGCGGGGCCGCGGAGACCGTCCGCGGACCGCCCACCCTGGCCGACTACGAGGTCGTGGTGCGGGAGGGCCGCCGGCCGCTGCCCCCCGGCCTGCCGCGGCCGGAGATCTACCGCCGCGCGTGCGCCCAGGGCTTCGCCGACGCCTGCGCTCAGGCGAGCGATCCGGGCTCCGATTCGGCCCGTTAGGCACGCCCCTGCTGTCCAGCGCCGACACGCCAGCGGCCGCGTTGGCTGGAAGCGGCGCCCAACAGCGGACGAGTTCCACGACGCCGTGCGCGCCGAGCAACCGACAGCTCCCAGATACTCCACGGCAAGCCCGAGAGAGCCGACGACGCACGGGTGCGAGACGTCTTCGACCTGATCATGGCCAACGAGCACGCCTGCCGAACCGCCAGAGGCCACCAGAAGGTATGGGATAGTGGAACGGCTCCGCCCACCGTCACCGACAGGCGACCCGGGCGCCCACAAGCCCCCCACCGCTGACCGGAGCGGTCAACAGCGCGAGATGCATTGCGAGGGGCCTACGGCGCCTCGGGCAGCACGTCGCCCGCGCCGTCCCCGCGCGGCCGCCACAGGACGCTGACGGCCCAGTCGACGTCGAGCCGCTCGCCGCGCCAGGCCGGCGTGGCCGTGTGCGGGCCGATG
>CAZMWA010000219.1:0-14717 GCA_964569405.1 uncultured Vicinamibacteraceae bacterium | reverse complement strand
CCCGACCCCCACCCGGAGCCACCGCGCGGCGCGGCTCGATGCGGGATCGATCCCGACTCCTGCCGCCTAGCTCCACCTCCCCGCACCCGGCGGCGCCAGGGACGATGGCTATAATCTACCGATGGGCATTCACCGGAAACGGAAGGAGACGATACGGATGAGGCAATCGGGACGCATCGCGCGTCGGCTCGCCGGCGGCGGGCTGGGACTGCTCGTTCTCGCCGCCGGCCCACTGCTGCCGGCGCAGGCCCAGGAAGGCGCCCGCACCGTACGCCAGGGCGCCCCGCCGGCGATCGACCCGGCGGGCACCATCGACTGGCCGCTGCACAACCTCGACGTGCACAACACCCGCTACGCGCGGCCCGCGCAGATCGACACGTCCAACGTCGGCGGCCTCGAGCTCAAGTGGCTGTACGAGATGCCGCCGCGCGAGCTCGTGCGCTCCACCACCCCGCTCGTCATCGACGGCGTGATGTACTTCAACAACGGCTCCAAGCTGACCGCGTTGAACGCGGCCACCGGGAAGACGGTGTGGACGTTCGAGGGCGACCCGGCCTTTCCGGGCGGTGGCCGCGGGCCGGCCTACGCCGACGGCGTCATCTACGCCTTCGGTCCGGAGATCCTGTACGCGGTGGACGCCAGGACGGGCGAGCTCGTCGAGTCGTTCGGGGCCGACGGCCTGCTCCAGGTGGCGCGCGAGGCGCTGACGTTCAAGTATCCCGACACCTACCCGCCCACGGTCGACACGACGGCCATGGGCTTTGCGATGACCAACCCGCCGACGTCCGCCGGCGGCACGCTGTTCGTGGGTCTGCCCTTCTCGGAGGGACTGCTGCCCGGCGGGCTCCTGGCCGCGCTCGACGGCTCGACCGGCGCCGTCCGCTGGGTCTTCAACACCGTTCCCCAGGGGCCGCAGGACTCGGGCTGGGAGATCGCCAACGGCACCTGGAGCTCCGACAAGCGCTACGGGGGCGGCGTGTGGATGCAGCCGGCCGTCGATGCCGAGCTGGGGCTCGTCTACATCAACGCGGCCAACCCGTCGCCGAACTACGACGGCTCGTCGCGGCTCGGCATGAACCTGTTCACCAACTCCATGCTCGCCATCGACATCGAGACGGGCGAGCTCGCGTGGTACTTCCAGACCCTGCACCACGACATCTGGGACTGGGACCTGGCTTCGGGACCGATCCTGTTCGACGTCACGGTCGACGGGCGCCCGGTCGAGGCGGTCGCCGCGCTGGGCAAGACGTGCTACGTCTACATCCTGGACCGCGCCACCGGCGAGCCGCTCAACCCGATTGTCGAGACGGCCGTCCCGCGCAACACCGACGTGCCGGGTGAAGAGGTGTGGCCGACCCAGCCCGTGCCCTACAACGCGCGCGGCGTCCCGCAGGAGCCGTTCTGCGCCACGTACCCGACCATCGGCGACCCGGAGCTCGCACCCCGGGCGCGGCAGATCTTCCATCCGTACCAGGTCGGCGAGTTCGTCATCACGTCGCCGGGCAACACGGGCGGCGCGAACTACGGCTCGCCGTCGTTCAGCCCGCGGACCGGCCTGCTGTACGTGACCGGCAAGAACGACGCCTGGTCCATCAAGGTGAAGGTGGTCGGCGACACGCTGGAGCCCGGCCCGGGCTACGTCGGCCACTTCGGCAACATCGCGGAGCTGGGCGGCACCGGCATGACGCCGACCTCCACGCTGGCCGCCTACGATCCGGCCACGGGCGAGCAGGTCTGGTACGTCGAGAGCGAGGGCGCGACCAACGGCGGGAACCTGGTGACGGCGGGCAACGTCGTCTTTCAGGGCGCCGGCGACGGCAACTTCTACGGCTTCGATGCCGAGACGGGCCGGCGGCTGTTCGCGTACGACACCGAGCGCAGTGTCCACGCCAGCCCGCTCACCTACCAGGTGAACGGCACGCAGTACGTCGCGATTGCCGCGGTGAACGCGGTGCTCGCGTTCGGCCTGCCTCAGTGAGGCACGGCGCACGCCCGCGCGGCCGCGGGCGTGCGCCCCGGGTCCTACCTGCCCTGCGCCTCGAGGTTCCGCGCGCCGGCCAGGATGCTGACCATCGCGTAGTTGCCCTCGTGGCAGGCGGCCTCGTAGATCTGGTTGGCCTCGTTGTCGGCCAGGGTCAGCGGGATCTCGACGGTCCAGGCAGATTCCCACACCGTCGGATCCTCGACGGTCACCTCGTACATCACCAGATCGGGACCGGTGCGGGTGAAGCGCTCCACCAAGTGCAGGTTCTCGCTGGAGCCGTAGAAGCTGGTGCCGGTGCTGAAGTTGGTCGTGTCGACCACCAGCGTATCGCCCTCCCAGTGGCCGATGGAGTGGCCCAGCCACTGGCGGATGTGCGGCGGCAGGTGCTCCCGGCCGTCGAGGTGGATCGTCCGGTAGCCGCCGCCCCGATGGCCGTCCTCGTGATAGATGGCCAGCGACCCCGGCGACTGCACGAAGCGGCTGAAGGTCCCCGACGTCCCGCGCACGAACGGAATGGTGATGCCCATGCAGCGGTCCGGCGCGCGGTCTTCCGGATTGTCGGCGTAACGCCCGCTCTGGGGATCCACGGGGTACGGGATCCGGACGTCGGTTTCGATCTCGCCGCCGCCGGCGGCCCGGCGCGGCTGGTACGGGCCGATGCGCTCGACGGCCTCCGGCGTCCGCGGCGGGATGCGGCCGTTCGGCGGGTCCACGATCAGCGACGTCCGCCGGGTGCGGATGACGTCCTTGCCGCGGCCGGTGAACTCGTCGTTGTAGGCGCCCTCGACGTCCTCCACCGTCCCGGCGTCGGGACGGAAGTTGCGGCCCGCCGACTCGTCCTGCTCCCCTTCCAGCGCCGCCACCTCCTCGTCGGTGAGGAACTCGCGGCCCTCGAACTCGTCCGGACGCTCCAGCGGCGTCAGCGTGTAGCCGGGACTCCAGATCCCGGACAGGGCGGGGTCGCCCCACGACGTGCGCGGCACCGTGAAATCGTCCGCCTCCGCCGCCTGCTCCTGGCCAAGCGCCGTGCCGCCCGCGAGCAGCACGACCGCGCCCAGGGCGGCCAGCGCGCAGGCCGCCGCCGTATGCCGAAACTTCATCTGTCCCTCCCAGTATCCGGTGATGCCCGGCGCCGCGCCCGCGACGCCGGGGCCCGGACGCTACTGCTCGTTCAGGCGCGCGCCGGCGAGGATGCTGGTCATCGCGTAGTTGCCCTCGTGGCAGGCCGCCTCGTAGATCTGGTTCTCGACATTGTCGAGCCGGTTGAGCGGCACCTCGATGGTCCACGGCGCGCTGAAGACGGCCGGGTCCTCGATGGTGGCGTGATACATGATCGTGTCCGGCGCGGTCGCCGTGAAGCGCTCGGTCAGCGTCATGTTCGCGGTCGCCCCCTGGTAGCGCGTCTGGCCCGTGAAGTTGCGCGTCTCGACGACGAGCGTCTGGCCTTCGAAGCGGCCGACGGCATGGCCGAGCCACTGCCGGACGTGCGCCGGCGGATGCGACCGCCCGTCGAGCGCGATGTCGCGGTAGGCGCCGCCGTGGTGCCCGTGCTCGTAGTAGACGGCGACGTGACCCGGCGTCTGCACGATCCGCTTGTGGCCTCCCGCGGTCACGGCCTGACCGTAGGCCAGCGGCAACTGCGCGCCCATGCAGCGGTCGTTCGTGCGCTGCTCCGGGCCGTCGGTCATGTCGTCCGTCACGCGCGGGCGCTCGGCCTGCCACCGTGCGCGCGCCCCGGGCAGGTACGGAATCAGGCCGTTGGGCGGGTCGATGACCAGCGACGTGCGGCCCGTGGCGATCACCTCCGTGCCGCGGCCGGTGTAGACGTCGTTGTAGGCCCCCCGCACGTCGGCGAGCGTCCCGCGCTCGGGCCGCCCGCTCGTGTTCCCGGCGCCCGCGCCGGCGCCGATGCCGAAGGTGGACGCCTGCCGCTCCACCAGGGATACGGCTTCCTCGTCCGTCAGGAACTCCCGCCCCTCGAAGTCGGCCGGCCGCTCCAGCGGCGTGAAGATATAGCCGGCGCCCCAGATTCCCTGCAGATCCGGGTCGCCCCACGGCGTCTGGCCCGCGACGTAGTCGTCGGCCGCCCCCGCGGCCTCCTGACCGGCGGCGCCGGACGCCAGCGCCCATACGGCGATCGCGATGGTGAACAGAACCGCTCCCGCGACGTGTCGGTGACTCATGGTCCGTCCCCTCATGGAATGACTCGACAGCCCGATTCTACCGTAACTCCGCGCGCCGCCGGGCGATCCGGCGCCGCTCAGTCCACGATTGCCTGGTACGTCAGGGTGGCCAGGTCCTGGCGGATGTTCAGGTGCGTGTACGGGCGCAACTGGGTCAGGAGAATGCCGGTCAGCTCCTCCCGCGGATCGATCCAGAAGGTCGTGTTGAACGCGCCCCACCAGAAGTGGGACCCCGCCGAGTACGGCATGGCCGCCTGTCCGGGATCCCGCACGACGGCGTAGCCGAGACCGAAGCCGTAGCCGGGACCGACGAGCCAGACGTCGTGGTCGCCGGTGTGGTTCAGGGTCATCAGCTCGACCGTCTTGCGCCCGAGGATGCGGACGCCGTCCAGCACGCCCCCGTTGAGCATCATCTGGTTGAAGCGGAAGTAGTCGCGCGCCGTCGAGACCAGGCCGCCGGCGCCGCTGAAGTAGCTGTGCGGCTCCCGCACGAAGCGGCTGTCCGCGGTCGGACCCTCGGTCAGCACCAGTCCGCTCTCGTCGTCGGGCCGGTACAGGGCGGCGAAGCGGTCGAGCTTCGCGCGCGGCAGGTGGAAGTGGGTGTCCGTCATCCCGAGCGGCTCGAAGAGGCGCGTGCGCAGGAACTCGTCGAAGCGCTGCCCGGAGATGACCTCGACCAGACGCCCGACCAGATCGGTGGCCCGGCCGTACTCCCAGCGCTCGCCGGGATGGAAGTTCAGCGGCAGCTTCGCGAGGCGGGCCGTGAAGTCGGCGAGCGTGTCGCCCGGCTCCCGCTGCGGGGCGATGGCGTCGAAGTCCGGCTTGGTGATCCCGCGGTACGTGTTGGGCAGCCCGGCCGTGTGCGTGAGCAGATGCTGAACCGTGATCGGCTGCGCCGCCTCGACCGTCCGGTAGCGCGCCCGGCCCAGCTCCTGGCAGGTCGCCGGTTCGGCGACCTGCATGGCGCCGAGCTCCGGCAGCCAGCGGGCGGCCGGATCGCGGAGCTGGAAGTGCCCCTCCTCGTACAGCATCATCAGCGCCACCGACGCGATCGGCTTCGTCATCGATGCGATGCGGAAGATGGCATCGTGCGTCATCGGCGCGCTGCCCGCGACGCGGTCGCCGAACGCCGAGAAGTGCACCACCTTGCCGCGGCGCGCCACGAGCGAGACGATGCCGGCCACCTCGCGGCGGTCGACGTAGGCCTGCAGCGCGCGCTCGAGGCGTGCGAGCCGTGCGGAGGACAGCCCCACGTCCTCCGGCGCGGCCGTCGGGACACCGTCCATGACGGGCAGATCCGATTCCGCGAATCCGGCCGGCAGCAGCGCCGCGCCCACCAGCAGGATGCCGAGGCCGAGCGCGGCTGTCCTGGTTGTCCGCATGAGGTCCCTCCTGTCCGCCTACTTCTTGAGCCGCGCCTCGAGGTTGCGTGACTGTCCCGGGTTGCGATCGTCGCCGAGCGCGGTCATCCACTGCGGGTAGCCGAGCGGCAGCCGGCTCGCTTCGTCGAGGCGCGCGAGCTCCTCGGCGGTGAGCTCGATGTCCACCGCCGCGAGGTTGTCCTCGAGCTGCGCCATCCGCCGGGCCCCGATGATGACGCTGGTCACCACGTCCTTGTGCAGCAGCCAGGCCAGCGCCACCTGCGCGATGGAAACCCCGTGCGCCGCGGCGATCGGCTGCATGACGTCGAGGATGTCGAACGCCCGCTCCCTGTCGATCGGCGGGAAGTCGAACGTGGACCGCCGGGCGTCCGTCGCGCCGCCCGTGCGCGTGAACTTGCCGGTGAGGAAGCCGCCGGCGAGCGGGCTCCAGACGAGCAGGCCGAGACCCTGGTCGCGCAGCAGCGGAATGGTCTCGCGCTCCAGCTCGCGGCCGACCAGCGCGTAGTACGACTGGGTGGCCTTGAACGCTTCCAGCCCCCGCTGCCGCGAGATCCCGAGCGCCTTCATCAGCTCCCAGGCCGGCAGGTTCGAGCAGCCGATGTAGCGCACCTTGCCCGCCCTGACCAGATCCGTGAGCGCGACGAGCGTCTCCTCGATGTCGGTCAGCGCATCGCTGCGGTGGATCTGGTAGAGGTCGATGTAGTCCGTGCCCAGCCGCTTCAGGCTGGCCTCGCAGGCCTGGATGATGTGCAGCCGCGAGAGCCCGACCTCGTTCACGCCCGGTCCCATCCGCCCGCGCACCTTGGTGGCGACGACCACCTCGTGCCGCCGGCCGGCGAGCGCGCGTCCCAGAATCTCCTCCGACTCTCCGGTCGAGTAGACGTCGGCGGTGTCGAAGAAGTTGACCCCGGCGTCGAGCGACCGGCGCACCAGCGCGTCGGCCTCCGCCTGCCCCAGCGCCCCGATGGCCTCCCAGCGCGCCCCGAAGGTCATCGCCCCCAGGCACAGCTCCGATACGTACACCCCCGTGTTGCCCAGCAGCCGGTATTTCATGGCTTCTTTCAGACGGGGCCTTGCGGGGACCCCTGCGCCCCGCGCCGTGCACGCCTTGTGGAGTCTGCACCGCTCTACGGGGCAGACTCCTAGCGCTCGAGGCGGCGGTTGGGATACAGCCGCACCAGCACGTTGGGGCGCAACACCCCCGCGCTGATCGAGCCGCCCGCGTCGCCCGGCTCGCACTCGTACACCACGCGATACCGGTCTTGCACCGCGCGATGGTGCTCGCCCATCAGCTCCCCCAGCTCGGTGAAAACGTCCGCCAGCGCCGTCGGCGCCGCCAGCGCCCGGTAGGTCCCGCCGGTGTTCCGCGTCAGAAAGGTCGAGACCTCCGTCTGCACGTTGCCGCCGCGCGTGGAGACGAGCACCGCATGCACCGTGGCGGCGCGCATCACCAGCTCGTTCGCGAACTCGTTGAACTCGTCCTGCTGCGTGCTGCGGCTGCCCTCGGCGCCGTCGTAGACCAGCGCGACGAAGACCGGCCAGGGGTCGTCGTCGTCGAAGCGCCGCTCCCACGTCTCGACGAGTCCGTCGATATAGATGACGCCGGTGTTGCGGTCGACGAAGAGGCCGCTTGCCCGCTCCTTCAGCTCCTCGCGGTCCGTCGTGAAATCGACGCGCCGGCGGACCTGGCCCGCGATGGTGAACAGGCCGACCTCGTGCTCCGGGGGCAGGGCGTCCAGAAAGGCGTTCAGCCCGTCCCGCAGCGGGTTGAGCGACTGCGCGGCGGCGTCGCTGTTGTCGACCAGCAAGGCCACCTTCATCGGCGCCGCGTCGAGGTGCATGTCCTTGATCGTGCACTCGGCTCCGACCATCTGGAGATCCACCTCGTCGGGTCGGACGTCCAGGATGGGCCGGTCGGAGAAGTCCGTCACGAGCATGAAGAGCTGGCGGTCCTGCGCCCACGCGGCCTGCCCGTATCCCGAGACGATGGCGGCAAGACAGCCGAGAAAGACGGTGCGACGCAGGTGGCGGGAGGTCATGGCGCTCTCCTTGGTTGATGGCGGTCGGACGGCCCGATTATATTGCCAATCGCCGTCCGGCCGAGCCGCCCCGGCGTGCCCGCGGCGAGTTGATCCACAATACGTGCGCACGTATTATGTGCACATGAATGTCACCCTATCGGTCGACGCGCGGATGGTGGCCGAAGCGCGGCGCATCGCGGCGGCGCGCGGCACGACGCTGAACCAGATGATCCGCGACTACCTGCATGACCTGACGCGGCACGACGACGTCGATGCGGCGGTGAGCCAACTGGAACAAATGTGGTCTCGGAGCACGGGCCGCTCGCAGGACGCCTGGACGCGTGAGGAGCTGCATGAACGGCCGTGAATTCATCGACACGAACGTGCTGGTCTACGCCGACGACGCCCGCGACCCGCACAAGCAGGCCCGCGCGCGCGACCTCATCCGCCGCCTGTTGCGCAACCGGCGCGGCGTGCTGTCGCTGCAGGTGCTCCAGGAGTACTTCGCAGCGGCCACCCGCAAGCTCGGGTTGCCGAGCGCGGATGCCCGGCGGCGCGTCGAGGTGTACTCGCGACTTGATGTCGTTACGTTGCACCCGCCCGACCTGCTGGCCGCAATCGACCTGCACCGCCTGCACAACCTGTCCGTCTGGGACACCCTCGTGATCCGCGCCGCGCTGAACGGATCCTGCGTGACGCTGCACACTGAGGACATGCAGTCCGGCTACACCATCGAGCGACTGACGATCAGCAACCCGTTCGCCGGTGTGGAGTAGCATCGGGGCGCCGGCCGTGCGGCCTGGCGGCGGGATACCGGTGAGATATCCTCGGGCATGAGCACTGCACAGTTGAGAGACACGGTCGCGAAGCAGTTGCGGCGCAGCCACGCCCATGCCGGGCTGGCCGCAGCGCTCGACGGTTTTCCCGCGGAGCTCGCCGGCAAGGCCGTTGCGGGGCACCCGCATACCGCCTGGCAGCAGGTCGAGCACCTGCGGCTGGCGGCGGAGGACCTCGTCGACTACTGCCGCGATCCGGCGTACGCGGCGCGGGACTGGCCCGCCGGCTACTGGCCCGCGACCCCGGAGCCGCCCTCCGCGGAGGCGTGGTCGGCGAGCTGCCGGAGCGCACTGGACGCCACCGAGCAGATGGCGCGTCTCGTCGAGCACGCCGACTCGGATCTGTTCTCCGCGGTGCCCACGGCCGAAAAGGAGGACCATCACGCGTTGCGGGCGGCGCTGATCCTGCTGGATCACAACGGCTACCACGCGGGGCAGATCGTGGCGTTGCGGAAGGCTCTGGGCGTCTGGCCGGCAGGCCAAGCGTCTGCGCCGTAGGGACGTCTCAGGATCCCGCCGGCTGAACGGACAGCCCACAGAATGTCAGCAGGGTGCCGTACAGTTCACTATAATAAATAATATGGTATTCATAATTTATCCAAATGAATGAAGTGAGCCACGTAACGGAGCATGTCACCAGCACCCTGCGGGCTGCCCGTGCAGCACGAGGCCTCAGCCAGCGTGAATTGAGCGTCAACTCGGCCGTGCCGCAGGGCCATATCTCGAGGATCGAGAACGGCAGCGTCGATCTCAGGCTCTCGAACCTGGTCGCACTGGCCCGAGCCCTCGATCTGGAGCTGATGCTCGTGCCCCGTCAGGCGGTCCCGGCGGTTCGATCGGTTGCACGAAGCGCCGCGGCCGGTACCGCGGGACAGGGCAAGGCAGGGCGCCGGGGCCGAAGGGCGCTGGCACGAGTGCAGGAGGCGCTGGGCAGTCTGCCCCCCCGGCTCCAGGCACGGAACGACATGGGGCAACTTCGGCGCCACGTACGGGAATTGTCGCGCTTTGCGCCCGCGCTCCTCGACATCGAGGTCATCCGGGACGTGAACCAGGCGCTCGACGCACTTGTCCGAGGCGAAGGCGACCCGGCCGCCATCCAGCGCCCTCTGGCCCGGTTCCAGGAGCTTCGCGACGCGCTGGCCCACAATCGGATCGCGCGCGACGAAACCGAGCCCGCACGGCCGGCCTACAGCCTCGAAGACGATGGCTGACGTCGACGTCCTCGACGTCCTGCTGCATCACGAACCGATTGGGACGCTCACCCGTGTCGGCGGCGACCAGACGCTCTTCGCCTTCAACGACGCCTACGTTGCGGACGAAGACCGGTCCGTACTCGGGCTGGGCTTCAAGGATCAGCTCGGTGGGCTGCTCACTGTCTTCAGGCCGACCAGGACGCGGCTCATGCCGTTCTTCTCGAACCTGCTGCCCGAAGGGCACCTGCGGACCTATGTTGCGCAGCGCGCAGGCGTCAATCCCGTACGCGAGTTCTTCCTGCTCTGGGTGCTCGGCGCCGATCTGCCGGGCGCCGTCACGATCCGTCCGGCCGACCACGATGCGTGGCCTCCCGACGAGTCCGGCGACGACGACGACGACCATCGACGTGACAACGCGCTGAGGTTCTCCTTGGCCGGCATGCAGCTCAAGCTCTCCGCCGTGATGGAGGCCGGCGGGGGCCTCACCATCCCGGCCCGCGGCATCGGAGGGTCCTGGATCGTCAAGCTGCCATCGCGCCGATTCGCGCGCGTTCCCGAAAACGAATTCTCGATGTTGACACTTGCCAGGCTGAGCGGCATGGACGTACCCGCGTTCGAGCTGGTCGATGTCGCTGCCATCGCGAATCTGCCGGAGGGGCTCGGCACGGTCGACGGCCAGGCGCTCGCGATCGAGCGTTTCGACCGGTCGCCCGGGGGCGGCGCCGTGCACATCGAGGACTTCGCCCAGGTATTCGGCGTCCATCCGGAGGACAAGTACCGGCGCGCCAGGGCCCGCAACATCGGCGCTGTCATCGGCGCCGAGTGCCGCGGCGACGACATCGTCGAGTTCATCAGGCGGCTGACCTTCAACACCCTGATCGGCAACGCCGACATGCACCTGAAGAACTGGTCGCTGATCTACCCTGACCGCCGGCACGCCGCCCTGGCGCCGGCCTACGACTTCGTGTCGACGATCGCCTACCTCCCGGACGACAGCGCGGCCCTGAGATTCAGCCGGACGCGACGCTTCTCCGAGTTCTCCGAGGATGAGCTGGCCCATCTGGCCGCCAAGGCGCTGCTGCCGGAAAAGCTCGTGCTCGATGCCGCCCGCGAAACGGTCGCCCTGTTCCACCAGCATTGGCGCGGCGAAAGGCGGCATCTGCCCCTTGCTGCCGGAGCCGCGCAGGCCATCGAGGCCCACCTCCAGACGATACCCGTCGCTTGACGGCGGCCTGTCGGCGCGAGCGTCAGCCGCCTTGCGCTATCTGGCGGCATCCTCCGCGGCGGCCATCCGCTCCTGGACGCGGGCGCCGCGCAGGATGTTGGGCACCGCGTAGTTGCCCTCGTGGCAGGCGTACTCGTAGAGGTCGTAGGCCGGGTCGCGCGTGAGCGGCAGCTCGAGGGTCCAGGGTGCCGTGTAGACGGACGGATCCTCGACCGTGGCGCGCCAGTCGAGGACGTCCTCGCTCACGCGCGTGAAGCGCTCGATCACCCGCAGGCCGCGCGTGACCGGCACGCCGTGCATGCGGCCGGCGTTCTGGTTCGGCGTGATCCAGCCCTTCTCGGTGAAGTTGGCGGTCTCGACGACCAGCGTCTCCCCTTCCCACCGCCCGCGGGAGTCGCCCATCCACAGGCCGATGGCCGGGTCGAGCGGCGGGCGGTCGTCGAGCGGGATGATGCGGGCCTCGCCGATCATCTCGGTCAGGATCACGACGTAGCCGGGGGTCTGGAGAATCAGGTTGCCGGCGTTGTAGAAGTTGGGGATCAGCGCCCCCGGCACGCCCCGCGTGATGCAGCGCGTGTAGACGCTCATGTTCTCGTAGGTATCGGTGCGGTTGGCAACCAGATGATTGCGCCGGGCCACCGCCGCCGGCCGCAGCGGGACGCGGCCGCTCGCCGGATCCACGACCATCGACGTCCGGCGCGTCGGCGCGATCGAGCGCGTGCCCGACCAGATGGCGGCGTTGTAGCCCGCAAAGCTGCTGCCGGGCGGCAGGCGCTCGATCCGGACTGCGCCCGGCGCGAACGCGCGCTCGCGCCGCTCGCGTGCGGCGCGCTCCAGCTCCGCCGCCTCCGCCTCGCTGAAAAACGGCTTGTCGACGAGCCCGCTCGGCCGCTCCAGCGGCGTCATCGTGGCGTTCGTCCAGACGCCCTGGATGTCCGGCTGCCCGTCCGGGGTGCGCGGCGCCACCCAGTCGCCGGAAGCTCGCGGTTCGACCTGTGCCGCGCACGGACCTGGCGCGGCGGCCGCCATCGCCAGCAACGCGACCCAGCAAACGAGCAACCGCACCCCGCGGCGCCGTGGTTCCAGCATGCGCAAAACCATAGCATGACGGCCCGTGTCGACGGCGCAGCCGAGCGATCCCGGCCGAGTGGTCCCGGCAGCCCGTTTCGTGCCAGCATTCTCCCCGTGTCTCAAGTATCTTTCGGCGAGCCCGCGCGCGGCGCGGCTCCGGCTCGAACATCCGGCATCACAGGAGGATTGGTCATGCGGAATCGGCGTCTGTTGGTTGCAATCGTGCTTATCGGTGTCGTGGCGGCCGTCGGCTGGGCGTACGCCCAGGGGCGGGGCGGCTCGGGCGAGCTGAGCGGGCAGGACATTGCGGAAATCGAGCGGCTCTACTACCGCTACGCTCAGGGCTTCGATTTCCAGGACGAGGAGCTGTGGCTCTCGGCTTGGGCCGACGACGCCGTGTTCACGAGCGGCGCCGGCGAGGTCTGGGCGGGAACGGAGGGACTGCGCGGACGTTTCAGGGATCGGCCCGGCGCCGAGGGGAGGGGGATCACGCACGTGACCACCAACATCCTCGTCAAGGGAACCCCGGAGGGCGCCAAGGGCCGGGGCTACTGGATCGTGGTCGACACTCTCCAGTCACCGCCTGCGATCGTGGGGCACGGCCACTACTTCGACACGTTCGTGCGCACACCCGACGGCTGGCGGATCAAGACTCGCGGGTCGATGCGGGGCTGGAGCGAGACGCGCTGGGCGACGGAGTCGAAATCGACGCCCTGGTGATGCGGCGCGCCGTGGGAGTCTGCACCGTCCTGCGGTGCAGACTCCCGGCTTTCCTAGCCGGCGCGGTCGGCGGTGATGGTGCGGGTCCTGAACCGCCAGCCCCTGGCGGTCTTGACGTACGTGTCGTCGTAGTAGCCGGACGCGACCGTGTCGGGGGCGCCGCCGCTGACGTCCACCAGGATCCAGTAGACGCGCGCCTCGGCGCCGTCGGCGGTCGGGACGATGCGCCAACTGTTGTTCCAGTGGCGACGCCCGGTGTCTCCCGTCTGCCCGGCATGCCGCTCGACGCGGTAGGCGGTGAGCGCCTCCCGGCCCATGATCTTGCTCCCGCCGACCTCGAATACCGCGTCGTCCGCGAACGCCGACACGAACAGGTCGCCGTCCCGGAAGTCGGCGCCGTGGTTGTAGCGCCAGTAGAGCTGCTCGATCTCGGCGTAGTCCTGCGCCGTGAGCGTCCCGGCCGCGGCGGCGGTGGTGCCCGGCGCCGAAACCCAACCGATCATGACGCCGACCGCGATCAGCGCCGCTGCTGCCAACAGATGCCTTGTCTTCACGATTCCCCCCTTGCTCGCTTGCGGCCATGGCGCCCGGCAGGCGCTACCCCGCGCTGTCGAAGGTGATGGCCCGTTCCCTTATGCGCCAGCCGTCCGCCGTCTTCACGTACTTGTCATCGTAGTAGCCGGACCGGTCGGTGATGGGCGTCCCGGTACCCACGTCCACCACGATCCAGTAGACGCGGGCCTCGGCGCCGTCGGGCGTGGGCACGATGCGCCACCCGTTGTTCCAGTGGCGCCGGCCCCGGTCGCCGTCGCCCGCGTCGCGCTCCACGCGCATCGCGGCGAGCTCCTCCCTGCCCCTGAGAGTCCGCTCGCCCACGCTGAAGACGGCATCGTCCGTGAACGCCGACAGCCACAGCTCGCTGTCCCGAAAGTCGCCGCCGTGGTTGTAGCGCCAGTAGAGCTGCTGGATCTCTGCATAGTCCTGTGCCGTGAGCGTCCCGGCCGCGGCGGCGGTCGTCCCCGGCGCCGAGATCCAGCCGATTGCGACGCCGACCGCGACCAGCGCCGCCGCTGCCAACAGGTGCCTTGTCTTCACGATTCCCTTCCTCCAGCCGCTTCGTTGTCGTTGCCCGGCGATCACCCTACGGCGCAGACTCCTGCTCCACCCGCTCCATCCAGCGGTACAGGCCCGGCGAGCCGTCTATCCGCAGGCCGGCCGAGATGTACGACTGCCCGTCCTCGGCAAGCCGCCGCATCATGACGTAGCGCGCCTCGCCTGCGCGGGTCCGGGCGATGCGGTAGTGCGTCCGCTCGTCGACCTTGACCGTCATGACCTCCATGCCGGCGTCTTCCGGATAGATCGTGCCGTTGTAGGGCACGAACTTCGCCTCGTTGTACTTCGAGTCGTACCAGCCCTTGCGCAGCGGCTCGTCCGCGCTGCTCCGGATCTCGACCTGGTAATGCTGCACGCCGTCGTCGCCGATCCTGAACGTGATGATCTCGTGCACCGGCGACGTCCCGCCGGACAGCTCCTTCGTCTTCTCGATGTTGAGGCGCCAGGTCCCGTTGAACGGGTCCGAGCCCTGCTCACCCGCCTGTGCCGCGACGACCGTTCCCGCCGCCGCGAGCGCCAGCGCCAGACATCCCAGCGTGCGTTGCATCTCGACCTCCCTGCCGATTCAGAGCCGGAACAACCGGTTGATCTTGATGATGAACGCGCGGTCGCGCAGCTCGGGACGCCCCGGCCGCAGCGTGTCGCGCGCCTCGTTGTACACGACGAACAGCTCGCTGCCCGGCTGGTACTCCCAGCGCAGGCGCACGTTCGCGCCGAGCGACGCGTTGCTGGAGTTATATTGCACGAGCGCGCTGACGAACATCAACGGCGACAGCGTGTTGCGCTGCTCGTTGTAGACGACGAACAGCTCGCTGCCCGGCTGGTACTCCCAGCGCAGGCGCACGTTGGCGCCGACGGAGTTGTTGGTCGAGTTGTACTGCAGCAGCGCGCTGATGAACATCAGCGGCGTGACCGTGTAGGTGGTGCGCGTAGTCACGAGCTGCGTGGTGAACTGCGCCTGCGGCAGGGTGATGCGGTTCACCTCGAAC
>CAZMWA010000218.1:0-17615 GCA_964569405.1 uncultured Vicinamibacteraceae bacterium | reverse complement strand
GTCCGGCCAGCGGCGACGCCAGGGGCGCGGCGGGGCTCCGCGGCGGGGCGTACAGGATCGTTACCGCGTCGGCGGCGAACGTGGCGCCGGCCGCCGGCGGGTGGCGCTGGCCGACCAGGGCCGGGATCAGCGGCGCCCGCAGGCGCGCGACCGATGCGTCGAGGGTCGGATGCGGCCCGCTGCCGGCGAGCATGAGGTCGGTCTGGAGCCGCACGAACGCGGCGCGCAGCCGCTGGTGCGTGTCGGCCGCGTGCGGCTGGACGGCCAGCGCGCCGCGTGTCGGATCCACGAGGCTGAATACGGATCCCAGCAGCAGCATGACGATCGCGGCGGCGATCACCAGCTCTGCGAGCATGGGTCCTACCGCCGCCCCTTCAGGGCGCTCAGCCGGACCACGCCCGGCACGTTCGGGGACAGCGCCGCGGCGGCGGCCCGCTCGGCCACGCGCAGCGGCAGCACCACGACGTCCAGCACGAGCAGATCGTCGGGCAGGCGCGGATGGGGCTGCACGGACCAGCGCCTCACGAACGCCGTGCCGGACGGCGGCCGCGCGCCGCCGCCCACCCGCGTCCCGCGCCGGCTCCGGTAGTCGACGTATCCGGGCACGCTGGCATCGAGGCTGCCGGCCGGCGAGACGGTCGCGCGCGGACCCCCGCGGTCCCACGCCGGCGACCGCAACTGCTCGATCTTCTGCACGGCCAGCAGCAGCGCGAGCGTCTCGTCGCCGGAGGCCCGCACCGCGGCGACCGACGCCAGCGTGAGCTGCGCGACGCCCGCCGCGAGGACGACGATCAGGCCGCACGCGATCAGGGCCTCGAGCAGGCCGAAGCCGGCCGGCGCCGGGAGACCCGGCCGACGGGACCCGCCGCGGCGCACACGGGGCGCGCGCAGGGCGACTGCATCCACGGTGGGCGACCATGCAATGCGCGTACCGCCGGAGGGTTCGCGCCCGGCCGGACCACTGGCGCGGCGGGAGGCGGCCGCGCGGCTGGCAGCCCGTGCAGAAGCCGCCGCCGCGAGCGCCGGCCGGCGCCGCAGAAACCGCAACGATTGGCCGCAGCGGCGTGGGGCAGGGGGGGGGCCGCCTTACGGAAACCCCGAAGCGTACCAGGCCAGCAGCGGCTCGCCCGCGACGGTGGCCGCGAGCGCGCCGACCGCCAGGAACGAGCCGAGCGGCAACGGATAGCGGCGGTCGGCGAGACCGAGCGCCAGCATGCCGAGCGCGATGACCGATCCGAGCGACGAGGCCAGCAGCAGCGTCACGAACGCCAGCTCCCAGCCGAGGAACGCGCCGATCATGGCCAGCATCTTGACGTCGCCCATGCCGAGCCCCTCCTCCCCGCGGACGCAGCGGTAGATGGCGGCGACCGCCAGCAGCGCGCCGCCGCCGGCCGCGGCGCCCAACAGGGCCGCGCGCCAGCCGGGCTCCACGCAGACGCCGGCCGCCACGCCGAGCGCCACGCCCGGCACGGTGATCTCGTTCGGCAGGATCCGGTGCCGCAGATCGACGACGAACAGGATCACCAGGGCGCCGGTGAACGCCAGGCGCACGGGCAGGAGCGGCTGCCAGCCCAACTGCCAGTACTGCAGCAGGAAGAGGGCCGCGGTGGTCAACTCGACGAGCGGATAGACGACGGAGATCGGGGCGCCGCAGGTGCGGCAGCGACCCCGCAGCACGAGATAGGCCAGCACCGGCACGTTCTCGAACCAGCGCAGCGCCCGCCCGCAGGCCGTGCAGCGCGAGCCGGGCCGGACCACCGACCGGCGCCGCGGCAGCCGGTAGACGCACACGTTGAGGAAGCTGCCAACCGCGAGTCCCGCCGCGGCCAGCAGGACCGCGCCGCCCGGGTCCATCACGGCGGCGCCGTTGCGCCCGGCCCGGCGGGCAGCGGAAACAGCGGCGACGCCGGCGCCACGGAGACGACGCCGGCGCCGCGCTGCAGCGTGTACGGATGACCGGCCGGATCGAGCGGCGCGTCCCCGCCGCCCGGGAGCAGCTCCGCCCAGGCCGACGGCGGGCGGCCGGCGCGCCGGGCGAAGCGGTCGACGGCCGCGCTGTACGCGTCGATCTCGTCGAGGGCGTCGAGCTGCAGCAGGCGCCGCTCGGCCTCGGCGCGCAGCCAGGGGTTGTCGGCCGTCCCGTGCACCTGCCGCCAGAGCGCCCGCGAGCCCCGCCGGTCGCCGCCGCGCATCAGGGTCTCGGCAGCCACCGAGCGCAGCCACCACGGAGCGCCGGGCGCCTCGCCGGCGCGCTCGAACCAGTTGGCGGCGGCCTCGTAGTCCTGCAGCCACCAGTAGTGCACGAACCCGATGTCGTGCAGGTACTGCCACCGGCCGGGCCGCGCGCGGAGCCCCTTCTCCAGCAGCGCCACGGCCTGATCGGGGCGGCCCGGCCCGTGCGGATGCGGCTCCGCCAGGAGGATGGCGCCGAGTCGGTACGCGACGTCGAAGCGGGGGTCGAGCGTGGTGACGATCTCGAGCAGCGGCCGCAGCAGCTCGTAGCGTCCCGCGGCATCGCCGCGCCGCGTGCGACCGTAGTGCTGGACCGCCCGCATCCAGTACAGATCCGCCAGCGTGGAATCGAACGACAGCGCCATGCGCTGCAGCGCGGCGCCGGACGGGACGTACAGGGCCGGCTGCGCGACGCGACGCGCCTCGTACGCGCGGCCGTGCGCGTACTGCAGGCCGGCCGCGGCGGCGGCGAGCAGTACCAGGATCGGGACGACGAGACCGGGACGGGCGGCCCGGGGCACCGCCGGCCGGGCGGCGGGCGGGCGGGCGGAGCCGCTGCCCGCGAGCGGGTCGGGCGGGCTCATGTCAGGTCGCGCCGGGAAAAGACCAGCATCGCGCCTCCCAGGAAGAGCGCCACGTAGACCAGTCCGGTCGCGGTCGTCAGCGCGACGTAGCCCGGCGGGACCGGCTGGGCGTGGACCACCTCGGCGGTGACGTTGAACGGTGCCAGGCTCGGCAGGACGAACGAGACGCCGGTTGCCAGGGAGGCTGCCAGGCCCGGGCCGACGACCTCCTCGAGCGCGCGCAGATCCGCGTTGAAGTGTCCGCCGACGTACAGCCCGAGCGTCATCGCGGCCGCCAGGGCCGGGCTCGAGAAGGTCGTGAAGAAGAGCGCGGCCGCGGCGACCACCAGCAACTGGACGAGAATGAGGAAGCAGGCCGTCAGCAGGGCCGGGTCGACGGCCGGGGCCTCCCACCCGCCGCGCGCTTCCGCGCTCTCGGTGGCGGCGACGAACGCCAGCGCGCCGTACAGCACGATGGCCAGCACGCCGACGTTGACGACGAGCGCCAGCACCAGCCCCGCGTACTTCCCCAGCACGACCTCGTGCCGGCGCACGGGCTTGGCGAGCAGGGTGTAGACGCTCCGGCGCTCCACCTCGCCGGCGAGCAGGCTGACACCCAGCACCACGGCCGTGAACAGTCCGCAGAGGGCGGCCGCCGTGAGGCCCAGATCCTTGACGATCTTGACGTCCTGCCCGGCCGTGAGCTGGCCGCTCAGCCAGGCCGCGCCGATCGGGAGCGCCGCGAACGGCACGAGCACGTACAGGACCCGGCCGCGGGCGGCGTCCCTGAAGGCGTGCCAGGCGAGCTGGACGATGACCCGCATGGGATCCGGCGCGCGGCTCAGCCCGCCGCCTCCCGCTCCGTGCCGCGGCCGGCGACCGTCCTGACGAAGAACTCCTCGAGCGTTTCGTGCTGCGGGTCGAGCGCGAGGATGCGCGCGCCGCCGCGGATGAGCTCCGCCAGGATCGGCTCGGGGGGGCGGCTGGGAGGCAGCGCGATCATGCAGCGTCCGTCGTCGGTGCGGGTGACCCGCTCGAGCGCGGGCTCGATGGCGGCGACCTGCGCCGGCGTGACGCCCGCGACCACCAGCTCCCATCCGCGCACCTCGAGCCCCAGGTCGGCCATCCGGCCCGCGGCCGCCAGGCGTCCCCGGGCGAGGATGGCGATGCGGCTGCACAGGGCCTCGGCGTCGGACAGGATGTGGGAGCTGAGCAGCACGGTGCGGCCTTCCTCCCGCAGCGCCAGAAGCAGGCCGCGCACGGCGCGCCGTCCCAACGCGTCGAGCCCGGCCAGGGGCTCGTCGAGCAGGACGACCTCGGGGTCGTTGAGCAGCGCCTGGGCAACCCCGACCCGCTGCAGCATCCCGCGCGAGCAGCGGCGGAGCGGCCGGCGCCGCTCCGCGTCGATCCCGACGCGATCCAGCAGTTGCGCGGCCCGCCGCCGGGCGTCCGGGGCGGCGAATCCGAACAGGCGCCCGTAGTGGATCAGGAGCTCCTCGGCCGAGAGGTTGTCGCCGAACGCCGGCGCCTCGGGCAGGAACCCGACGCGCCGGCGCACGGCGACGTCGCCGGCCGGCCGGCCGAGGATCTCCGCGCTGCCCGACGTGGGAAAGAGCAGTTGCACGAGCAGCTTCATGGTCGTCGTCTTGCCGGCGCCGTTCGGACCGAGATAGCCGAGGACCTCGCCCGGCGCGACGTCGAGCGTGACGCCCCGCAGCGCCGCGACGGGCCGCCGGCGCCAGAAGCCGACGTCGAAGTCCTTGGTCAGGGCGCTGAGGCGCACGGCAGCCATGTTCGGTCGTGGTTCAATCGCGCGGTCCGTTGCCGAGCCTGGCCAGCTCCCGCGCGATGGCGCGCTCGAAGAACGCCGGCGCCAGCCCGCCCCGCACCAGCACCCCGTTGACGACGAAAGTGGGCGTCGCCTCCACCGGCAGCGCCGCGCCTGCGGCGATGTCGGCCGCGACTTCCGCCAGCGCCTCGTCGTATCCCGCCGCGAAGTCCTCAACGCCGGCGATATCGCGCAGCGCGGCCGCGATCCGCTCGGGCGTCAGGGTCTCCTGGTTGACGTACAGCCAGCGCTGCAGCGCAGCGGCCTGCGCGCTGCCCGCGCGCCGGGCAAGCCGCACCGCGGCCGCCGCCTCGCAGGCCGCGTCGTGCGGGCCTGCCGGCGCGTGCGGGTTGCACTGCGGGTCGAGCGGAAAGTCCATCGTCACCAACCGGACCGCTCCGGGTCGGCTGGCTTCGTAGCGCGCGAAGATGGGCTCGTAGCTCGCGTACGCGCGCGCGCACGCCGGACACTGGTAATCCGTGAACATGACGACCACCACGCTCGCTTCCAGCTCGGCGATCGGCGGCTCGACCCGCGGCCGGCTGGCCCACCAGCGGTCGAACTCCGCCTCGCGGGAGGCGCCGGCCGGCCCTGGGGCGAGCCGCGCCGGCTCCGGCGTGTGCGGCGCAAGCCAGACGACGGCTGCGGCCAGGCCGGCGGCCGCGGGCATTGCCAGCACCCACGCCAGCGGCCGGCGAGCCAGCCGGCCGACGTCGCGGGCGACCGCCGCCGGGAGGCGCCGCAACGGCGTCGCCGACGCGCTGTCGGACAGCACGAAGATGCCGATGGCGGCCACGTAGACGACGCCGCAGAGCAGGCAGAACGTCTGCAGCACGACGAGGGACGCGTACGCCAGGTACATGGCGACCGCCAGCCCGGCGGTGGACCAGGCAACGAGATAGCCGGCGACGTCCGCGCGCGAGTCCCGGGGCCCGCGCGCGTCGGCCAGCACGAGCAGCAGCACGCCGCCGAACCACAGCACGCCACCCAGGGCGACCGGCACGCCCGCGACGCTCCCGAAGCGGCTGCCGTACACGTCGGTGCAACTGACCGCCGCGCTCACGTCGCAGAAGGCGGCGTACCCGGGATCCCGGAGCAGCCTGGCATGACCGTACGTCGACAGGGCCGACGCCAGCAGCCCCGCCGCCGCGAGCAACACGATCCACGCCCGGGTACGTCTCGTCATGGGTCGCGGCTGCGGCCCGGCAGGGCCGGATGCCGTGCGACGGCTCATCCGGGTTGGGTGCCGGGGACCAGCTCCCGGACCAGCCCCCCTGCCGCCTCCGATTGCTGCCGGGGTCGCGCCGGCTCGCCACCGGCGACCGGCTCCGGCTCGATCGCCGCCGGCCCGTCCGGACCGGCGGCGATCGGCAGGATGGGAGCGACCACCACCGGCTCCGGCCGCACGACCAGCACCGGCCCGCCGCGCAGGGCGGCACGTCCGAACATCCAGGCCAGCCGCAGCGCCAGCGCTATGCCGACACCGAAGAGCGCCGTCCCGGCGACCCAGCGGTCCGCGGGCAACCACAGGCGCTCGATCGCGAACACGGCGGTGTACAGCACCAGGTAAATGGGGAAGCAGACGCCGATTGCGAGCATGCCCCGCTTGATTCGTTCCACCATCGATCTTCTCCCTCGACCTCCTTGTCCTACCACAGCTCCTGCACCAGGTAGGGAGCCACTACGAACAGGGCGGCCAGCAACCCGCCGGCCGCCCACGCGCCGCCGACCGTGAACCCCGCGGTCACGCGCAGCGCAACCGCCTGCAGAGCAACGAACCAGCACCAGAAGTACGATGCCACCAGGCGCAGCGTCAACAGCAGGGGCTCCCTCTCGCTGTCTTCCTGATAGGCGCTCAGGACGTCCAGCAACTCGACGGACGTCGCGCCCGGCGGCAGCCGCAGCGGCGCGGGCTCCCACCACGCGGCGACGATCACCAGCCAGACCGCTGTGAACGGCAACTGGGTCCAGTATGCCAGCGCGGTGAACTCCACCAGCCGCCGCCCGCGCCCCGACTGAGCGAACAGCGTGTCCAGGGCCAGCGCGGCCAGCGCGCTCAGCGCGAATACGGAGCACGCCGCCGTGACGCTCGATATGACCCCGATCGCATCGCCGACCCAGGCGGGGGGCAGCGCGGCGGCTTCCACCCCGGCGAGGGCGGCCTCCGTCACCCGGCGCGACTTGCCCATGACCACCAGCACGGCAGCGGACGTGACGGCGGTGTACGCCGCCAGCGGGGCCAGGGCGGCCCGGTAGCGCGGGGGCCGCTCGAGCCGCGCCCGGAAGCACCGCACCGGGCTGAACCACAGGTGACGGATCCGACCGAGATCGGCATCCGCTTGCGGGGCGCTCATTCCACCATCCTCCCGTAGCTCTGTATCGCGTGCGCCTCGAGGCCCGCGGCCACGACCAGCAACAGCGGTGCGCAGGCGACGACCGCGAGCGCGGTGCGCGCGTCGCGCGCGGGCCGCCCCCGCAGCCAGTCCACGCACGAGCAGGTGATCACCTGCGCCGCGCAGTTGGCCGCCACGAACGCGGCGAACTCCAGGGGTGCGAAGGACAGCGCGTACCAGAACGCGGCCGGCGAGGCAGCGGGCAGGGCCGCCATGGCGTAGCCGATGCCGTACCCGTTGGCGCCGAGCAGCAGCAGGCCGTAGGCGCCCGCGCTGAACATGCCGAGCAGGACGATCCGGAACAGCACCTGGCAGTTGATGGCCAGCACGGTGCGTGCCTCTTCGACGACGGCTGCCGCGTCGTACGACGTCCGGCCCGTCCGGGGCGGATGGAGCTGCTCTCCCTTCAGCGTGGAGTTGCTCCATCCGGCCCCGAACGCGCACGAGAGCGCCGCGAGGTTGACGACGGTCGTCACGATCCACCGTTGTGCCCGCGGCACGAGCAGCCCCCTCCTAGGACGCGGCGGTGATGCCGCAGGCGAGGCCGAAGACCACGCCTCCTGCCCCGCTCATCCCCAGCGCCAACGGCGTCAGGCCGCAGGCGAACGTGGAGACGATGCTCATCGCGTAGGAATCCATGAAGCGGCCCCAGGCAGGGCCGCCGGTTCCGTTGTCGACCGCGGCCGGGGCGGTCGGTGCGGCCGCCACGAGCGCGGCGGCGAGCGTGAGGACGAGCGCGGTTCGCTTCAACATGACATCTACCTCCTGCCCGATGTCCGAGCCCGACCTCCAAGACGAACGCGAGCGCGGCGTGCGCGCTACGCGCGAACGGTGCTACTGAATGGGCGTGGAGCCTGCCGGCGCGCCCGCGTGGGTCACCGGCACCACCTCGGTCGACTGGAAGATCGTCCCGCCCTGATTGGTGCCGAAGAACCGGCTGCCGCCGCCGCCGACGGGCGACGCGCCCGCGAAGTACGTCGCGACCACCGCGCCGGCCGCCGCCCCGTTGCAGGACGCCGGCGCGCCCGCTACCGCCTCGCCCGGCGTCAGCGCCACCGAGTAGCTGCTCTTGAGCGACGGGTCCGCGCCCAGGTCGGGACCGATGAACCCGTCGCCCCCCAGCGCGGCCGGCGGCGTCGCGAGCACGGCCAGGGAGGGCGCGTAGAAGCCGCTCCCGCAACTGGCGGCGTACGTCGACTGCGCGCCGTTGATCGCCCGCAGCGAGCCGATGGCCGACGCCTCGTTCCCTGCCATGCGCGCCCGCAGCAGGCCGGGCACGGCCGTGGCCGCGATCACCCCGATGATGGCCACGACGATGAGCAGCTCTATCAGCGTGAAACCCCTGGTATTCCGCATGTTCCCTCTGCCCCTTCTTCAAGCAACCGCCATGCCACTCTGGCCGCGGCCCTTCTCGTCATTGTAAGTACAACCACGATAAAGTGGTTACCCGCTCGGCTCCGCGGCTCCCGCCGGGCGCGGCGGCGCCGGCGGCGGCCAGCCGACAACCGGCGTCGCCCGGCGCCCCGGCGCCCCGGCGCGCGGCCCGTCCGGGCCCGATCCGGCAGCGGCGGTCACAGGGCCATCCTGCTGATGAGATCGAAGATCGGCAGGTACATGGCCAGCACGATGCCGCCGACGACGACCCCGAGAAAGGCGATCAGGAGCGGCTCGAGCAGCGCCAGCATGGCCGCGACCGCCGCGTCGACCTCCTCCTCGTAGAAGCTCGCGATTCTGGCCAGCATCGTGTCGAGCGCGCCGGTGGTCTCGCCGACGTGGATCATCCGGGTCACCAGCAGCGGAAAGACGCGCGTCTCGCGCAGCGGTGCAGAGACCGGCTCGCCGCTCTCGATCGAGCTGCGGGCGGTGAGCACGGCGCCCTCGACGACGGCGTTGCCGGCCGTCCTGGCCGTGATCTCCAGCGCATCCAGGATCGGCACGCCGGCGGACAGCAGCGTGGCCAGCGTGCGGCAGAAGCGGGCTACCGCCACCTTGCGCAGGACGGTCCCGAACGCCGGCGTCCCGAGCAGCGCGCCGTCGACGAGCCGCCGGCCGCGCGGCGTGCGGTAGAAACGGCGCAGCGCCAGCGCACCCGCCCCGGCTCCCGACAGCAGGACGGGAACGGCGACCGCGAACCCGTCGCTGGCGGCCATCACCACCCGCGTCGGGAGCGGCAGCGTCGCGCCCAGCCCGTCGAACAGCGACGTGAAGGCGGGCACGACCTTCCACAGGACGGCTGCCACAACGAGGGCGGCGATGGCCACGACGGCCGCGGGATAGGTCAGCGCCGCCCGCACCTGCGCGCGCAGCTTGACGGACGCCTCGATGTACGTCGCGAGCCGCTGCAGGATCACGTCGAGGACGCCGCCGGCCTCCCCGGCCGCCACCATGTTGACGTAGAGCGTGTCGAACGTGCGCGGGTAGCGGGCCAGCGCCGCCGCCAGGCCCACCCCGCCCTCGACGTGGGCGCGAACCGCCAGGATCGTCTCGCGAAAGCCTGCGTCCTCCTCCTGCGCGCCGAGCACCTCCAGACTCTCGACCAGCGGCAACCCGGCGTCGATCATCACCGCGAGCTGGCGGGTGAAGACGGCCAGCCGCCCGGGCGGCACCGGCCGCCCCATCTTCGCGGTCCTGCGCTGCGGCGCGCGCGGCGCCGCGACGGCGTCGATGCGCGTGACGAAGATCTCCTCGCGCCGGAGCGCCTCCACCGCGGCCTCGACCGATGCCGCGGCCCGCTCCCCTGCGACCGGCGCGCCGGAGCGGGTGCGGCCGGCGTAGCGGAAGGTTGTCGTCATCGCGCTCGACCCGGCGCCGCCGGCGCCGGCCACGGCCGGCCGGCCGCGCGCGACCGCCTGACGATCTCCCGCAGCTCGTCGCGATTCGACTAGCGGGCCAGCGCGGCGGCCAGCGCGATCCGGCCCTGACCGACCAGCGCCGCCAGCGACTGGTTCATCGTCTGCATGCCCAGCCTGTCCTGGCCCGTCTGCAGCACCGAGTACACCTGCTGGTTCTTGCCGTCGCGGATCAGGTTGCGGATGGCGGGCGTCGCCACCATGACCTCCGCCGCGGCCACCCGCCCGGCGCCGTCCGCCGCGGGCACCAGCGTCTGACAGACCAGCCCTTCGAGCACCGCCGCCAGTTGCGACCGCACCTGCTGCTGCTGGCCGGCCGGAAACATGTCGACGACGCGGTTGATCGTCTGCACCGCGGAGCCGGTGTGCAGCGTCGCGAGGGTCAGATGGCCGGTCTCGGCGATGCGCAGCGCCACCTCCATGGTCTCGCGGTCGCGCATCTCGCCGATCAGGACGACGTCGGGATCCTCCCTGAGCGCCGCGCGGAGCGCGCTGCCGAAGCTGGCGCAGTCCGTGTGGACCTCACGCTGGTTGACGATGCACCGCTTGTGCGCATGCACGAACTCGATGGGATCCTCGATGGTCAGGATGTGCCCCCGCCGCTGCGTGTTGATCGTGTCGACGAGCGCCGCGAGCGTCGTGCTCTTGCCGGACCCGGTGGGGCCGGTGACCAGCACGAGGCCGTTGGCGAGCCCCGTCAGCGTCCGCACGACCGGCGGCAGATCGAGCTCGTCGAACGACGGAATCCGCTCGGGGACGAGACGGTAGACGGCGGCGACGGCGCCGCGCTGCCGGAACGCGTTGCACCGGAACCGCGCCAGCCCGGCGATGCCGAACGACAGGTCGACCTCCTCGCCCTGCTCGTGGCGCGCTCGTTGGGCCGCGCTGAGCCGGCTGTAGACGAGCTCGCGCGTCGCGTCGGGCGTCAGCGGAGGGTGGTCGCCGAGCGGCCGCAGCTCGCCCCGCTCGCGCACGAGCGGCGGCGCGCCGGCGGTAAGGTGCAGATCCGATCCCGCCCGGTCCGCGGTCGACCGCAACAGCTCCAGCAGCGTCGCCGTCATTCGCCCCCTCCGTCGGCCCGCAAGCTGGCGCCTGTCGTCTCGCGCAGGACCTCCTCCACCGTGGTGACGCCCGCGGCGACCTTCGCCAGCCCGCTCTGCCGCAGCGTCAGCATGCCGTCCTCCAGCGCCTGCCGGCCCAGCTCGTGCGACGCGGCGCCGGCCAGAATCATGCTCCGCAGCGCCGGACTGAGCGCCATCACCTCGAACAGCCCGACCCGCCCCTTGTAGCCGGTGCCGTTGCACGCGCCGCACCCGCGCCCCGCCCGCGGCACGGTCTCGGCGGCCGCGCGCTCGGAGAAGCCGATGCGGACCAGCGCCTCGGGCGGCATGGGCGCCGGCTCCGCGCAGCGCGGACAGACGCCGCGCACCAGGCGCTGCGCGCACACGAGGTTCAGCGAGCCGGCGACGAGAAACGACTCGACGCCCATGTTCAGGAGTCGCGCCACGGTGCCCGGGGCGTCGTTGGTGTGCAGGGTCGAGAGCACGAGATGGCCGGTGAGCGCCGCCTTGACGGCGACCTCGGCCGTTTCGGCGTCGCGGATCTCGCCGACCAGGATGACGTTGGGGTCCTGGCGGAGAAACGAGCGCAGGGCGGCGGCGAACGTCAGTCCGATCTGCTCGCGGATCTGCACCTGGTTGACGCCGGGCAGGTTGAACTCGACCGGGTCCTCGGCCGTCATGATGTTGACGGCCGGCGCGTTGAGCCGGGCGATCGACGAGTACAGCGTGCTGGTCTTCCCGCTGCCGGTCGGCCCCGTCACGAGCACCATGCCCCAGGGGCTGCGGATGCCGGCCTCGAAGCGCGCCAGGGACTTTGCCTCGAAACCGAGCCGGGTCAGATCCAGCGTGAGCCGCTCCCGATCGAGGAGACGCAGGACGAGCCGCTCGCCGAACAGGGTTGGCAGGCAGGACACCCGCAGGTCGAGCTCGCGCACGCCGCCGGCGCCTGCCCGGAAGCGCAGCTTGATCCGGCCGTCCTGGGGCAGGCGCCGCTCGGTGATGTCCAGCCGGGCCATGACCTTCAGCCGCGACGTCACGGCCTCGCGCAGGTGCAGCGGCGGCTGCGTTGCGCTGCGGAGCTGGCCGTCGATGCGGAAGCGGATGCGGAGCTCCCGGTCGTACGGCTCGACGTGCACGTCGCTCGCGCCCTGCCGGATGGCGGCGGCCAGCAGCCGGTTGACCAGCCGCACGACCGGCGCCTCGTCGCCCCGGCGCTCCGCGTTCGCGGCCGCGGGGTCCTCCGCTTCGTGGAGGATCTCGATGTCGCCGTCGGAATCCGGCACCGCGGCAGGGCCGGCCGGCTCGCCGGCGGGGGCATTTCGCTGCGCCGGCGCCCCCGGCGGTGGTCCGGGCTGCTCGTAGTACTTCCGCAGGGCGTCGGCGACGGCCGTCTCGCAGGCCACCACCGCCTGGACCTGGCGGCCGGTCATGAACGCGATGTCGTCCAGCGCCGACACGTTCGCCGGATCGGTCATCGCGACCGTCAGGGTCGCGCCCCGGCAACTCAGCGGCACCAACTGGTGCCGGCGGGCGGTGGCCGGCGGGATCAGCGCGAGCACGCCGCGGTCGACCTCGAAGCGCGCGAGATCGACCGACGGCACGCGGAACCGGCGGCTCAGCGCCGCGGCGACGTCGTCCTGCGTGACGAACCCCAGCGCGACGAGCGCGCCGTCCAGCCCGCCGCCGCGGGCCCGCTGATGCTCGACCGCCTCGTCGAGCTGCGGGCGCGTGATCAGCCTGGCCCTGACCAGGATGTCCCCGAGTGGGACCGGCATCGCACCTCCTGCCGCCGCGCGGCGGCGCCCGCGCGCGTGGACCGCGGGAGGCGCGGGGGGGTCGTGGACGGTTCCCGGCCAGGGGCTCCTAGAACCCCACGCGAGCGGCGACGCCCCAGCTCCGTTCGGGCGAGTCGTGCCCGCCGGTGAGCTGTCCGTCCAGGTACACGCCGGACATCAGCGCGATGCTGAGACCGACCGCACCGACGACCCGTGGATCCTCGGCCTCGAGGTTCACACGCGCTCCGCCTCGAACCGCGAACCACCGGCCGAACCAGCGCTCGGCCCCCGCCGCCGCGCTGCGCCGGGCGCCGCCGGCGGCGTCGAGCCCCGAACGGGTGAGATCGAGGTCGGCGGACACCAGCAGGCCGGCCACGGTACGCACGGCGAGCCCCGCCCGGATCCGGCGGTCGAGGCGGATGCCGCCGCCGCCGGGCGCTTCGAGGCGCGGCTGTCGCAAGTTTCTTGCCACCAGCCCGACGCGCACGGCATCGCTGCCGATCAGCACACCCGCATCGAGGTCGAACGCCTGCTGGCCGAGCACGTCGAGCGGCAGGTTGCCGCGCGCGAGGCCGGCGGCCGCCGACCCCAGCGTGAGCCGTCCGAGCCCGGCCGCGGCGCGCACGTAGCGCAGGCTGGTGCCGAAACTCACACCCGGCAGGACGAACTGGGCTCCGGATATTGCAACGTTGTGCGTCACCAGGGAGTGCGCGTCGTCCACGCGCAGGCGGTAGTACGCGAAACCCACCTCGTTCGTCGACAGCGCGGCGATGGTCCCGGCGCCGGCGGCCAGCGGGGCCCGGAGCCTCCCGGGATCCCACGCGCCCGCCGTCGAGTGGTCGAGCAGCAGGCTCAGGAAATCGCCGGTCGCCAGTCCGGCCGGGTTCCAGTAGATGGCCGTGGCGTCGTCGGCGACCGCCACGAACGCGCCGCCCATGCCGAGGGCGCGCGTGCCGAGGGCCTCGAACGGCTGCGCCCGCGCGACGCCGACCCCGGGCACGGCGCCCAGGACCAGGACGCTCGCCGCGCCTGCCACCCACCGGCCTAGCCGACCAGCACCGCGGCGGCGATGACCGTGGTCCAGAGTCCCTCCTTGCTGCCGACGGCCGACTGGGTGACGTTCCGCGTGAGCACGATCTGGTTGGAGAGCCGGTAGACCTCCTTCTTCTCGTCCCAGCTCGTATCGGGATCGAACTCCAGGCCGAGCGTCGTGGCCAGCATCTCGGCCGCGAGATCCTCGGCGTAGTCGCCGGCGGTCTTCTCGCTCTCGCCGAAGCTGTGGTGCTCGGAGAGATAGCCGTAGAGCTTCTTGTTGCGCGGGATGGCGACGCCGATGGTGGCCGCGATCAGCCGTTGCGGCTCACGCGTGGCCGCCTCGGACATCACGACGAACGTGACCTGCCCCGGCTTGAGCCGCCGCGCCCCCTCCGCCCTGGACAGGATCTTGCAACCCGGCGGGAATATGCTCGAGACGCGCACCAGGTTGCAGGCGGCGATCCCGGCCGATCGCAAGGCCAGCTCGAACGAGGTCAGTTTTTCGCGATGCGTGCCGGCTCCCTTGGTGAAGAAGAGCTCCTGCGGGACGAATCCAAGCACCGGGAACCACGCGGATTGGGTACGGGTTGTCGGAAGCGTGCGGCTGTACGGCGGAACGCATCGTAGTGAAACGGCCCAACCCTGTCAAGGACGCCCAGGGCGGCGCGGCGGCCCGGAACGCGTGCGCGATTACATACAATGGATTCGATCCGCGCCGGCCGGACCGGCGGTTCCCGGGCAGGAGTGGAGACGGTGAGCGGTGGACGCAAGGTCCTGATCGGCGTTGCGGCGGTGCTCGCGGGGACCGCCCTCGCCGCGCTGAGCCTGTACTATTCGCGCGCCGACGATCCGCTCGTCGACGTCGAGCGGATCGAGCGCCGGAACCTGGAGGCGGTCGTCTCCGCGTCCGGCACCGTGGAGCCGCAGCTCTCGGTCGACATCAGCTCGAGCGTCATGGGCCGCGTCACCCGGCTGGCCGTGAACGAGGGCGAGCGGGTCGCGGCGGGCCAGTTCCTCCTGCAGATCGATCCGGAATCGCTGCAGGCGGCCGTCGACAGCGGCGTCGCCGCCCTGCGCGCCGCGGAGTCGAGCCTCGACCAGGCCCGGGTGGCGGTGGAGACGGCGCGCGTCAACGTGGCGCGCGCGCGCGAGACGCTCGAGCGCCAGCAGGAGCTCTGGGAGCTGCGCCTGGTGTCGCGCGACGACTACGACCAGGCACGCCGGGACGTCGAGCTGCGCGACACGGAGTATCGGGCGCGCACCGTCGAGGTGGCCACGGCGCGGCAGCGCGTGCAGCAGGAGCGGGCCCGGCTCGACAGCGCGGAGTACGACCTGACGCAGGTGACGATCACCGCCCCGATCGACGGCGTCGTGACGCGGCGCAACATCGAGGCGGGCGAAACGGTGGTCATCGGCACGATGAACAACCCCGGCACGGTCCTGATGACGATCGCCGACTTCTCCGTGCTCGAGGCCCACGTCGAGGTGGACGAGACGGACATACCGGCCGTGCGGTTCGACCAGCCGGCGGAGGTGACGATCGACGCCCTGCCCGGCCGGGTCTACCGCGGCGTCGTGACCGAGATCGGCAACAGCCCGATCCAGAGCGAGGCGGCCGGATCGCAGGCCACCAACTTCCGGGTGGTGGTCACGCTCGACGGCGATGTGCCGGGCGTGCGCCCGGGGTTCACCGCCACCGCGAACATCACCACGGCGACCCGCAGCGACGTGGTCGCGGTCCCCATCCAGTCGACCACCGTCCGGGAGATCGGCCGGGGCGTGACGGCCGGCGGCCCGGTCCCGGCCTCCTCGCCGGTGACCCCGGCCGTCTCCGCCGCACAGCCCGCCGCGGCGGGCGAACCGGAGGAGGTGGAGGGCGTGTTCGTCATTCGCGACGAGCGCGCGGTGTTCGTCCGGATCGAGACCGGGATCGCCGGCGACCGCTACTTCGAAGCGCTCGCGGGGCTCGCGGCCGGCGACCTCGTGGTGACCGGTCCATTCGACGTCGTGCGTGCGCTGGAGGACGGCGACGCGGTCCGCATCGATGAACGCCCTGCTGGCCGGTGAGATGATGCGGGTCGCGCTCGGCGCGATCTGGTCGAACAAGCTGCGGTCGCTCCTGACGATTCTCGGCAACGTCGTCGCGGTGGCGTCGATCATGGCGCTGGTCTCGCTCATCGCCGGGATCAGCGACGAGGTCGCCGACATCATCGTGACGGAGGTGGGCGCCGACTCGTTCCTGATCGATCGCGTCGGGCTGGTCACCAGCGAGGAGGAGCTGGAGCGGCGCCGGGGCAACCCGCGGATCTCGCTCGACGACCAGGCGGCCGTGCGCCGCTTCAGCCCGCACGTCGCAGCCGTGATGGCCCAGGGCCGGGAGACCGGCGAGGTGCGCTACCGCGACGAGGTGCTCGAGCGGGTCACCATTCAGGGCGTCACGAGCGAGTACGACCGCTTTCCCGCGTTCACGGCGGAGCGCGGACGCCTCATGACGCCGACGGAGGTCGCCCGGCGGCGGAACGTGACGCTCCTCGGCCGGTCGACGGCCGACCGGCTGTTCGGCGGCGCGGATCCGCTGGACCGCACCGTCACGATCCAGGGCGTGCACTTCCGCGTGGTCGGCGTCAGCCGCCCCAAGGGCACCCTGTTCGGACAGTCGCAGGACGAGTTCGCGGTGATTCCGCTCGGCGCCTTTCGGCGCCTGTTCGGAAACCGCCGGCCGCTCACGCTGACGGCGCGGCCCGCGGACCCGGCCGATCTCGAGCGCGCCATGGACGAAGCCACGGTCGCGCTGCGGATCGCGCGCCGCCTCGGGCCGCGCGAGGAGAACGACTTCGGCCTGCTGACGGCCGCTACCGTGCTGGACATCTTCAACCGGGCCACCAGCGGGCTGGTCGTGGTGCTCGTCGGCGTGGTCGGCCTGGCGCTGGTCGTGGCCGGCATCGTGATCATGAACATCATGCTGATGGCGGTCTCGGAGCGGACCCGGGAGATCGGTCTCCGCAAGGCGCTGGGCGCGAAGCGGCGCGACATCCTGTGGCAGGTGCTCTCCGAATCGATCTTCCTGTCGCTGGCGGGAGGCGCGCTGGGGACGGCCCTCGGGGCGGCCGCGGCGGCGGCCCTCGAGCGGCTGACGCCGGTCCCGGCCGTCGTGCATCCCTGGTCGGTGCTGCTGGCCCTGTCGGTGACGGCGGCGGTCGGCCTGTTCTTCGGACTCTATCCCGCGGCGCGGGCGGCCGCGCTCGATCCGATAGAGGCGCTCGGCCGGAGCGGGTAGCCGTGCGGGGCGCATTGCTCGTCGAGATCGTCCGGATGGCGCTCGACACCATCCGCACGCAGGCGCTGCGCTCGGCGCTGACGGTGCTCGGCGTCCTCATCGGCATCGCCTCGCTCGTGGGCATGACGTCGATGGTGCGCGGCTTCGACGAGTCGCTGCGCGACAGCATCCGGACGATTGGCCCGGACACGATCTTCGTCACCCAGTTCTCGGGCCTCAGCGTGTCCTCGGGCGACGACTTCTTCGAGCTCATGCAACGCCCGAGCCTGACGCCCGCCGACGCGCGGGCGATCGCCCGCAGCGCGCCGACGATCGCCAGCGTCACGCTCGTGCTGGGCGAAGGCGGGCCGCCGACCCAGGTGCAACTGCAGTACCGGAACCGGCGGTCCAAGGCCATCAACGTGCTGGGCTCGACCGAGAACTTCGCCGCCGTCTACCACATCGACGTGGCCACCGGCCGGTTCTTCACGGCCGCCGAGGTCAGCCACCGCCGGCAGGTCGCCGTGCTCGGACAGACGCCGTACCAGGCGCTGTTCCCCCACGCGGATCCGGTCGGCAAGCTCGTGCGCCTCGGCAGCAAGCGCTATCGGGTGGTCGGCGTC
>CAZMWA010000217.1:0-3539 GCA_964569405.1 uncultured Vicinamibacteraceae bacterium | reverse complement strand
TGTTGTAGGCCGGCAGCTCCGGATCGAAGGTGAAGGTGCTCTGCGTCAGCGGCCCGCCGATCGTGTTCGGCAGCGCCAGCAGGTCGACGGTGCCGAAGCCGGCCGCCTGGTCGCCGATCTGCGTGTAGCGCGATCCGACGTGCTGGAACGTGCCGCTCAGATAACCCACCCAGCGGCCCATCAGCCAGCGCCACGTCGCGGCCGCCGTGGCCTGGACCAGCGGCGTGGTCGGCATGCGCCGGCCCGCTTCGATGCCCGCGATGATGCCGGTGGAGTTCCCCTCGGCGTCGAACGATTCGAGCGTCGACTGCAGCCGGCCGTCGGCCACGCTGGCGGCGACGGCGAAGTCGAACAGGGGCGTCGGCTGCGCGGCGAGCTCGAGCTCCATGCCGGCGCTGCGCGATTCCGGCACGTTGAAGATGATGCGCGACGAGCAGGAGCCTGCCGTCACCGTCGCCTGCAGGTTGCGGATGTCCATGTAGAAGCCGGAGACGTTCAGCGTGCCGCGACCGCCGAGGAACGTGGACTTGGCGCCCGCCTCGTAGTTCCACAGCTCCTCGTCCTCCCAGGTGTCGCGGTCGCCGAAGGTCTCGAGGTCGCGCGGCGTGCAGATCGGCACGTTCAGCGGATCGTTGATGCCGCCGAGGCGGAAGCCCTTCGAGACCTGGGCGTTGACCTGCGTGCCGTCGGTGACGTCGTAGCTGGCGATGACCCGCGGCGCCGCGCCCCTGGCGGCGATGTCGCCGCGGTTGGTCCCCGCGTCCGAGTAGATGCCGTCGAACGTCTGGATGCGCTGCTCGTCGAAGTCGTACCAGCGCAGGCCGCCGGTCAGGTGGAAGCGCTCGGTGACCGCGACCGACACCTCGCCGAACAGCGCGAGCTGGTCGAAGTCGTACAGCAGGTCCGACCAGAACAGCTCGTCGCGGGCGGCGTGCTGGCCGCGGGTGGGGATGCCCGAGGCGGCCTCGAAGCCGGTGATGGGCAGGTTCTGGCCGTAGCGCCGCTCCGCGTTGCTGTAGAAGAGGCCGCCGACCCAGTTGACGCGTCCGGCGGCGCCCGACAGCCGCAGCTCTTCGGTCACGGCCTCCGCTGTCGTGGTGTCGATCAGCGGCGCGTCGAGCGTGTAGACGTTCGCGGGGAGCCCGATGGTGCCGCCGGCCACGCTGGCGGCCAGCGCCGTGGAATCGCGGACCACCTCGACGTCGCGGCTGGTGACCGACGTGATCGACGTCAGCAGCACGTTGCCGAAGTCGTACTCCACCTTCACGTCGCCCAGCAGGAACTGGTCGGCGTAGGGCTCGTCGAACTGCGTGAACAGTTGGCGCTCGCCGAGGGTGAATGCCGGCCGCGTGGTGGTGAACGGATTGGCGAGGATGTTGTACACGTCGATCCGGTTCCACCCGTCCAGCGACACATCCTGGTAGAGGGCGCGCGGGGTGATCGAGAAGCGCTCGTTCGGCTGCACGAGCACGGCCACGCGCGCGCCGGTCCGGCGACCGCCGTTGACGTCCTCGCTGATGCTGCCGTCGGGCTGCACGGCGTCCATGAAGCCGCCGAGCATCGTGTTGTAGGCGGTGACGCGGGCGGCCGCCGCCGCGCCGAGCGGCACGTTGAGGGCGACCTTGGTGTTGTTGCCGAACCCGCCCGCGCCGAGCGTGTCGAAGCCGAGCTCGCCGGTTCCCTCGAGGACGCCGAGCTCCGGCTGGTTGGTGATGTAGCGCACCGTGCCCGACAGCGAGCCCGAGCCGAACAGCGTGCCCTGCGGGCCGCGCAGCATCTCGACGCGCGACATGTCGAACAGGTCGATGTCGGGCGTGAAGAGCGAGAGCGAGATGACCGACTCGTCGAGATAGACGCCCACCTGCTCCTTGACCCCGGGCTGGTCGCGGACGATCTGTCCGGCCGAGACGCCGCGTATCGCGATCTGGCTCTGGCCGGGGCCGAGGTTCTGGACCGAGAAGCCGGCCACGTTCGCCGAGACGTCCTCGATGCTCTCGGCGCCCCGGCTGCGCAGCGTCTGCTGCGTCGGCGCCACCATGGAGAAGGGCACCGACTGCAGGTTCTCCTCGCGCTTGCGGGCGGTCACCCGGACCGTCACCTCCTCGGCGAACTGCGGCGCCTCGTCGGACTCCGACTGCTCGTCCTGCTGCGCCGCCGCCGGCAGCGCCGGCGCGAGCAGAAGCGCGCCGGCCACGGCCGCGTGAAGCAACGGTTGCCGCCCCGAGTCGATGCCGGTCATGGCGTTCTCCCTTCAGCCGCCGCCGCCGGGTCGGCCGCGCACGTCGTCGCTCTCGATGCGGCCGTCGACGAGGCGAATCAGGCGCCGCGCACGTTCCATCACGCGCGGGTCGTGCGTCGAGAACAGGAAGGTGACCTGCTGCTCCCGGTTCAGGCTCTCCATCATGTCGAGCAGCGCCTCGGCCGTGGCGGAGTCGACGTTGGCGGTCGGCTCGTCCGCCAGCACGACGGCGGGTCCGGCCGCGATCGCCCGCGCGATGGCCACGCGCTGCTGCTGGCCGCCCGAGAGCTCGAGGGGGCGCCGGTCCGCGAGTCCCTCGAGGCCCACGCGGGCCAGCAGATCCATGACCCGCTCGCGGCGCTCCGCCTCGGCCACCCCCTGCACCGCCATCACGATCTCCGCGTTCTCGTAGGCGCTGAGGATGGGGATGAGGTTGTAGGCCTGGAACACGAAGCCGATGCGGTCGCGGCGCAGGCGGCTCAGCGCCTGGCGGGACAGCGTCCCGAGGTCCGACCCTTCCAGGCGGACGGTCCCCGAGGTCGGCGTGTCCAATGCGCCGATCAGGTTGAGCGCGGTGGTCTTGCCGGAGCCCGACGGGCCGCTGATGGCCGTGAACTCGCCGCTGCGCACGGTCATCGTGAGCCCGCGCAGCGCCTCCACGCGCTGGTCGCCCTGCTGGTAGACCCTGGTGACGTCCGCCAGCTCCACGACCGGATTCGCACCCTCGCCGCTGCTCGCCAAGAGTAGTCTCCAGGCTGTCAGACCAGCCGGATGGTCTCCACCGGATCGGCGTGCCCGGCCCGCCAGGCCGGATAGACGCCGGAGAGCAGGATGGCGGCGAGCGCCGACGTGCCGATGAGCACCATGCTCTCGCCGTAGATGCCGACCCGCATCACGGACGACATGCCGACGCCGGCGATCTCCATCTGGTCTGCCGCGACCAGGGCCGACATGTCGATGCCGGTCGAGGCCAGGTAGAGGTACGGTCCGACGGTGACCAGCGCGGCGCCCGCCAGGCCGACGGCGGCCAGCCAGGCGCTCTCGAACATGACCAGCCGGAAGAGCTGGCCCGGGCTGAACCCGACGGCGAGCATGATGCCGAACTCGCGCAGCCGCTCCATCACGCTGACGAACAGGGTGTTGAAGATGCCGGCGGCCACGAGCACCGCGAGCAGCAGCATCATGACCTTCGCGCCGCCGACCTTCATGGCGATGAACACCGCCAGGTCGGGCTGCAGCTCGTGCCACGGCAGGACCGCGACGCCGGCCGGGGCCCCCGCCGCGAGGTCGGCGACCACCC
>CAZMWA010000216.1:0-5202 GCA_964569405.1 uncultured Vicinamibacteraceae bacterium | reverse complement strand
CCGTCGACCGCTTCGAGCGCCTGGTGGTCGCCGACCTCGAGCCCAGCGCCGAGCTCGACCGGGGGGCGCGCCGGCTGCTGCGGCAGACGCGCTTTCTCGCCGCCACGTTCCGGGCGTTCCAGCAGCGCGCGGCCCGCACCGGTCGGCTGGACGAGCACGGCCTGCGCCGCCGCGCCGTCGACGAGGGTCTCGCCCGGCCGCTGGTCCACGTCGTCGCCGCCGTCGCCGACCACGCGGCCGACCCGGACGGCCTGTGGCCGGCCGACTTCGACCTGCTGGCGCGTCTTCCCGCGCTGGAGCGAATCGATGTGGTGGCCACGGAGGCGGTGCTGGCCGCCGGCTTCCACGAGCGCTTGACGAGGCTCCTGCCGGGCATCGACGAGCAGCGGTTCGAGAGCGCCCCCGAGCAGGCGCCGGTGCTGGTCGCCCCGGCCGACGCTGACACACCGCACTTCGTCCGGCGCGATCGGGAGGAGGAGCTGCTCGGGGCCGTCCGTCGCCTGAAGTCCCGGAGCCGCCGGACGGGTGACACCGGGTCGGGTGGCGGCACGGTCGACGGCACCGAGGCGGTCGTGTTCCAGCGGCCCCTGCCGTATCTCTACCTGGCGCGCCAGTCGTTCGCCCAGGCCGGCGTTCCGTTCGAGACGCACGATGCGCTGCCGCTGGCCGCCGAGCCGTACGCGGCGGCGCTCGATCTCGTCGTCGAGTTCGTGACGTCGGACTACGGCCGGCCCGCCACCGTCGAGCTGCTGCGCTCGCCGCACTTCGCGTTCGAGGATGGCGGTCGCGCGCTCGGCGCGGGCGCGGTCGACGCGCTGGACCGCGCCCTGCACGAGGTCCGTTACGCCGGCGGGCGGACCGCGCTGGACCGGCTGGCCGCCGCGTGGGCGGGCGCGGCCGGGGCCGGCGACCCGGGACCCGGCGGAGGGCACGCCGCCGCCGCGCGGGTGGCGGCACGGCTCGCCGCGGAGCTGCGGCTGCTCGAGGAGCCCGCCCCGCCCGCCGCGCAGCTCGCGGTCGTCGCGTCGTTCCTGCAGCGCCACCGGTCGGGCGCCGCGGCGCCTGCCGCGGCTCGCGAGCGCGAGTCGCGGGCCCGGGCGGCGATCGCCAGCGGGTTGGCCGCCCTGGAACGCGCCTACCGCGCCATCGACGACACGCCGACCGCATTTCCCGAGCTGATGCAGTCGGTGCGGCGCTGGATCGAGACGCAGACGTTCACCCCGGCCGCGGGCACGGGCGGCGTGCAGTTGCTCGACGCCCGCGTCGCCCCCTACGGACGCTTCCGGGAGCTCTTCCTCGTCGGCCTGGTGGACGGCGAGTGGCCCGCGCGGCCCGCGCGGGCCGTCTTCTATCCGGCGGCTGTGCTTGCGGGCCTCGGCTGGTGGGCCGAGCGCGACCGCTTCCGGGCCGCGCGCGCGCGGTTCACCGACCTCGTGCGCCTGGCCCGCGAGCGCGTGACCCTGTCGGCGTTCGCGCTCGAGGACGACGCCGTGGTCACGCCGTCGGTGCTCCTCGAGCAGCTCGCGGGCCTGGAGCTGGCCACGGCGCGGGAGCCGGCGCCGCGCCAGCCCTGCGTCACGCCGGAAGAGGCGCTGCTCCATGCCGCCGTCGTGCCCGCCGATCTGCCCGCTCCGGCCGGCCCCTGGATCGCCCAGCGGCGCCGCCGGCCGGCGCGCGACGATCGCTTTCGCGGCCTGGCCGGGGCGAGCCGCGCCGAGACGTACGCCGTCAGCGCCCTCGAGCGGTACCTCGCCTGTCCGTTCCGCTACTTCGCCCGCCACGAGCTCGAGCTGGAGGAGGAGGCAATCGACGAGCCGGTGCTCGCACCCCGGCAGCGCGGCCGCTTTCTGCACCGCGTGCTGGAGCGCTTCTACGCGGGCTGGCAGGCCGCCGGCCGGGGGGCAGTGACGCCGGCCAATCTGGACCAGGCGCTCGACCGCTTCGGCGCGCTCGTCGAGGCGGCGCTGGGCGATCTGCCGCCGGTCGACCGCGCCGTCGCCCGCGCCTGGCTGACCGGGTCGGCCGCGGCGCCCGGACTGGCGGAGCAACTGTTCCAGCTCGAGATCAGCCAGCCGGCGGACATCGTGGAGCGTCTCGTCGAGGTGCGGCTCGAGCGCACCTACCCCGTGGATGATCGGGGTTTCCGCCGGACCGTGCGGGTCCGGGGCACGGCGGACCGCATCGACCTGCTGGCGGACGGCACGTTCCGCATCGTCGACTACAAGACGGACCGGGCGCCGCGCCGCGACCGGGCGCTGCAGCTCCCGGTCTACGCCCGCTGCGCCGAGCAGCGGCTCGACGGCCACCGCCGGCGCGCCTGGCGTCCCGGGGACGCGGCCTACGTGGCGTTCGGAGAGCCGCGCCTGCACGTGCCGCTGGCGCGGGGCGACCTGGACCGGACGCTGTCCGAGGGCGAGGCCCGCGCCGTCGGCGCGCTGGAGCTGATCGGGCGCGGCGCGTATCCCGCCCGCCCGGCGGAGCGGCAGCTCTGCAGCCACTGCCCGTATCCCACGGTCTGCCGGAAGGACTACGTCGACGAATGACGGACGCGCCTGCCGACAGCGCCGCGCGCGAGTTCGCCACCGATCCGGCGCACAACGTGGTCCTCGAGGCCTCGGCCGGCACCGGCAAGACGTCCGTCCTGGTCGAGCGCTACCTGCGGCTGCTGCGGGCCGGCATCGCGCCGGCCAACATCCTGGCGATCACGTTCACCCGGCAGGCGGCGGCCGAGATGCGCGCCCGGATCATCGGCGCGCTGCGCCGCGACGCCGCGGAGTCGCCGGCGGGTCGCGTGCGCTGGGGCGAGCTGCGGGACCGGCTGGGAGAGGTCGCGGTCAGCACCGTCGACGCCTTCTGCCTCGCGCTGCTCAGGGAGTTCCCGCTCGAGGCCGACCTCGACCCCGGCTTCGGGATCGCGGACGAGACCGAGGTGCCGCGCCTCGCCGACGAGGCGGTCGACCGCACCCTGGTCGTCGCGGCGCGGCTGGCCGGGCGGGACGCCGCCGTCGCCATGCTGCTCGCCCGGCTCGGGCCGCGGCGCACCCGCGCCGCGCTGCGCAGCCTGCTCGAGCGCCGGCTGGTCGTGCCGGGCGCCCTGCAACGATTCCTGGCCGGGACGCCGCCCGATCTCACGGGCGAGGGCGCCTGCCGGGCCGCGGTGGGCCGGCTCGCCGACCGTCTGTCCGGCCTGCGCCGGGAAGTCGGGCTGCTGGTCGAGGCCGGCGAGGCCGCGGATCCCCGCGCCGCGGTCCTGGCCCGCGACCTGCGCCGGCTGCCGGACCTGGCGCAGGCCGACGCGCCGGCGGTCCGGGCCTGGCTCGAGCGCCTGCGGGAGGCCTTCCTGACCCGGCAGGGCGATGCGCGCAAGTCCTTCCCGCTGGACACGCGGGCCGCCGCCGTGAAGCGCCGCTACCGGCAGGCCGCCGCGGCCGTGGCGCCGGCGGTGCGCGACGTGCTGCGGGCCTTCGAGCGGGACGTCAACGTCGTGCTCGCCCGCGCCGTGCGCGTGCTGTTCGGCGTGCTGGTGACGGAGTACCGGCGCGCGCTGCGCTCGCGCGCCCTGCTCGACTTCTCCGACGTGCTGCAGCGGGCGGTCGACCTCCTGCGGCAGATGGACGAGTTCGCCCAGTCCCGGTACCGCCTCGAGTCGCGCTACCACCACGTCCTGGTCGACGAGTTCCAGGACACGAGCCGCAACCAGTGGGAGCTGGTGTCGCTGCTGGTCCAGTCGTGGGGCGAGGGCAGCGGTCTGGTGGCGGACGCGCCCCTGCCGCCGACCATCTTCGTCGTCGGCGACCACAAGCAGTCGATCTACCGCTTCCGGGACGCCGACGTCGCGACGTTCCGCGAGGCGACGGACGAGATAGCCGGCCTGCGCGCCGGCGGCGACGTGCGCCGCTCCATCAGCCACAGCTTCCGGGCGGTGCCCGAGCTGCTCGGGTTCGTCAACGATCTGTTCGCGGAGATCGGCGGCGGCGGGCCCGGCCGCGACAGATTCCGCTTCGAGGCTCGCGATCGCTTTCCCGTCGCGCGCCCCGCGCGGAACGCGGCCGCGGGCGACGCGCTCGGCGTCATCGCCGGCCCGGATCTCGAGGCGTGCGCGGCGGCGGTCGCCGCCGAGATCGCGGCGCTGCTCGGCGACGGTCAGGTGCGCCGGAAGGAAGGCGCCGGCACCCGCGCCGTCAGGGCGCAGGACGTGGCCATCCTGTTCCGCACGCGCGAGAGCCACCGCGAGTTCGAGGCCGCGCTCGCGCGCCGGCGCATCCCGACGCACGTCTACAAGGGGATGGGCTTCTTCGACGCCGACGAGATCAAGGACGTGCGCGCGCTCGTCAGGTTTCTCGCCAATCCGTCGTCCGAGCTCCGCGCGGCCGCGCTGCTGCGCTCGCGCCTCGTGGGGGTCTCGGACCCCGGCCTGCTGGCGCTCGCGGGCGTGCTGTCGCCGGCCCTCGTCGGCGCCGAGCTGCCCGCCGCGGCCGCCGCGCTCGGCGACGACGACCGGCGCGCGCTCGCCATGGCCCGCCGCGGCCTGCGCGAGTGGACCGGGCTCGTCGATCGGCTCCCCCCCGCCGAGGTGCTCGATCGCGTGCTGTGCGATGCGGCCTACGCGTTCGAGCTGCGCGGCCCGCAGGCGGCCCAGGCGCAGGCGAACCTGAGCAAGATGCGCGCCCTCGTGCGGCGGATTCAGAACCGCGGGTACGCGACCATGGCGCGCGTCGCGCAGCAGATCGATCGGCTCTCGGCCGGCATGGCCAACGCGGTCGTCGAGGCCGTCGACGCCGTCGCGTTGATGACCGTGCACGCGGCCAAGGGGCTCGAGTTCCCCATCGTGTTCCTGGTCGACCTCGGCCGCGGCACCCGCACCCAGCAGCCGCCCGTGCGGGTCGTTCCGGACCGCGGCGACGGGCGGCCCGCCGTGGCGGTCTGGCCGTATCGGGACGAGGCCGCCGAGGCGGAGCGCGAGCGCGACGTCGAGGAGACCAAGCGGCTGCTCTACGTCGCGGCGACGCGGCCCCGCGACCGCCTGTACCTGTCCGTGGTCGTCGAGGACGGCGCCGCGAAGTGCAGCCAGGGCAGCTTCGGCAGCGTGCTGCCGGCGTCCTTCCAGGCGCTCTTCGGCCAGGCCGCGGCGGCGCCGGCCGGCCAGCACGTGGCGTGGCCGGGGCAGAGCGGGGTGCGACACGTCCTGCGGGTGTGCGGGCC
>CAZMWA010000215.1:0-37555 GCA_964569405.1 uncultured Vicinamibacteraceae bacterium | reverse complement strand
CTACTCGAAGGTGCGCGCCGTCACCCGCGTGGCCAGGGCGTGGGCGACGCGCACCTTCTCGCGGGCGGCGCCCGGCGCGAGGCCGATGCGCCAGCTCAGCCAGTGGGCGCAGGAGGCGAAGCCTTCCCAGCCGTCGCGCTCGTCGAACTGGCGGATCAGGACGAGCAGCTCGTAGGTGGCCGCCTGGATGCGGGCGGCCAGGTCGGCTATCCGGTCGCCGAGCGCCTCGACGTCGGGCGCGGCCTCGTCGGGTCGCGCGGGCTGCACGGCCGGGACCTCGGCCTCGGCAGGCGGAGCGGCCGACGGGGCAGGCAAGACCGATGGGACAGACGCAACGGGAACGGCGCGGGGCTCGACAGGCATGACTCCATCATAACCCCCTCTTTTTCAACAGCTTGTACGGTCTCAGGTGGGCCGATCGGGCCGCGGTGCGGCTTCGTTGTCCCTCCCCGGCGCCGCCGGGCTCCCAGCGGCCAGCCAGGGCCGTCCGAGCGGCATGCCTGACGCCGGTCCGCATCCCGGGCCGCCGGCCTCAAAGCGGGCTGTCAACAGAAAAATGCACGCGGGGCGAAAAAAGATCGCAAGCCACCCCTCAGGCCGGCGTTGCCGAAGCCCTCGCGGCGAGCGGTTCCCCTGTCAATCCGGGATGCGCAGGCACGCCTGCGCGGCGAGGCGCAGCAGCCGCGCCCGAACCGCGTTCTGTCGGTCCCAGCCGCGGCGATCCCACTCGAATCCGCTCACGTCGTCCCCGCCGTACAGGATCTGTCCGAAGGTCACGTCACGAAACCGGGCCACCCCCGCACAGGGCCGAGCACTCCATCTCGACGGTCAGGTATCCCTCCGCACGGCGCCGGGCCACCGCGGCCGGCGATGGGGTCAACTCCCACGACGGCGGGAAGTAGTGGTGTGAGGTTCCTTCCTCACGCACAGCCGCGGTTGGCACCGCCGGCCGGGAGGCGCGCGCCCTGAGCAGTCGGTCGGGCTGGTTACCTGCCGGTGGTAGTATCTCGTGCAGCAATCTTGCGCTTTCGGACTGGTTTCAACCAAGAGGAGGACCAATGAGGAGAATCGATCGACGCGTTGTCGTTCTGAGCGCCGTGCTGTGTTCCGGACTGCTGGCCAACGTCGCCGGCGCACAGGCCGCGACAGCGACCGGGCCGTCGCTGGCCGAGGCCCAAAAGGCGCTGGCCGCGGCCGAGCAGGCGGCGAACGAAATGGGGGTCGGCCTCACCTGTGCGGTGGTGGACGCGCGGGGTGCGCTCGTGGCGTTGTTCCGGATGGACGGAGCGAGCTACTTCACGGCCGGCGTTGCCGCCGGCAAGGCGCGGGCCTCGGCGGCGTTCGGCGCTCCATCGGGCACCCTGGACCGCCTCCGCGAGCTCGGCATCACCAACGTGGTCGAAGGCGGCCCGATGCTGTTCGTTCAGGGAGCCGTTCCCATCATGCACGAAGGGCAGTCGGTGGGCGCCATAGGCTGCAGCGGCGCCACGGGGCAACAGGACGAAGACGCGGCCAACGCCGGTATCGCGGCGATGCAGCAGCCGTAGGCTTCCAGTGGTGTAACGCTCGATCGATCTGACGTGCTCGCCGCTGCGGGAGGCGCACCCGGAAGCTTGAGGGAAGCACGATGAGGATCGTCTCCAACGCGGGGACGGACCGCGTGGTAGATCTCATCCAACCCTGGCTGCGGCCCGGTCATCGGATGGACCTTGCCTCCGACACGCTGTCCCTCCATGCGTTCGCGGAACTCGCGGACAGTCTGTCCGGCGTGACGAACGTGCGTCTCGTTCTTCCGCCCGAGGAGGCGGAGCTTGGCCTCTTCGGGTCCGACGCGGACCGCGCGGCCCGCAACCGCCTCCAGGGCCGCTGGCTGGCCCGCCGCTGTGCGGACTGGATCGAGAAGGCAGCCGAAATCCGCCGAGCGGACCGGCCTGTCCCACAGGGCGCCGTCGTCCTGCGCAATGGCGACGGGCGCCCGGGACAGGCCGTGCTCGGCTCGTTCTCGTTCAGCACGGACGGCCTCGGTCTCGCCCCGGGGAACCCGCTGAACCTCATCCAGGCCTCCGCAACCGCGGAGGAGATCCAGCGACTGAGCGAGTGGTTCGACGACCACTGGTCCGCGCTGGCCGCAGGTGGCGCAGCGAAATCGGGTGTTCTGAAACTGCTGCGATCGGTTGCCGCCGACCAGGACCCGCACCGCATCTACGCGTTGATTCTGAGCCATCTCTTCCGTTCCGGCGGCGACGAGCTGGACGAGGAGCAGGTAGTCAAGTCGGCCACCGGAATCCGCAACACGGCGGTGTGGAAGAAGCTCTTCAAGTTTCAGCGCGACGGCGTCGTCGGCGCCATCGACAAGCTCGACCGTTTCGGCGGGTGCATCATCGCCGACAGCGTGGGGCTGGGGAAGACCTTCGAGGCGCTGGCCGTCATCAAGTACCACGAGTTGCGCAACGACCGGGTGCTGGTCCTCTGCCCCAAGCGCCTACGCGACAACTGGAGTCTCTACCGCGCCAACGATCGCCGCAACTTCCTTGCCGGCGACCGCTTCAACTACGACATCCTCAACCACACCGACCTGTCGCGCGACGGCGGCTTGTCGGGCGACATCGATCTCGCCCACGTCAACTGGGGAAACTACGACCTCGTCGTCATCGACGAGTCGCACAACTTCCGGAACAAGCGCACCCCGCGACAGAGCGGGGAGACCCGCTACGACCGGCTGATGCGCCGGGTCATCCGGGAGGGCGTGAAGACACGGGTGCTCATGCTCTCCGCCACGCCGGTCAACAATCGACTGGCCGACCTGCGCAACCAGATAGCCTTCGCCACCGAGGGCGATGATACGGCGCTGGCCGACCACGGTCTCGCCAGCATCGACGGGACGACCCGGCTGGCGCAGAAGCAGTTCAATCGCTGGCTCGATCTCGACGACGACGAGCGCACCCCGTCACGGCTCGTCGAGATGCTGGGGTTCGACTACTTCACGCTGCTGGATCGTCTCACCATCGCACGGTCCCGCCGGCATCTCCAGAAGTACTACGGTGCGCTGGAAACGGGCCGCTTTCCCGAACGGCTGAAGCCGATCAACGTCAAGCCCGACGTGGACTTGACGGGGGAGTTTCCCTCCATCCGCGACATCAACCGCGAAATCCGCCGGCTCAACCTGGCCGCTTACGCGCCGCTGCGCTACGTGCTGCCCCACAAGCGGGACGCCTACGACGAGAAGTACAGCACCAGGCTTGCAAGCGGCGAAGGGTTCTTCCGGCAGGCGGACCGTGAAGAGAGCCTCGTGCAACTCCTGCGCGTCAACGCGCTCAAGCGCATGGAGAGCTCCGTGGTCTCCTTCGCGCTCACGGTACGGCGACAACTCGCCGACGTGGACCGGACGCTGGCCCGCATCGAGGAGCAGGCAGCGGAGCTGGAGGAGCTCGACATCGCCGACGTCGACATTGAGGACCCGGCCTTCGAGAGCCTGCTGGTCGGACGCAAGGTCAAGGTACTGCTGCAGGACGTGGACCTGATCCGCTGGAAGCAGGATCTCGTCGAGGACCGCAACCGGCTGGCCACCCTGCACGCCGCAGCCGTTCAGGTCACCGCCGCGCGCGACGCCAAGCTCGCCGGGCTTCGCGGGATCATCGAAGGCAAGTGTCAGCGCCCCATCAATCCCGGCAACCGGAAGATCATTGTCTTCACGGCGTTTGCCGACACCGCCCGCTACCTCTACGAGCAACTGGCGCCCTGGGCGCGGGACAGCCTGGGACTGCAGTCCGCGCTCGTCACCGGCACGGGCGGGAATCAGGTCACGCTGCCGGAGCTGCGAAGGGACCTCGCATCCATCCTGACCGCCTTCGCGCCCCGCACGAAGGAGAGACCGGAGGATCTCGCCGAAGAAGGCGAGATCGACGTGCTCATCGCCACCGACTGCGTCTCGGAAGGTCAGAACCTCCAGGACTGCGACTGGCTCGTCAACTACGACATCCACTGGAACCCGGTGCGCATCATCCAGCGTTTCGGGCGCATCGACCGCATCGGCGCCCCGAACGCGCGCATCCAGCTCGTGAACTTCTGGCCCAACCTGGAGCTCGAGGAGTATCTGGGACTGGAGCAGCGGGTGAGCGGGCGCATGGTGCTGCTCGACATCTCCGCAACGGGCGAGGAGAACGTGATCGAGCAGCAGTCGGGCGACCCGATGAACGACCTCGAGTACCGCCGCCGGCAACTGCTCAAGCTGCAGGACGCGGTCATCGACCTGGAAGATCTGTCGTCGGGCATCTCCATCGCCGACCTCACCCTGACGGACTTCCGCATCGATCTGGCGGACTATCTGAGGGAACGGCCCGACGCTCTGGCGAACCTGCCGCCCGGCGTCTACGCCGTGACCACGGAGACGGATGCCGAGACGTCGCCCGGCATCATCTTCTGCCTGCGAGCGGAAGGAACGGCCGCGGCGCGCTCCTTCGAGCCGGGGTACCCGCTGGCCCCGCACTACCTGGTCCATGTCGGCGACGACGGCGCCGTGCTGCTGCCCTTCACACAGGCCCGGCGCATCCTGGACCGCTTGAAGCGGCTCTGCCTGGGCCGCGATCTGCCGGATGCCGGCGCCTGCGCCCGGTTCCAGCGGATGACCCGCGGCGATCGCGACATGCAACAGGCGCAACGGCTGCTCGCCGCCGCGGTCGCGTCTGTCGCGGGCAAGAGCGAAGAACGTGCGCTCGCGAGCCTCTTCACGCCGGGAGGCACCCATCCGATGGCGAGCGAGTTCGCCGGAATCGACGAGTTCGAGGTCGTGGCGTTCCTCGTCGTGCTGGGAACTGAGGCGCCGTGAGCTCCCTCGATCTCATCGCGGCCCTCGCGCTTCCCGAGAGCGCCCTCGTCGACCGCCGCGTGCCGAAGACCCTGCTGATCGAGAACGGCGCTCCAACGGCGCGCGACAAGCGGCGTATCCGGGAGGAGGTGGAGGAGCTCCGGTGGCTGGCCGTGTTGAAGCCCACGACCGTCGGCGTGGCCGCCTATCGCGATGCGGAGCGGGAGTATCTGGAGATTGCCGTTCTCCAGCTCACCCTTCGCGCCGGGGCGCGCGCCGCGCGGATCGCCGAGCTGGTGCACCGCGCCGTGCCGTATCCGGTGCTGCTCACCTCTCCCCAGGGAGACGCGACGCAGCTCTCACTGGCTCACAAGCGCTGGTCCCAGGGCGAGTCGGGCAGGACAGTGCTCGACGGCGATGTGGTCACGGTCGAGCTGGGCAACGGTACACCGGTTGAGGCGGAGACTGCGTTCCGCGATGCCCTTGCCCTCACCCGTAAGCCCCGCGCCTCCCTCCATGCGCTCTATCAGGGCTGGATGCATCTGCTGCTGGCGCTGCGCGTCGCCGGGGTAACGGGAGCGTTTGTTGTTCCCGGGTCCGCCGACGAAGCGGCGGACCGCGCCGCCGCGCTGCGGGAATACGGGCGACTGAAGTCGCGAATCGCCGAGGTGAGCGCCGAGGCCGCCGGGGAGAGGCAAGTGCGGCGCCTCGCGGACATCAACCTGGAACTCCGTCGTCTGCGGACCGATCTGGACGCCGTACGGGCGAGACTGTAGTGCGGGAGAATCCATGAAGAAGATCGGCCCCAACGACCCCGAGGCCCGCTCGACGGATGTCATCGCGGAGAACATCCAGCAACTCAGGCCGCTGTTCCCGGAGGCGTTCACCGAGGGAAAGGTCGACTTCGATGTCCTCAAGCAGCTCCTCGGCGGCACGGTTGACGAGGGAGAGGAAAAGTACGGCCTCAACTGGCACGGCAAGCGGCAGGCCCGCCAGCTCGCGCTGACACCCTCCACCGGGACCCTGCGCCCCTGCCCGGAGGACAGCGTCGACTGGGACACGACGCAGAACCTGATGATCGAGGGCGACAACCTGGAGGTACTGAAGCTTCTGCAGAAGAGCTACGCGGGCAAAGTCAAGCTCATCTACATCGATCCGCCCTACAACACGGGCAAGGACTTCATCTACCCAGACAACTACCGCGACAACATTCGCAACTACCTGGAGCTGACCGGACAGGTCGACAGCGGGAATCGCAGGTTGTCCTCGAATACGGAGGCCTCAGGGCGGTTCCACACCGATTGGCTGAACATGATGTACCCGCGGCTGAAGCTCGCGAGTCACTTGCTTCGTCCTGACGGTGTGCTATTTGTCACTGTCGACGACCACGAAGTAACCAATTTGCGGAGTCTATGCGATGAGGTCTTCGGCGAAGAGAACTTCCTCGGAACTCTAATCTGGCAGCATAGTGTTCAACCAAAAGGTTACACGGGCAAATTCTCGGTACACCACAATTTTGTCCTTTGTTATCAAAGGGGAGAAAGTTTCGGGCTAGCCAGTCTCGAAAGAACAGAGGAGCACAACAAGAACTACTCGAATCCAGACAGTGACCCTAACGGTCCTTGGCGGCCTGGGGATGTCCGAAATGCGCTTTATCGCCCCAATCTCCTATACGAAATCACAACACCCTCGGGTCGAACGATCAGTCCGCCATCCAATGGGTGGAGATGGAGCGAGAAGACACTTCAAGCGAAGATTGAGTCTGGCGAGATTGTGTTTTCCGACGATGAGACACGAATTATCCGAAAAATCTACTTACGCAATCTTGAGGGAAGGACCCCTGAAACAATTCTCTTTGGTAAAGGTGTTGGCACAACGCGAGACGCAGCCAGTGAAATTAAGCGACATTTTGATGGGGCTGTGCCTTTCGATACGCCGAAGCCATTGGGCCTCCTTCGTCACTTGATCAAGCTCTCTGGGGCGGTGGATGACGATGTTGTCCTTGACCACTTTGCTGGCTCAGGAACTACAAGCGAGGCAGTGTGGCTTCACAACCTGAGTAATAGACACTCCCTGCGGGTAGTTCTTGTACAGTTTCCAGAGGTTCTTGATCCAAGAAACAAAGATCAGAAAAACGCCGCTGAATACTGCGACAAGATCGGCAAGCCCCGCAACATCGCGGAATTGACCAAAGAGCGCCTCCGCCGCGCCGCCGCGAAGGTCAAGGAAGAGAATCCTGAGTTCGTCGGCAACCTCGGCTTCCGCGTCTTCAAGCTCGACACCTCCAACATCCGCACTTGGGAGCCGGACCGTGACGATCTGGACAAGTCGCTGCTGGAACACCTCGAGCACCTCGAGCACGACCGCAGCGAGGACGACATTCTCTACGAACTGCTGCTGAAGCTCGGCCTCGACCTCTGCGTGCCAATCGAGACGCGCGCCATTGCCGGCAGGACGGTCCGATCCGTCGGCGCAGGCACCCTGATCGCCTGCCTCGCCGAGGAAATTGATCGCCAGGACGCCGAGCTACTCGCTCTAGGCATCGCTGAATGGCGGGCCGAACTGGCGCCCGCTGGCGCCACGACCGTCATCTTCCGCGACAGCGCTTTCTCCGACGACGTGGCCAAGACGAACCTCATGGCCGTCCTGGAACAGCATGGCCTCCGCAACGTGCGGAGCCTCTGAATCGGGGCGTCGCATGAGTGGGGCAAGAACTCCAATCGAGGGTCCCGTGCAAGAGGGCCAGAACCTGGAATTGAAATCGTCGTGGCGCGACGAGTACCTGAAGTGGATCTGCGGCTTCGCGAACGCGCAGGGCGGCCGGCTGGTGATTGGCAAGAACGATCGGGGCGAGATTCTGGGGGTGAAGGACCCGTTGCGGTTGATGGAAGAGATCCCGAACAAGGCGCAGTCGCTGCTGGGGATCGTCGTGGACGTCGATCTCAAGTCGGAGGCTGGCGGGGAGTATCTGGAGATCAGGGTCGAGCCCTATCCCAATCCGATCAGCTACCGCGGCGAATACCACTACCGCAGCGGCAGCACCAAGCAGGTCCTGCGGGGCGCCGCACTGAACCGGTTTCTGCTGGGCAAGCACGGCCGCAACTGGGACGACGCGCCGCTGCCGAACGTTGGTCTGCGGGATCTGGACGGGCGAACGCTGGAGGAGTTCGGGCGGCGCGGCATCGCCAGCGGCCGCCTCCCGGCGGGCACGGCAAGCGATTCCGCCGGCGATCTGATTGAGACGCTGCATCTGCGCGAGGGTGAGTACCTTCGCCGGGCGGCGGTGCTGCTGTTCCATCCCGTCCCGGCGCGGTATTTCGCAGGCGCCTTCGTGAAGATCGGCTACTTCCGGACGGAGACGGAGCTCGAGTACCAGGACGTTGTCGAAGGCAACCTGTTCGCCCAGGTGGACCGCACCGTCGACCTGCTGCGCACGAAGTACTCGAAGGCGCGGATCACCTACGAGGACATCTATCGCCGGGAGACGCCGCTCGCTCCCGGCGAGGCTCTGCGCGAAGCGGTCCTGAACGCGATCGCGCACCGGGACTACGGCCACCCGGCGCCGATCCAGATCCGGGTATACGACGACCGGATCTCCTTGTGGAACCCGGGGAGCCTGCCGCCCGACTGGACCCTCGACAAGCTCATGGGAACGCACGCTTCGGTGCCGCACAATCCGGGGATCGCGAACGCGTTCTTCCGCGCCGGCATGATCGAGGCGTGGGGACGCGGTATCGGGCACATCGTGAGTGCCTGCCGCGCAGCGGGCACTGCGGAGCCGCGCTGGGAGCTGGAGTCGGATGGGGTGCGGCTGGAGTTCGTGTTTGTCGGAACCGCGAATCGGTCTGTTTCCGGCCGCGCGGCCGGAGACAGCGGAGGACCGGCGCGGCAGGCTCCCGGACCCCGGCCGTCGCAGCCAGAGTCGCGGCCAGAGTCACAGCCAGAGTCGCTGGCGGCCAGAGTGCTGCGGCAACTGGCCGCGGGCCCGATGTCGAAGTCGGGTCTCTCCCGGAGCCTGGGGCAGACCAGCGTCTCTGGTCAGCTCAACCGGGTAATCAGCGCGCTCCTGGCGGATGGCAGCATTGGCTACACCATCCCCGAAAGGCCCCGGAGCCGACTTCAGAAGTACCGCCTGACGGACGCGGGGCGGGCTGCCGCCGAAGGCGGGTCCGACGGAGGCGCCAGGGAGGCGGGGAAGGGGAGCGTGGCGAGAACATGAAGCTCCATTTCGAACCCGACCTCGACTTCCAGTTGCAGGCAATCGAGGCCGTCTGCGACCTCTTTCGCGGCCAGGAAGTCTGTCGGTCCGAGTTCACCGTCACGCCCGGCCCCTCCGAGGCCCGGGGGCGGCTCTTCGCGGAGAGCCATCTCGGCATCGGCAACCGGCTGACGCTGCTCGACGAGGAGATCCTCTCGAACTTGAAGAACATTCAGGTCCGCAACGGCCTGCCGCCGTCCGACTCGCTGGCCTCGGGCGACTTCACGGTCGAAAAATGGAGACCGGCACGGGCAAGACCTACGTGTATCTCCGCACGATCTTCGAGCTGAACAGGCGCTACGGCTTCACCAAGTTCGTCGTCGTCGTGCCCTCCGTCGCCATCAAGGAAGGCGTGTACAAATCGCTCCAGATCACCGAAGATCATTTTCGGGCGCTCTACGCCGGAACGCCGTTCGACTACTTCCTTTACGATTCCGCCAAGCTCGGCCAGGTGCGGAATTTCGCTTCCAGCCCGCAGATTCAGATCATGGTGGTGACCGTCGGCGCCATCAACAAGAGGGACGTCAACAACCTCTACAAGGACAGCGAGAAGACGGGCGGCGAGAAGCCGATCGACCTGATCTGCGCGACCCGGCCCGTGGTGATCGTCGACGAGCCGCAGAGCGTCGACGGCGGGCTGAAGGGGCAGGGGCGGAAGGCGCTGGGAGCGATGAATCCGCTTTGCACCCTGCGCTACTCGGCGACGCACGCCGACCTGCACCACATGGTCTACCGGCTCGATGCCGTGGACGCCTACCAGCGCAAGCTCGTGAAGCAGATCGAGGTAGCGTCTGCCACGATCCAGGACGCACACAACAAGCCCTACGTGCGGCTCCTCTCCACCAGCAATCGGCGGGGCACGGTCAGCGCCCGGGTCGAAATCGACGCAGCGTCGGCGGGCGGCGTGCGTCGCCTGGAGAAGACCGTCATGGACGGCGAGGACCTCGAGCAGACCACGGGCCGTGCTGTTTACCGGGATTGCCGCATCGGCGAAATCCGTGTGGGGCGGGGGAAAGAGTTCCTCGAACTCCGCGTGCCGGGAACCGAGCGACGCCTGCGGCCGGGCGAGTCGTGGGGAGACGTGGATGCCTCCGCCGTTGCGCGCGAGATGATCCGGCGGACCATCCGTGCGCACCTCGACAAGGAGAAGCGTCTGCGCCCGCAGGGGATCAAGGTGCTGAGTCTCTTCTTCATCGACAAGGTGGACCGCTATCGCGGATATGACGTGGAGGGCAACGCGGTCAAGGGCGATTACGCCCTGATCTTCGAGGAGCAGTATCGGCGTATCGCCGGACATCCCGATTACAACACCCTCTTCAAGGAAGTCGATATCACCACGGCGGCCGAACAGGTTCACAACGGCTACTTCTCCATCGACCGGAAGGGCGGCTGGACGGACACCGCCGAGAACAGTCAGGTGAGTCGGGACAACGCCGAGCGGGCCTACAACCTCATCATGCGGGAGAAGGAGAAGCTCCTGAGTCTCGACACGCCGCTCAAGTTCATCTTCTCCCACTCGGCCCTGCGCGAGGGTTGGGACAACCCCAACGTGTTCCAGATCTGCGCGCTGCGGGATATCCGGTCGGAGCGGGAGCGGCGTCAGACCATCGGCCGCGGCCTGCGTCTTTGCGTCGACCAGGAAGGTCAGCGCCTGCGCGGCTTCGAGGTCAACACGCTGACCGTCGTCGCCATGGAAAGCTACGAGGCGTTCGCCGAGAACCTCCAGAAGGAAATCGAGGAAGACACCGGGTTTCGCTTCGGCGTGGTGGAGCGGCATCAGTTTGCGGCGATTCCGGTCGATGACGGCGTTGACGGGGAGGTGAAGCCGCTTGGCATCGAGGCCTCCGAAGTCCTGTGGAATCACCTGCGGGCGGCGGGCCACATCGACTCCAGCGGCCGGGTGCAGGACTCGCTTCGTGCGGCGCTCAAGGACGAGACGCTGGTCGTGCCGGACGAGTTCGCGCCGCAACAAGCGGAGATCGTCAAGGTGCTGCGCAAGCTCGCCGGCCGCCTGGAGATCAGGAACGCCGACGAGCGGCGACAGGTCCGTCCGCGCCAGGCGGTGCTCCACAGTCCGGAGTTCAAGGCACTCTGGGACCGAATCAAGCACAAGACCACCTACCGGGTCGCGTTCGACAACGAAGACCTGGTCGAGAAGTGCGCTCGGGCGCTGCGAGAAGCGCCGCCGATCCCGAAGACGCGGCTGCAGTGGCGCACGGCGGATATCGCCATCGGTCATTCGGGCGTGGAGGCCACTGAGACGGCCGGCTCCGCGACGGTCGTGTTGGACGAGGCCGACATCGAGCTGCCGGACGTGCTTACCGAGCTCCAGGACCGGACGCAGCTCACGCGCCGCAGCGTCCAGCGAATCCTGAGCGCAAGCGGGCGCCTCGACGACTTCCGGCGCAATCCGCAGCAGTTCATCGAGCTTGCCGGTCACGCGATCAACGGCTGCAAGCGACAGGCGCTGGTAGACGGCATCAAGTACCAGCGCCTGGGTGACGAGCACTATTACGCCCAGGAGCTGTTCGAGACCAAGGAGCTGACCGGCTATCTGAAGAACATGCTCGCCGCGCGCAAGTCGGTCCATGAGAGCGTGGTCTACGAGTTGGACGTCGAGGCGCGCTTTGCCGACCAGCTCGAAAAGAACGACGCGGTCAGGGTGTACGCCAAGTTGCCCGGATGGTTCCAGGTCAAGACGCCACTCGGCAGCTACAATCCTGACTGGGCCGTCCTGGCCGATTCCGAAGACGGCGAACGGCTCTACTTCGTGGTGGAGACCAAGGGCAGCCCGTTTCTCCACGATCTTCGCATCGCCGAGAGTGCCAAGATTGCGTGTGGCCGAGCGCACTTTGACGCGTTGCGGGTGAGGGAGTCACCGGCCCGCTACGAGGTGACGACCGGAGTCGATGAGCTGCTTGCGACCGTTGCGGTGAGCACGTCGGCGCCAACGGGCTCTGCTCGTGATGACTGAGTCTGGACGCTGCGGCTGACCCGGTTACGCGTCGACTCCCCGCCCTCAGTCTGGGTGCTCGGGACCGGCGGCGAGTCTGACTGGGACGTCTTCGACATGGAGTGGTCGACAGCGCGACAGGCAGTGCGAGGCGCCTACGGCGCCTCGGGCGGCACACCACCCGCGCCGTCCCCGCGGGGCCGCCACAGCACGCCGACGGCCCAGTCGACGTCCAGCCGCTCGCCCCGCCAGGCCGGCGTGGCCGTGTGCGGGCCGATGCGGATGCCCGCCCGGTCGAGCCGCGCCGTCACCGGCGCCAGCGGCACGTCCGTCACCATGGGCAACGCCGGCCTGGCGGGGCGAGCGGTTGGACGTCGACTGGGCCGTCAGCGTGCTGTGGCGGCCCCGGGGGGACGACGCGGGCGATGTGCTGCCCGAGGCGCCGTAGGCGTCTCGCACTAACGGCAACGTAATTCTCCGTCGGCATCGTCCGCCTACAGCGAGACTACGGATTCTCCAGGTACTCCGCCGGCGGCTCGCACGGCTCGGCGCAGCGCTCGAACACGCGGATGAGCGTGATCTCGCCGTCGACGGTCAGCAGGGTGGCCGCATAGGACTGCCCGTCCTCGGCCATGCGCCGCATGAGGACGTACAGGGCCTCGCCCGTCGACCGGGTGCGTGCGATGCGGTAGTGGGTCCGCTCGTCGACCTTGACCGTCACCAACTCCTGGTCCCGGAAGTTGCCGGGAATGAAGTTCTGGTAGTGCACCCACTCGTCGTCGTTGTACTTCGAGCTGTAGCCGGAGCGGGAATCGACGTTCGACCGCGCGCCCATGCTCCGCACGCGGTACGTCTGCACGCCGTCCTCGACGCTGATGCGGATGATCTCGTACTTGTTCTGCTCGCCCCGGAACTGCCAGGAGCGGGCCGGGTTGAGCAGCCAGGTGCCCACGAACGGGTCCGGGGCGCCGCCCTGCGCCGCCGCGGTCGACGACGGGCCGAGCAGCGGGAACGCGGTGATTGCGGCGGCCAGGACAATTGCGGCCACCAGGCAGACTGACGCTCGGGATCGGCTCATCTCCATCGCTCCTCTCGTCTTTCAGCGGTACGACGTCGGCACCGTGACAGGACCCACAATACTAGAATGAGGCTTCCCCGGAAGGAGGACACCATGCGACTGGCCAAGTTGACGTTCGTCGTCGTGATCCTGATGCTGGCCGCGAGCGGCGCGACCTGGATGGTTGCTCAGCAGCAGCGCGCATCCGACATGCTGTCGCCCGCGGACTACCTCGAGATCCAGCAGATCTACTACCTGTACCCGCACGACGTCGACCCCGGCTCCGAGTTCGACGCCTCCTGGATGTACACGGAGGACGGCCGCTTCACGGCAGGCGGCGAGCCGGTCGTCGGGCGGGCCGCGCTCAAGGAGTTCTACGAAGGGGTGCGCGCGCGCCACGCGGCCGGCATCCGGCACGTCAACGCCAGCCTGGTCCTCATGCCGACCGACGAGGGCGCCCGCGGCATGGGCTACATGCTGCAGGTGGAGCGGCGCACGGAGGACGGCCCCATTGAGATCACCCTGTTCGGCAAGTACACGGACGACTGGGTGAAGACGGCCGCAGGCTGGCGCATCAAGGAGCGCCGGTTCGTGGCCGACACCTGGCGCGGAGCCGCCACGAACTGAGCCGGCGTCCCGGGTGGGCCGGCCCGCCCGCCCGGGACGGCAGACCGATGCCCGAGCACTCGGTACGCCGTCACCTGCGCGTCGAGATCGACGCCTACGACGAGACCATCCGGCGCTTCATTCCCGGCTACGACACGATGCTGGGGGTGGCGGCCCGCACCCTGGCGACCGCCCGCCCGAACCTGGTCCTCGATCTCGGCGCCGGCACCGGCGCCCTTACCGAAGCCCTCCTGCTGTACGGAGAGGCCGGCGCGGTCGAGCTGATCGACGTCGACGCCGAGATGCTGGATCAGGCCCGGCTGCGGCTCGCGCGGTTCGGCGCACGGGTCCGCTTCCGGCAGGGGTCGTTCCTCGGCGAGCTGCCGCCCTGCGATGCCGCGGCGGCGTCGCTCGCGCTGCACCATATCCCGTCCATCGACGCGAAGCAGGCAGTCTACGGCCGCATCCTGGCGTCGCTACGGCCCGGCGGCCTGTTCGTCAACGCCGATGCGGTGATGCCGGCCGGGACGGCGGAGCGGGCCGCGACCTACGAGGCCTGGGCCGAACACATGGTGGCGTGCGGGATCGAGCGGTCGCGGGCGTTCGAGCACTTCGCCGAGTGGGCCGACGAGGACACCTACTTCCCGCTGGAGGCCGAGCTCGACGCCCTGCGGGCCGCCGGCTTCGACGCCGACTGCGTGTGGCTGCAGGGCTCGATGGCGGTCGTCGCGGGTCGCCGGCCCGCCTAGTTGTCGTTCTGCGTGGCGCGGGCCGGCTGCGAGCGGGCCTCCAGCTCTGCCTCGTACTCCTCGTCGGTCAGCCAGATCACCCGCGACAGCAGGAAGAGCATGTCGTCGATCGACCGGCTGCCCCAGCCCTTCCAGTTGCGCGGGTCGGCCACCCGGGGATTGCCGGCGGTGTTGTCGTACCAGGCGGTGACGCGGATGATCGTGCCCCGCGGGAGCAGCGGCGCCACGTCGTCCTCGTAGTGGTACACCTTCACCCAGTTGTGGTTGTACCCCGCGCAGTTGAGCGTCTCCTGGTACCCGCTCGGATAGAGCGCGTGGACGCACATGCGGCGCCCGCTCGAGTGCAGGTGCGGCTCGAAGTTGAGCACCAGCCCGGCCTCCTGCATGGGGTACATCGCCTCGACGACCGTCTCCTGGTTGCCGGGGATGTCGAGGTCGTAGGTGAGCGAGCCGAACGTGGTGGCGTTGGTGTACCTGGGCTCGTAGCCCTCCGGATGCAGCTTGAACGCCACGTCGATGGAGAACGTCGCCTCGGTGCCGATCGAATGGGTGTGCAGGTCGAAGGTCAGGCCCGAGCCGGCCGGCAGCCTGACACCGAGGGTGTCGGGGTAGATGGTCGAGTTCTGCCCCAGCTCCCAGACGACGTTGAACAGTCCGCGGCGGCGTCCCTCGGCGCCGCCGGTGCCTGCTTCGTCGTTCTCGGCGCTGTTGCCCGCCGTGGCGAGGACGACCGCGTGATGGACGACGAAGTAGTTCAGGTCACCCTCCTGCGCGCGCTCGGCGTCGCCCTCGAGATGCCGTACCTCGCGGAACTCGACCGCCTTGACGTAGCGGTCGGTGGTGAGCCCGGTCGGGGCCGGTCCGATGCGGCCGTAGTAGTCCGGCGCCACCGCCGGCAGCGTCATCGACGGCGACGAGACGATCAGATCCGGCGTGCCGATCGACCACTCGCTGCCGGCCAGGTCGTACTCGGGCATGAGCGCCGGGTCGCCGCGCAACGCCCCGCCGTCCGCCCACGCCGCGATGGTGGCCACTTCCGCGGGGCTCAGCGACGGATCGTCCTTGAACTTCTGGATCCCGACGTTCTTCTCGATGAACCAGGGCGGCATCCGCTCCGGATCGTCGTCCGGACGCGACACCTTGTCCCGGATGGCGCGTGCCCAGGGCCGCACGTCGTCGTAGGTGATGAGCGACATCGGGGCAATCGAGCCCGGCCTGTGGCAGTTGACGCAGGAGCGGTGCAGGATCGGCGCCACGTCCTTCGTGAAGGTGGTCTCGCCGGCCGCGGCGGCCGGCGCCGGCGCCAGCATCAGGGCCGCGGCCGCCAGCGTCGGAAGCAGGGCCGCGCGTCGCGCGCACTTCGTCCGGATCATCGTCTGGTTCCTCCCGTGCCGCTGCCGCCGAAGTCGGAACGGCGACCGGATCAGTCGATCGCGAAGCAGTAGAACATGCCCGCGCCGCCGGTCGCCACCAGGTTGTCCTGGCCGCACCCGCGGCTGGGATGCGCCGAGTTCCACGATCCGTTGGGACCGCCCTGCTTGTCGTGATGCCCGACTTGCGCCGAGCCGTCCGCGGCGTTGCTGGTCCAGTTGCTGCACGTGTGGTCCGCGTCGTCGGCGTACGCGTTCCCGTCGGGCTGCGTGCCGGTCAGGATGTCGTGCTGGTTGGGCGAGTCGCCGAGACCGGGCACCGGGTTCCCCTGCTCGGTGAGGGCAATCCCCTTGCCGAACGAGATGCCGACCCGCGCCAGCTCCAGCGTGTCGCCGTGCAGCACGGCCAGATCCGTCGCGATGCGCCGGCGGCCGCCGTGCGCGTACCACGGGCCGCTGCCGATGCGGTCGCGGGCGTTGACGGCGCCCTCGCCCTGCGTGCTGAGGTACGCGCGCCAGGTCGAATCGCCGCGTCCGACCGCGGCGGCCAGCGACTGGCAGTGGGCGTCGGCGCCCTCCAGGCCGCCCAGGTTCGCCCCGTCGCCCAGGCCGGCGCTGGTGATGAAGAACGACATCGGCTGCGGATCCTGCTGGGCCGTGGCGACGTGCAAGCCGCCCGCCGCCGCCGCAACCACACCGACCAACGCTGCCAGAATCAGGGACTTTCTGCGCATCATGCTCTCCTGCTCCACGCAATGGGTTTCAACGGTCCGGCAATTGTACACGCCTCCCCCGCGAAATCCGATAACATCCCGCCGGGGAGTCGACCATGACAAGGAGACGGCATTCCGGGACGGCGTTGATGCTTCTGACGGTCGTGCTGACACTGGGAGGCGCGGGGGCCGCTCACGCCCAGAGCGGCGAGCGATTGCCGACGTTCGAGCGCGATCCGTCCTGGCCGAAGCCGCTCCCGGACAACTGGCGTCTCGGCATCGTGTGGGGCGTGGCGGTCGGCCCCGAGGACCACGTGTGGGTGCTCCACGCGCCCGACAACTACCGCGACGAGATCGAGGACGAGGGCAAGGTGCCGGCCCCGCCGGTGCTCGAGTTCGATCCCGAGGGGAACCTCGTGCGCGCCTGGGGCGGCCGCGACCAGGGCTATCCGTGGTTCTACCACATGGACAGCCAGCGGCTGTCGCGCGTCGACGACTACCCGCACCCGGTCCGCGAGCACGCGCTCAACGTCGACCACCAGGGGAACGTCTGGATCAGCGGCGGGGGGCACCTGGTGCTCAAGTTCTCCCGCGAGGGCGAGTTCCTCCTCCAGATCGGAGAGCTGGGCAAGACCGGCGGCAGCGATCACACCCGCTATCTCGGCAACCCGTCCAACGTCGACTTCGACCCGCGGACGAACGAGGTCTACGTGGCGGACGGCTACCTCAACAAGCGGGTGGCCGTCTTCGACATGGACAGCGGGGAGTACAAGCGGCACTGGGGCCGCTACGGCGAGCCGCCCGACGACGCGTTCGAGGCCGGCCCGCTACCCGCGTGGTCCGGATTCCCGGGACCGACGGGCTTCTTTCCCCGCTTCGCCCACGGCGCCAACGTCGCCGCCGACGGGCGCGTCTACGTGGCGGACCGCGCGCACGACCTGATCCACGTGTACGAGCCGGATGGCACGTTCATCGCGGAGGCGCCGACGCCCGGACCGGTGAACTCGGTGGCGTTCTCGCACGACCCGGACCAGCAGTACGTCTACGGCGCGGGGATCAACGCGGCGGGCAAGATCTACATCATGCGGCGCAGCGACCTGGAGGTCGTCGGCGAGTTCGACAGCGCGGGACAGCACTTCTTCGACGTCGACTCGCAGGGCAACCTGTTCACCTGCGGGCTCTTCATGCCGGTGAAGTTTGCGCTCCAGGAATAGAGCCGGCCGCCCTCGGGCAAAAGAAAAACGGCGGTCCCGATGCCGCCTCGCGACATCGGGACCGCCGTCAGAATTCGGGTCCGGCCGACAGGTCCGGGTCTCTACTGATCCTGGCCGGCGGCGTCGCCGGTGACCTCGACCGTCACGTCGGAATACGACATCAGGCCGCCGTCGTCGGCCCAGGCGCGCAGGACGTAGGTGCCCGGCGTCTCGAACGTCGCCGTCGCCTCCCAGCGGTTGTGGGGCGGCGCCGGCGGGGCGCCCCAGCCCGGCGACCAGTACGAGTTGCCGCCGTCCCGGAAGTCCTCCCAGACGTCGATCTGCTGGGGATCGAACGTCACGTCGCCACCCGGTCCGCGATAGACGAACCAGGACAGCCACAATCCGGCCGCGCTGTCGGGCGTCGTCGTCTGCAGCTCCGGCGGCAGGATGGGCAGCGAGCGCGGCCTCGGAATCCCGTCGTCGGTGGCGAAGGCCGTCAGTTGCAGCGGCTGGCCGACGGCCACCGTGCGCCGCGGCGCGCCGGCGACCCGCAGCTCCGGCGGCTTGTTGCCGACGAGGCCGTAGCGGCCGCCGCCGGCGCCCCCGGCGCCCTTGTTGTTCATGATGACCACGTCATCGATGAAGTAGTCGATCAGCAGCGTGGCATACGCGCGCTCGGTCTCGCCGGCGCTGGTCAGCGTCCAGACCAGCTCCTTGTCCCCGAAGTCGGCGGGGACGCGGATCTTGAACAGGAACCGATTGCGCTGGGGATAGAAGTGGGTCGGCTGCCCGTAGTCGGGCCCGCCCGGCTCGATGTGGTTGTCCGGCCCGACCGGGATGTCGAAGCGCTGCTCCCAGTTGCGGTTGTAGTAGCCGAACAGCAGGTTGAACGACCCGTCCGGGTTGCGCTCCCACCCCTCGTAGACGGGCGCGATGTTCTGCCCGCGGGGCGCCGCCACCTGGGCGGTAACGGACGGGCCGGCCGCGACGAGCGCGGCCAGCCCCATCCCGATGGCGACGGTGCATGCGATCAAGCGTGCAGGCATGACCCCACCACCTTTCGGTTACTGGTCCTGGTTCTGGGCCAGCCCGCCGACCGTGCAGCCCGGGCACCCGATGACGTACTCGCCCGGCTGCAGATTCAGCATCTCGCGCCGGTCGGCGATCTCGGTCGCGTACTGCTCGTCGGTCAGATAGTTGCCCTGCGCGATGTTGGTCAGCATCTGGTCGATCGAGCGGTGCCCCAGCCCGGTCCAGTTCCGGCCGTCGGCCACGTTCCTGTTCCCCGGCGAGGTGTCGAAGTAGCCGGTCACCCGCAGGATGGTCCCCTTGGGCAACAGCGGCGCGGCGTGGTCCGCGTACGGGTAGACGCGCACCCACGAGTGGTTGTAGCCGGAGCAGCTCAGCGTCTCGATCAGGCCGGTCGAGTAGATGGCGTCGAGACACATCCGCACGCCGGCGGCGTGAAGGTGCGGCTCGAACACGCTCAGCTTCGTGTGCTCGGGCAGCGCCTCGAACGTCTCGATCTTCTGATTCGCCTGGCCGCCGCGGACGTCGAGGTAGCGCGTCCCCGCCAGCAGCACCTTGTTGGTGTACTCCGGCTCGTAGCCCCGCGGATGGAACTTGAAGCCGATGTCGAGCCGCGACGTCGTATGCGTCCCGATCGAGTGCAGGTGCGCGGAGGTGAAGTCGATGTTCGAGCCCGCGCGCAGCAGCGGACCGGCCTTCGGGTCGAAGTAGTCCGCGTTGCGGCCCACCTCGTGGACCGGCCAGAAGCTCTGGCCGAGGAAGTCCGCGAGCGCGGCCTCGTACCGCTCCGGATCGCTCTCCTTGAGCGCGTCCAGCTCATCCACGGTCACCTGATCGGGGTGCACGGCGTCCCAGATCATGTGGTGGAGGACCCACCGCGAGCCGACCGTCTCACGCCCGGCCGACGGCTCCCGGTTGTTGATCTCCTTCTGCTCGACCGCGGCCACGTAGCGGTCCTCGGTCAGCCCGGTCGGCGTGAAGCCGATCGGCCCCCACCAGTCCGGATCGGACGCGCCCACCTCGATCGTCGGCGAAGAGACGATCAGATCGGGCTCGCCGATCGTCCAGACCGACGCGTCGGCGAACTCGAGCGGCGGCGGCGCATCGGCCGGGTTGCCGCGCGGCGCGCCGTTGTCGGCCCACGTCGTGATCGCCGCGACCTGCGCGTCGCTCAGCGAGATGTCGCCCTTGTAGTCCTGGATGCCGATGCCCTTCTCGATGTACCAGGGCGGCATCGCGTCCTGCTTGTCGCGCAGGCCCGTGCGCTGCTTCATGCTCCGGGCCCACGGCCGGGTGTCCTCGTAGGTCAGCAGCGACATCGGCGCCCCGCCGTCGGGACGGTGGCACTGCTGGCAGCTCCGCTGCAGGATGGGCGCGATGTCCTTCGACCAGGTGACCTCGGCCTCCTGCGCGGCGACCGGAGCGGCGAACCCGGCGACGAGCAACGCCGCCGCCAGGCTCAACGTCCGCCCCACGTTCCGGGTCGGTCTCGTCATGTGCGTTCTCCTCTGCTTCGTGCAGGGTTACGCGGTCCTACTGCTGGTTGTCCTGTGCGGCGACGTGCCCGTAGCCGCAGCCGGGGCAGCCGACCACGTACTCGCCGGGCGCCAGGTCGAGGTCGCGGCGGCGCTGCTCGAGCTCGGCGGCATACTGCTCGTCCGAGAGCGCCACGCCCTGGGCGAGGTTGATCAGCATGTTGTCGATCGAGCGGTCGCCCATCCCGGCCCAGTTGCGCGGGTCGGCCACGTTCTTGTTCCCGGGCGACGTGTCGAAGTAGCCGCTGATCCGCAGGATCGTGCCCTTCGGCAGCAGCGGGGCCGCGTGGTCGGCGTAGGGATACGCCCGCACCCACGAGTGGTTGTAGCCCGAGCAACTCAGCGTTTCCATCGTGCCCGTCGTCGGGTAGATCGCATCGAGGCACATCCGCGTGCCCGCGGCGTGCAGATGCGGCTCGAAGATGGTCAGCTTCGCGTTGTACGACAGCGTCTGGAACGTCTCGATCTTCTGGTTCGCCTGCCCGCCGCGGATGTCGAGCTCGCCGGTGCCGTAGGCCAGCAGCCGGTTGCGGTACTCCGGCTCGTAATCGCGCGGATGGAACTTGAAGCCGATGTCGAGGTGCGACGTCATGTGCGTCCCGGTCGAGTGCAGGTGCGCCGACGAGAAGACGATGTTCGACCCCGCCCGCAGGAGCAGGCCGGCCTTCGGGTCGAAGTAGTCGGCGTTCCGCCCCACCTCGTGCACCGGCCAGAAGCCCTGCTCGTTGGTGGTCGAGCTCACGACCTCGGCGTACTCGTCAGGGTCGTTCCGCCTGAGCTCCGCGAGCTCCTCGACCGTGTACTGGTCGGGATGGATGACGTTCCACACCAGGTGGTGGATGCCCCACCGCGAACCGACGGTATCGCGTCCGCCCGACGGCTCGACGTTGTTGATCTCCTTCATCTCGATGGCCGCCACGTAGCGGTCCTCGGTCAGACCCTCGATGGACACCTGCCCGATCGGCCCCCACCAGTCGGGGTCGGCGGCGCCGATCTCGACCGACGGCGACGAGATGATCAGATCGGGCTGACCGATCGTCCAGACGGAAGCGTCGGGGAACTCGAGGAGCGGCGGCGCGTCAGCCGGGTTGCCGCGCGGCGCTCCGTTGTCGACCCACGTCGCGATGGTCTCGACCTCGGCGTCGCTCAGCGAGGTGTCGCCCTTGTAGTCCTGGATGCCGATGTCCTTCTCGATGTACCAGGGCGGCATTGCGTCCTGCGTATGCCGCAGGCCGGTGCGCTGCCTGATGCTCCGCGCCCAGGGTCGCGTGTCCTCGTAGGTGATCAGCGACATCGGGGCTCCGCCGTCCGGGCGGTGGCACTGCTGGCAGCTCCGTTGCAGAATCGGCGCGATGTCCTTCGACCAGGTGACCTCGGCCTGCTGCGCCGCCGCGGGAGCCGCGAGTCCGGCGCAGAGCAACGCCGCCGCCGTGCCTATCGCCCACCGCCGAGCCGTTCGCGTCGTCATGTATTGCATGTCCAGATCCCCCTCTGCATCCCTCTGTTGCAATCCAGGCTACTGCTGATTCTGCGCCGCGTCACCGGTCACCACGACGGTGATGTCGTCGTAGGCCATCAGGCCGCCGTCGTCGGCCCAGGCCCGCAACACGTACGTCCCGGGCTCGTCGAACGTCGCCGTCGCCTCCCAACGGTTCTCGGGCGGCGCGGGCGGCGCCTCCCAACCGAACGACCAGTTCGAGTTGCCGCCCGCCGAGACGGGCCGCGTGTCCTCCCAGACCGATGCCTGCAGCGGGTCGAACGTGACCTCCTCGCCCGGGCCGCGGTAGACGAACCAGGCCAGCCACAGTCCCGACGAGCTGTCCGGCGTCACCCGGCGCACCTGCAGCAGCGACCGTGGCCGGGGAATCCCGTCGTCGGTGGCGTACGCCGCCAGCGCCAGGGGCTCGCCGACCGCCACCTCCCGCGTCGGCGGGCCGTCGATCCGCAGGGTGGGCGCGATGTTCCCGAAGATGTCGTACTCGCCGCCGGCGCCGCCGCCGGCGCCCTTGTTGTTCTGGAGGACCGTGTCGTCGAGGAAGTAGTCGATGAGCAGCGAGCCGTACGCGTGCTCGGTCTCGCCGTTGCTGGTCAGCGTCCAGACCAGCTCCTGGTCGCCGAAGTCGGGCGGCACCTGGACCTTGAACAGGAACCGGCTGCGCCGCGGATAGAAGTGGGTCGGCTGGCCGAGGTCGGGCTCACCCGGCTCGAAGTAGTTGTCGGCGCCGACCGGGATGTCCATCCGCTCCACCCGGTTGCGGTTGAAGTACCCGAACACCAGGTTGAACGAGCCGTCCGGGTTCTGCTGCCAGCCCTCGAAGACCGGAGCAATGCTCTGTCCGTGCGCCGCCGACGACGTCACCTGCGCGGTGACGGCGGGGCCGGCCGTCACGATGACTGCCAACCCGAGCGCGGCGACCAGAGCGCATGCTGTTGTCCTTGCCACCATGAAGCTCCTTCCTTGCGGGGCCCCCATAGCCCCGCGCCGCTCCTGCCGAGGCGCCGTGCGCGCCTAGCCGGCGACAACCACGGTGACGTCCTCGTAGGACATCAGGCCTCCGTCGTCGGCCCAGGCGCGCAAGATGTAGGTTCCCGGCTCGTCGAATGTCACCGACGCCTCCCAGCGGCCGCCGGGCGGCGCGGGTGGTGCTCCCCATCCCGACGACCACGGCGAGTTCGAGCCGTCACGTATGTCCTCCCACACCGAGATCTGCGGCGGGTCGAACGTGGCCCGCGAGCCCGCGCCGCGATAGACGAACCAGGCCACCCACAGGCCGGAGGCGCTGTCGGGCGTCACCCGGAACTGGAACGGAATCGCGGGCAACGCCCGCGGCACCGGGATCCCGTCGTCGCTCGCGTAGGCGGCGAGTTGCAACGGCTGGCCCACCTTGACGTTCCGGGTCAGCGAACCCTCCACGCGGAGGTCGGGCGGCTTGTTGCCGGCCAGCTCGAACATCCCGCCGCCGCCGCCGCCCGCCCCCTTGTTGTTCATGATGACGGTGTCGTCGACGAAGTAGTCGACCAGCAGGGAGCCGTACGCCCGCTCGGTCTCGCCATTGCTGGTCAGCGTCCAGACCAGCTCCTTGTCGCCGAAGTCGGCCGGCACGCGCACCTCGAAGGTGAACCGGTTGCGCCGCGGATAGAAGTAGGTGGGCTGGCCCTGATCGGGGCCGCCGGGCTCGATGCTGTTGTCCGGCCCGATCGGAACGTGGACCTGCTCGTCCCAGTTCCGGTTGAAGTAGCCGAACAACAGGCTGAAGGACCCGTCGGGGTTCCCACGCCAGCCTTCGTACGCGGGAGCGATGTTCTGCCCTCGAGGCGGCGCGATCTGCGCCTGCACCGCCGGCAGACCGGCGAGCAGCACGACCAGCCCCGCCGCGAGCGCAAGCACTGCCGTCAGCCTGCTGAACCTGGACACCATGCCGTCACCACACTTTCGCACCACGAGCGCCTATTGCTGTTGGTCCTGGGCAGCCGACTCTTCCGGCAGGTCGCCACACAGCGGGCACCCGAGCACGTAGTCGCCGGCCCTGAGGTTCAGCATCTCCCGGCGCTCGGCCATCTCCTGGGCGAACTGCTCGTCCGTCAGGTACATCCCCTGGGTCAGGCTGATCATCATCTGATCGATCGACCGGTGCCCCAACCCGGACCAGTTCCTGCCGTCGGCGACGTTCCTGTTGGCCGGCGTGGTGTCGAAGTAGCCGCTGATGCGCAGGATGGTGCCCTTCGGGATCAGCGGGGCGGCGTGGTCGGCGTACGTGTACGCCCTGACCCAACTGTGGTTGTAGCCCGAGCAGCTCAACGTCTCGCTGAGCCCGTTGGGATAGAAGGCGTCCAGGCACATCCGGACGCCGGCCGCATGCAGATGCGGCTCGAACAGCGCCAGCTTTGCATGCCGCGGCATGGTCTGGAGCGCCTCGACCCGCTGATCGGCCTGGTTGCCGCGCACGTCGATGTTGAGGGTGCCGGCGAACAGCGGCTGGTTGACGTAGTCCGGCTCGTAGCCCCGCGGATGGAACTTGAAGGCGATGTCCAGCCGGGTCTTGGTATGCGAGCCGGTCGAATGGAGATGGGCCGAGGTGAACGCGATGCGCGAACCCGCCCTGAGCAGTTGCCCGGCCCGCGGGTCGAAGTAGTCCGCGTTGCGGCCCACCTCGTGCACCGGCCAGAAGCCCTGTCCCGTAGCCTCCGCAATCAAGCGTGCGTACTCGTCCGGATCCTCCTGCTGCAAGCGAGCCAGGTCCTCCGGGCTCGGCTGGTCGTCGTGGACCGCGGACCAGACCATGTGGTGAATGGCGAAGTTCGATCCCACCGTGGCCCGCTTCGTGCTCGGCTCGCGGTCGTTGATCTCCTTCTGCTCGATGGCCGCGACGTAGCGGTCCTCGAGGAGTCCGACCGGCGTCTGGCCGATGGGCCCCCACCAGTCCGGGTCCGACGCGCCGACCTCGACGGTCGGCGACGAGATGATCAGGTCGGGCTCGCCGATGGCCCACTGATCGGCGCCCAGGAACTCGATGGGCTGCGGCATGTCGGCCGGGTTGCCGAGCGGGGCGCCGTTGTCCACCCAGCTTGCAATCGCCCCGATCTCGGCGTCGCTGAGCGACGGGTCGTCCTTGAAGTCCTGGATGCCGATGTCCTTCTCGATGTACCAGGGCGGCATCGCTTCCGGCTCGTTGCGGAGCCCCGTGCGGTGCTTGATGCTCCGCGCCCAGGGGCGCACCTCTTCATACGTGATGAGCGACATCGGGGCGCCGCCGTCCGGGCGGTGGCAGTTCTGGCAACTGCGCTGCAGAATCGGCGCGACGTCCTTCGTGAACGTGACCTCGTGGCTCGCCGCGTCCTGGGCGGCCGCAGACAGCGGCGCAACCAGCACCAACACCCCTACCGCCACGCAGAACCCCGGCCACGCCCGCATCGAACTCCACCGTGTCGTCATCGAGCATCCCCCTCGCACAATTCTGCTGCACCGGCGGAGACAGACCTCCGCCTCGATTAAGCCCGCGATGTTACCACAGTCGTCCGCCGGCCGCGTCAGCGAACCGTCACCGTCAGATCGGCCGGCGTCAGGCGCATCGCGTCGCTGGCGTACGCGCGCAGCATGTAGGTTCCAGGGGCCTCGAACGTCGCGGTCGCCTCGAACGTCGCCGACGTCCAGCCGTCGCCGGCCAGGGCGGTCGACACCGCGCTGCGCGGCCCGACGGACGGGTAGCGCCGCGCCTGGGTGCCGGTGGGCTCCACCTCGCGCTCCGCGACGGCGCGCTGGAAGTCCGGCGGCTCGATGGCGGCGCCGGCCGGGCCGCGATAGACCACCCAGTGCACCGACAGGCCGTTGCGCGCCGGCCGCGGGCGCTGGTACCACTTGACGTTGTCCGGCGCCGCGGGCGCACCCGGCGGCGGGGTCAGCGCCGGCACACCCCGACGCGACTGCCCGGTGGACTGGCCGCCCCCCTGCGGCGCCAGCCTGCTCGGCAGCTCGTCGTCCTCGACGACGGCCGTCAGCCGCAGCGGCTCGCCGACCGCCACCGCGGCGCTGGCCGCCTCGACCGCGACGCGCGGCGGGCGGTTCACGTACCACTCCGCCTTGCCCCGGCCGAACCCGATGCCGGTGTTCTTGATGATCGTGTCCTCGTCGATCTCCCACTCCGGCTGGAGCCAGGCGGTGGCGGTCTGCTCGCTGCCGTTGTGGCGGACCGTCCACACCAGCCCGTCCTCGAACCCGGTGCCCATGTGGGCGGGCGCCTGCACGGAGAACTGGAAGCGGTGCGTGCGCGGATAGAAGTACGCCGGCTGCCCCCGATCGGGATCGCCCGGCGAGAAGTGGTTGTAGGGCCCGACCGGAATGCTCGGCTCCTCGCGGTAGTTCCGGTTCAGGTAGCCGAAGTGCAGGGTGTAGCCGCCGTCGGGGTTCCGCTGCCACCCTTCGTAGATCGGCTGCACGTCCTGGCCGGCATCGAAACGCTGCTGGGGCTGGGCGACGACGGGCACGTCGCGCCGATCCACCTGCGCGTCCGCCGGCCGGACCGCCGGTCCGGACAGGACGACCAACGCCGCGACGACCACCGGCATGCCGGGCACAACGCGTGTCATGGGACTCCTCAGTTGTCCGAGCTTGCCCGCCGGCGCGCCTCGAGCTCGGCCCGGTACTCCTCCTCGGTCAGGTCGTACCAGTTGATCCACCCGAACGCCATCTCGTCGATCGTGCGGTTGCCGCTCCCGGCCCAGTTGGCGGGATCGTGGTTCCCGCGGTGCGCTGCCGTGTTGTCGTGGTAGCTGATCACGTGCATGGTGGTGCCGGCCGGGTAGATCGGCTGCGCGTCGTCGGCGTAGTTGTAGACGATGTGCCAGTTGAAGTCGAAGTTGGCGCAGCTCACCATCTCGGTCGTCGCGTCGGGATAGATCAGCTCCAGGCACTGCCGGGTGCCGAGGAAGTGCATGTGCGGCTGGAAGCCGGTCAGCCGGCCGGGCAGGTACATCTTGGTGTAGCCGTCGTGACGGGTCACCTGGCCGGCGGGAATGTCGAGCTCGCCGGCCAGCCCGAGCTGGCGCGACCAGAGCACGTGGTCGGGCTCGTAGCCCGCCGGGTAGAACTTCAGGCCCAGCTCGGTGCGGTCCACCACTTCCTCGCCTACCGAGTGGTAGTGGAAGCTGAAGCGCACCTGCGCGTCCGCCGGGAACAGCTTGCCGGTCCCGTCCGGGTACTGGTCGGCGTTCTTGCCCACCGCGTACTCGTTCAGGAAGAGGTCGTTGGAGCTGTCGTCGGCCTGTGGATTGGGGTCCGTCACCGCGTAGGTCAGGGCGTGGTGCACGACGCGCAGATCGCCCGCCCGCGTCTGGATGGCCTGGATGTAGCGATCCTCCGTGACGCCGGACGGCACGATGTAGTCGCCCCACCAGTCGCCGGCTTCGGCCGGCACCGTGTGCGGCGGCGACGTCACGATGACGTCGGGCTCGATGGTCCACGCGCCGAAGTCCTGGAATTCGACCGGCGGCGGCAGATCCGCCGGATTGCCGCGCGGCGCGCCGCCGTCGACCCAGCGCACGATGGTGGCGATCTCCTCGTCGCTCAGCGAGCGATCCTCCTTGAAGCGCTGGATGCCGACCTTCTTGTCGATGTGCCACGGCGGCATCTCGCGGGCTACCACCTTGTTCCGGATCGAGCGCGCCCAGGGACGGGCCTCCGCGTACGTCATCAGCGACATCGGCGCCATGTTGTTCTCGCGGTGGCACACCTGGCACGAGCGCTGGAAGATGGGCGCCACGTCCCGCGTGAACACGACCTCCCCGGCGTCCTGCGCGGCCGCCCCGCCGGCCGCTGCCAGGCCGGACGCCGCGACCACCGCAATCGCTGCAACGGTTGGACCGATTCTCACCCTCGTCCTCCAGTCGCTTCAATCAGACGGGGCTGCGCCCCGAGCCCCCGGCGTCCGCTTGCGGGGACCCCTTCGCCCCGCGCCGCTACCGCCGAGGCGCGCCGTGCGCGCCTTTGGCGAGTGTACACCGTTCTGCGCCCAGACTCCCTAGCGGCACTCGCGGGACAGCACCTCGGACTCGATGATCACCCCGCAGATGTGGGTGGTGTACTCGAACGGGTCGCCGTCGAAGAGGGCGAGATCGGCGTCCTTGCCGACCTCGATCGAGCCGACGCGCCCGTCGATGCCGAGAATGCGGGCGGCGCCCAGGGTCACCGCCTCGAGCGCCCGCTCCGGGCCCAGGCCGTTGGCGGCCGCGATGGCCGCCTCCCACAGCAGCACCCGCGTCTTGGGCACGTAGTCCTCGAAGCCGGACTGGATGGCGAACGGGATGCCGGCCTCGGCGAGCCTCGCGGCGGTCTCGAACGAGCCGTTGCGCACCCGGCTCATGGGCGGATGGAGCACCACCGGCACGCCGGCGGCGCGGATCTCGTCCAGCAGCAGGTAGGACTCGGCGGCGCCGTCGAGCACCAGGTCGAAGCCGAACTCGCGCTGCAGCCGCAGCGCCGCGCCCATCTCGGTGACGGTGTTCGCGGTGACCAGCAGCGACAGCTCGCCGGCGAGCACCCGGCTCAGGGCCTCCTTGGCCAGATCGCGGGCGGGTGGCTGCGCAGCACTTCCGGAACCGCCGTCCCGCGCGTCGCCCTGCCCGGCCGCCTCGGCCCGCAGCACCCGCTCCCGGTACGCCCGGGCTTCGAGCAGCGCGCCGCGCAGCATCGCCACCCCCTTGGCCGACGTACCGGGCGACCGGAAGTTCGACGCGACCGAGCCGCCCAGGGTGGCCGCCAGCATCCGCACCGGCGCGACCGTCGCCTCCTCCACGGTGCGGCCCCGGGTCTTGACGATCATCGTCTGGCCGCTGATCAGGGCGCCCGGGCCGTGTCCCGTGTGGAGCGTCGTGACCCCGTGGGAGCGGACCCAGTCGACGAGCACCTCGGTGGCGTCGTAGGCGTCGACCGCGCGCAGCTCGGGCTGGATCGGCGCCGACTTGTCCAGTTGATCCTGATCCCGGACCTGGCCGACGTCGCTGTTCAACGCGCCCGCCAGGCCGACGACGGAGTGCGCATCGACCAGGCCGGGCGTGACCACGGCGGCTTCCAGCACCTCGACGCCGTCCGGAACCGACGCCTCGGCCGCGGGGCCGACCCACTCGATGGTGCCGTCGGCGGCGGCGACCACGACGGCGTCCTCGAGCGGCGCCCCGGCCACCGTATGGAGCACGCCCGCGCGCACGGCCACCTGGCCGGCGGCCGGCGCCGCCAGCCCCGCGGCCAGGGCGGTCGCGAGCATGACGCGCGGCGGGCCGGACCAGCGCCGGGCGCGGCGGGACCCCTTCATCGCCCCTCCCCCTCCAGCAGGCGCCGCAGCGCGGCCTCCTCCTCGGCGGTGGTGCGATAGACGCCGTGCCCGCCGACGGCGTAGCGGCGGTGCTCCGGGTCCGACCGGTCGAAGATCAGTTGCCCCTCGACCCAGGTCTGCTCGACCGTGGCGTAGACGCTGAACGGATCGCCCGAGAGCACCACGAAGTCGGCGTCCTTGCCGGCCTCGAGGGAGCCGACGCGGTTCGCGAGCCCCAGCATCCGCGCCGGCGCCAGGGTCAGGGCCTCCAGGGCCCCGGCGCGCGACATGCCGTTGCGCACGGCGAGCGCCGCGGCGCGCAGCAACAGGCGCGAGTCCGTGATGAAGTCGTCCGTGTTGAACGCCACGTCGACGCCCGCGCGCTCCAGGATCGCGCCGGCCTCGAGCGTCCAGTCGAGGGTCTCCTCCTTGCCGCCCGGCGCGTCGATGGAGGTTATCGACACCGGCACCCCGGCCGCCGCGAGCTCGTCGGCCAGCTTCCACGCCTCGGTGCCGTGCTGGATGACGACCCGGAAGCCGAACTCCTCGCGCAGCCGCAGCACCGTGGCGATGTCGTTGTGGCGGTGGGTGTGGTGCTGGACGATGCGCTCGCCGGCGAGCACCTCCGCCAGGGCCTCCATGCGCAGGTCGCGCGCGGCCGGCGGGTCGCCGTCCGCGCGGCCCGCCCGCCGCTCCACGTAGGCGCGCGCCTCGTGGTAGAGGCCGCGCACCAGGGCCGCCGACCTGGCGCGCGTGCCGGGGAACGGCGGCTCGCGAAGCGAGTTGGTGCCGTTCGCCATCTTCATCCCGCCGCACACGTCGGTCAGCGGGTCGTCGCACAGCAGCCAGTCCTCGACGGTGCGCCCCCCGGCGCGGAGTTTCAGGTAGACGGTCTGGCCCGACATCAGGTGGCCCGAGCCGGGCATCACGTTCACGGTCGTGATGCCGCCGGCGCGGGCACGCCAGAAGCTGTCGGAGGCGACATCGATGGAGTCGAGCGCGCGCACGTCGGGATGCAGCGGCGAGGAGCGGTCGCCCCCCGACACGGATCCGACGTGCGAGTGGCTGTCGACCACGCCGGGCATCAGCACCCGGCCCGTCAGGTCGTGCTCGACCGCACCCGGCGGCGCGGGCAGGTCCGCCCCGCCGACAGCGAGGATCGAACCGCCCTGCACGAGCAGGGCGCCGGATTCGATGGGCGGGCCGGAAATCGGCAGCAGGTAGGCGCCCCGGAAGACGTGCGCCGCGTCCTGTCCCGCCGCCGGCGCGGGCTGCGACGCGGCCAGGGCCGCGACGAGCACGAGTGCGCCGAACGCTCGCTTCATGCCGGTTCCTCGCTGGCGTGGGTGGCGGTGCGCGACCCGCGTCGGGTGCGTCGACTCCAAGTATAGACGCGCCGGCGAGACCGCCGCGGAACGGAGGCTCGCGGCGTATTGCAAATGCGCCGGGGCGCGGGTAGTCTCAGGGAGAATCGGGAGCTGACATGGCTGACTACAAGCTGATTGGCAAGCCGTACTCGACGGCGGATCTCGTGGCGAAGGTGACCGGCCGAGCCAAGTACGCGGAGGATTTCCGGGCCGAGGGCATGCTGTTCGCGAAGCTGCTCGTGAGCCCGATGCCGCACGGCCGGGTCCGGCGCATCGACACGCGCGCCGCCGAGACCCTGCCCGGGGTGGCGGCCATCCTGACCGCCGCCGAGCTGCCGCCGGTGGACGCGCCCAACGAGGCCGCGCTCACCGACGAGCCGCGCTACGAGGGCGAGCCGATTCTGGCCGTGGCCGCGGTCGACGAGACGACGGCCGCGGAAGCCGTCGAGCGCATCCGGCTCGACCTCGAGCCGCTGCCGTTCGTGCTCGACCCGCTCGACAGCCTGCGCCCCGGCGGTCCGAACGCCCGCCTCGACGGCAACACGATGACCGGCACGGACGTGACGACCGTCAAGTGGGAGGACGCCGATTGGGCCGCCGCCGAGCGGGGCGAGTTCCCGGCGGGCGGCGCCGCCGCCGACGAGTGGCAGGTGGGCGACGTCGAGGCCGGGCTCGCGGAGGCGGACCTCGTGCTCGACGAGACGGTGTTCCACCAGTCCATGTCGCACCAGCCGCTCGAGACGCGCAGCGCCATGGCGTACTGGCAGAACGGCAAGTGCTATCTGCACGCCTCCACGCAGAGCACGGCCCGCACGCACGGGCCGGCGGCGCGCCTCATCGGCGTCGCGCCCGAGGATCTCGTCCTGGTCGCCGAGTACTGCGGCGGCGGCTTCGGCAGCAAGGCGTTCGGGTCGATCCAGATGGCCATTCCCGCCCTGCTGTCGCGCAAGGCCGGCAAGCCGGTCATGATGCGCATCACCCGCCAGGAAGAGCACTTCATCGGCCGCGCGAGGCCCGGGATACAGGGGCGCATCAGGGTCGGGTTCCGCCGCGACGGGCGGGTGACGGCAATCGACATGTTCCTGGTGCAGGACGCCGGCCCGTACGGCCGGTCGGGCGACCACATGCAGGCGGCGGACTACGCGTCGCTGATGTACCAGCCGCTCAGCCACCGCATGCGCGGCGTGTCCATCTACACGAACACCCCGCCGCGCTCGGCGCAGCGGGCGCCCGGCGGACTCCAGACCGTGTCGATGATGGCGCCCATGATGCACAAGGCCGCCCGGCGCCTGAATCTCGACCCGCTCGATCTGATCCGGATCAACGCGCCGGCGGGACAGGCCATCTTCGGACAGCCGCGCCAGGGCCGGCGTCCCAACGTGTCCAGCGCGTTCGTGCGCGAGGCGGCCGACGCCGCCGCCGAGGCGTTCGACTGGCCCGCCATGCGGGCCCGCAGCGGCCGGCGGCAGGGCACGAAGGTGACCGGCATCGGCGTGGCGCTGAGCGCGTTCGCGGCCGGCGCCTCAGGCATGGACGGCCTGCTCGTCATCCGGCCCGACGGCCGGGTCAACATCCACCAGGGGATCGGCAACCTCGGCACCGAGTCGGTCTTCGATACGGCCCGGGCCGCCATGGAAGCGCTGCAGACCGACTGGGAGCACGCCGAGGTCGTCTGGGGCAACACGGCGAAGCACCTGCCCTGGAGCTCGATTCAGGCCGGCACGATGACCACGCATGCGCATACGCGCGCCAACTACGCGGCGGGGCACGACGCGCGGCGCAAGCTGCAGGAGATTGCCGCGCGCGATCTGGGCGGCGCCCCCGACGACTACGAGGTCGCGGACGGCCGCGTGTTCCGGTCCGGCTACCGCGCGCAGGGCCTGGGCTTCGCCCGCGCGGCGCGCCGGGCCGTGGAGCTCGGCGGCCGCTACGACGGCCACGAGCTGCCCGACGACATCAACGCCATGACCGTCACGTCGGCGACGGCCCTGGCCGGCAGCGGGTTGCTGGGCGTCGCGAAGGACAACTACGCCACGGGCGGCCGGGTCCAGTCGTACTGCATCGGCTTCGCCGAGGTCGAGATCGACCTCGAGACCGGCGCCATCGCCCTGCAGGACTACCGCGTATCGACCGACTGCGGGACGATCGTCAATCCGCGCACGCTCGCCGCCCAGCTCCACGGGGGCGGCATCCAGGGCTTCAGCGAGGCGCTCGGACGCAAGTGGGTCTACGACCGCCGCTGGGGGCTGCAGGTGTCCAAGCGGTTCTACTCGAACCGCCCGCCCACGCTGCTCGACGTCCCGCACGAGCGCGAGATGCAGTGGGCGGCGGCCAACCTGCCGGACCCGTTCAACCCGCTGGGCGCGCGCGGCATCGGCGAGCCGTCGCACGGAGCCGGCGCCGGAGCCGTGCTGTGCGCCATCGCCGACGCGCTGGGTGACGGGTACTTCAACCGGACCCCGGTGATGACGGACATGATCCTGACCCGGCTGGAGAACCTGCCCGCGCCCTTCCCGACGCTGACCGCTCACGCATGAGCTTCGATCAGACGACGCCGGCGGCGCGCCAGGCGGTCACGGTCGCCGGTTCGTACCCCAGGTCCGCCAGGATCGCGTCGGTGTGCTCGCCGAGCGCGGGGATGCGGTCCATGCGCGGGTCGACCCCGGCGATGGTGGCCGGGGGGATCAGCGCCCGCACCGGTCCGGCGCTCGACTCCACCTCGCGCCAGCGGCCGCGCGCGGCGAGTTGCGGGTGCGCCCCGAACTGCTCGACCGTGTTCAGCCGGGCGTTGGCGATGCCGGCCGCCTCCAGGCGCTCGATGATGGCCGCCGCCGAGAGCCCGGCGAACGCCGCCTCGATCTCGCGGTCGAGCGCCTCGCGGTTGGCGATCCGCTTCTTGCCGGCGTCGAAGCGCGGGTCGGACGCGAGCGCCGGCCGCTCGATCACCTCCGCGCAGAACCGCGCCCACTCGCGCTCGTTCTGGATGCCGAGGAAGACCATCTCGCCCCCGGCGCCCGCGAACGGGCCGTACGGCGCGATGGTGGCGTGCCGCGCGCCGCTGCGCGGCGGCGGCGCGCCGCCGTACAGCGTGTAGGTGAGCGGAAACCCCATCCACTCGCCCAGCGCCTCGAGCATCGACACCTCGATGGACGCCCCCTCGCCGCGCCGCTCGCGGGCAAAGAGCGCGGTGAGGATGCCGGTGTAGGCGTACATGCCGGCCGCGAGATCCGCCACCGGGATGGCCAGCTTGACCTGCTCCTCGGGCGTGCCGGTGATGGAGATCACGCCGGACTCGGCCTGCACGAGCAGGTCGTACGCCTTCCGGTCGCGGTACGGCCCCGTGGATCCGTACCCGGACAGTCCGCAGACGATCAGCCGCGGGTGGGCGGCCCGCAGGCCCGCGGCGCCCAGGTCGAGGCGCTCGGCCGCGCCGGGGGCGAGGTTCTGGACGAACACGTCCGCCCGCGCCAGCAGCCGGCTGATCACGCCGGCCGCCTCCGGGCGCTTGAGATCGAGCGTCAACGACTCCTTCGACCGGTTCAGCCAGACGAAGTGGCTCGACTGCCCGTGGACGACCCCGTCGTAGACCCGCGCGAAGTCCCCGACGCCGGGCCGCTCCACCTTGATGACGCGGGCGCCGAGGTCGGCGAGCTGCCGCGTGGCGAAGGGCGCCGCCACCGCCTGCTCCAGCGACACGACGGTGACCCCGTCCAGCGGGCGCGGCGACATCAGAACGACCGCGGCAGGCCGAGCACGTGCTCGCCGATGTAGGACAGGATGAGGTTCGTCGAGATCGGCGCCACCTGGTACAGCCGGCACTCGCGAAACTTGCGCTCCACGTCGTACTCCTCCGCGAACCCGTACCCGCCGTGCGTCTGCACGGCGACGTTGGCGGCCTCCCACGCGGCATCGGCCGCCAGCAGCTTCGCCATGTTCGCCTCCGCGCCGCAGGGCTGGCCGGCGTCGAAGAGCGTGGCCGCCCTGATGCGCATCAGGTCGGCGCTCTCCACGTTGACGTACGCCCGCGCGAGCGGGAACTGGACGCCCTGGTTCTTGCCGATCGGCCGCTCGAAGACGACCCGCTCGTTGGCGTAGCGCACCGCGCGCTCGATGAACCAGCGGCCGTCGCCGACGCACTCGGCCGCAATCAGGATGCGCTCGGCGTTCAGGCCGTCGAGCAGGTAGCGGAAGCCGCGGCCCTCCTCGCCGATGCGGTTCTCGGCCGGCACCTCGAGGTCGTCGAAGAAGAGCTCCGTGGTGGCGTGGTTCATCATCGTCCGGACGCGTCGGATGGTGAGGCCGTTGCCGACCGCGGCGCGCAGATCGACCAGGAAGACCGAGAGCCCGTCGGTCTTGCGCCGCACCTCGTCGAGCGGCGTGGTGCGCGCGAGGAGCAGCATGAGGTCGGAGTGCTCGGCGCGCGAGATCCAGACCTTCTGCCCGTTGACGACGTAGCGGTCGCCGCGGCGCACCGCCATCGTCTGCAGCCGCGTCGTGTCGCTGCCGCTGGTCGGCTCGGTGACGCCGAACGCCTGCAGGCGCAGCTCGCCGCTGGCGATGCGCGGGAGGTACTCGCGCTGCTGCGCCTCCGAGCCGTGCCGCAGCAGCGTTCCCATGATGTACATCTGGGCGTGGCAGGCGGCGGCATTGCCCCCGGAGCGGTTGATCTCCTCCAGGATGATCGACGCCTCCTGCACGCCGAGCCCCGCGCCGCCGAACGCTTCGGGGATGAGCGCGGCGAGATAGCCGGCCTCCGTCAGCGTCCTGACGAACTCCTCGGGGTACGCCTCGCGGCGATCGAGATCGCGCCAGTAGCTGTCCGGAAACCGGCGGCAGAGGTCGGCGACCGCCTGGCGGAGATCACGGTGCAGATCGGGGTCGGATACGGCTGACAAGCGGGCCTCGGCGCTGCAATACTATAGCGATGCGCATCCTGAATTGCTGGCTCGCGCTCGGACTCGTCGCGGCGCTTGCCGCGGCGGCGGTCGCGGGCGAGAAGCCGTCGGCCGAATACGCCGCTGCCATGCGCACCCTCGACGCCGCGGCGCGCGGTCTCGGTGAAGCGCTCGACGCACGGGACCACGCGACGATGAACGAGCACGTCATCCGCGCCCGGCCCGCGATCGAGCTCGTGCAGCAGTACTGGCGCGACCGGGAGGGCGACGACGGCGAACGGGTCGAGGATGCCATCGACGCCATCCGCGCGGTGTCCAAGTCCGTGTCCGAGATCAGCGTCGCCGTGCACCTCATGACCCTGTCGCCCAACCCGCTGGCGGTCGAGGGGGCCGAGATCGCCCTGACCAACCTCCACGCGGCGTGCGCGGCCTGCCACGCGGCCTGGCGCGAGCAGCAGCCCGACGGCGGCTATCTGATCAGGTAGACGTCCGGCCCGCCGGCGCCGGCGGGCCTCACCTGCCCCCGGCCGCCGCCCGCTCGGCGGCGCGCTCCCCCGCCAGCATGTTGGGCATGCTGTAGTTGCCCTCGTGGCAGGCGTACTCGTACAGCGGCTGGTCGCTGCGCCGCATCGGGAGCGACACCGTCCACGGCCGGCTCCAGGTTTCCGGATCGTCCACCGTGGCCTCGTACTCCAGCGTGTCGGCGTCGAGGCGGGTGAAGCGCTCGGTCAGGCGCAGGCTGCCGGTGGTCGCCAGGCGGCCCATCGGGTTGGCCGAGGTCCACCAGCGATCGGGCACGAAGTTCGACGTCTCCACGACCAGGGTGTCGCCCTCCCAGCGGCCGCGCGCGTCGCCCGCCCACTGCCGGACGTGGTCCGGCAGCGCCGGCCGACCGTCGAGCGGGATGACGCGCACGGTGTGGATCATCTCCGCCACGAGCAGCACCCACTCGGCGTTCTGCACCACCAGCAGGTTCTGGTTGTAGGCGGCCGGGAGAATCGGCGGGCCGTTGTTCACGCCCACGAGGCAGCGGTCCGTCGCATCGAAGTCCAGCCACGAGTCCGCGGGGTGCTCCCGGCGATGGGCCTGGTTCCGTGCGATGCGGCGCTGCGCGCTCTCGAGCAGCGCCGGCAGCCGCCCGTTCGGCGGATCGATCACCAGCGACGTGCGCCGGGTGCCCACCGCGCGGGTGCCGTTGTCGAGCCAGAAGTCGTTGTAGAACCCGGGCGTCCCGTCGGCGCGGCGGTCCACGTTGCCGCCGGCCGTCGTCGCCTCGGGCGGCCGGTTGAGCAGGTAGTCGGCGCGGTCCACGGCGGCCTGCTCGAGGCTCGCGGCCTCCTCGGCGGTGAGGAACTCGCGATCGGCGAGCTCCGCCGGCCGCTCGAGCGGGGTGATCGTGCGATGGTCCCAGACGCCCTGCAGGTCCGGATGGCCCCACGGCGTCCGCGGGGCGTCGCCCTGGGCCAGCGCGGGCGCGGCCGCCGCCGCGCCCAGCCACAGGACCGACGCGGTTGCGGCGGCCGCCTGACGAACTCGTCGACGCATCTCGATTCCCTACACCGTTCCCTCCGGCGCGGGCGTCAGCGGCTCGCGCCGGCGGCCTGCTCCGCCTCCTCGGCGCGGGCGCCCAGCAGAATGTTCAGCAGGCCGTAGTTGCCCTCGTGACAGGCGTACTCGTAGAGCGGCAGATCGCTGCGCTGCATCGGCAGGCGGGCAGTCAGCGGCCGCGTGAACGTCACCGGATCATCGATGGTGAACTCGTATTGCAGCGTGTCCGCGTCGACCCGCGTGAAGCGCTCGACGAGGCGCAGCGACTCGCCGGTGCCCAGCGCCAGCGATCCGAACCCGCCCCGCTCCCGGTCGAACGCCATCGGGCTGAAGCTGGCGATCTTGTCGCTGAAGTTGGTCGTCTCGACCACGAGGGTGTCGCCCTCCCAGCGCCCGCGCGAGTCGCCGAGCCACTGGCGGATGCCGGGCGGCAGGTGCGGCCGGCCGTCCACCGGCACCACGCGGACGTCGTGGACCATCTCGGCGAGCAGCACGACGTAGCCCGGCGCCTGGAACACCTGGATGTTGTTGTTGTAGCCGCCGGGCAGCATCGGCGGCCCGGTGCTGAAGCCGACGAGGCAGCGCTCGGCCAGCCCCCGGTCCTCGGGACCGTCGGCGCCGATCCCCGTCGCGCGCAGGCGAACCGGCCGCTGGCCCGCGGCCCGGTGCGC